>NZ_JBWKMB010000021.1:0-71183 GCF_056431025.1 Nitratireductor lacus | reverse complement strand
ATGACGCCTGTTCCTGACAGGCAAAAACCAGAAACCGCACACACTTGAACAAAACCCCGCCGAAAATCGACGGGGTTTGTCAGTGGTCTGAGCCCGGTTGTAAGGCCGGGCCTCAAGATATAGCAGCGCCTCATGCTGCGTCAGGCTCAGTTCGATGAAGCGTTGCAGCATCTCGTCGACGGGAGCGTTATTCTTGCGTCTCGTCATCATTTGAAAGTTCCAAGCCGTTGCAACGCAAAAGGCCGGCCTCTACCCGCCCGCGCCCTGAAGCCCTCGAAGAAGTTGCTGAAACAAGAATCCTCCCAAATCATTGGATTTGGCAGCAGACCTACCCAAGCGTCCAACCCATCCAGCATGTTCAATGAACGGGCTTGGGTTTCGGTATGATGTCGAGATGTCATCTTCGCAACAACTCCATCATTCCGGCTCAAGAGGTCCATTGATCAAGTAGTCAAGCACGGTTCTGGCATCCGCTTCCTGTGGATGTCTTTTGGCATCAATGATGGATTGAACGACCTTAATGGCCGGATCTGGGAAAAGGGGATGGGCATATGTGGCTGCGTTCAAACGCACTTGCGGGTTTGGATGGTCGAAAAGATCGACCAGAACATGCCGCTGATCACCGGGGCGTGCTTCCAGTTCTTCCGCCAAACCTTTAATCTTAAGATAAGCGCGATTGTAGGGCCGTGTTTCGAGATATAGCACAGCCTCATGCTGCGTCAGGCTGAGGTCGATAAACCGCCGGATAATCTGATCGACGGAGAGCTCACTTCTCTTCTTCACCGTCATCTCAAAACTCCATGTTCCCTCAATGCCGACAGTCCTATCTCTACCCGCCTGCGCCAAGTGGCATTACGGAGAGCCTCTCGAGGAGAGAGGCCACCGAACTTGCCATTTCTTTTGGCGTACCAGGCCGTAATCTCCCAATGCTTGTACCGTGGAACCAGCACCTTGTTGTCGGGGCTCTCGATCATCTCCCGCGAAAATCCGTCACGATATGCTGGCGTTTTCTCAACTATATGGTGTATATCATAGCCCGGTCTCGGAAAAGTCGCACGTTCCTTAAGTTCCTCCAGCGCGCGCGGCTCGTCAGAGTAGGATCGGATCGTGTGCCCGGCTTCGTTCGCCAGCCAGCCGACCCGCGCGAGAAAGCGAACCTGCTGCCAAAGCGAAAGCGTCCGCAGATACCGGGCCGCAGCACGGCCGATCCGATTGCGCTCACGCGCCCGCGCTGGCCTCCTATCGGGGATCTTCGGCTCGTCCGGGTCGTGGCTGACCGCCACAATTCTCGCACGGCCATCGTCCCGTGCAGGTCCGCCCCAGTCGCCACCCGGCCCGGTCCACCGCCCGCCAAAGCGGTAACCACGCGGAACACGCGGCTGAGCGGGATTGAAGTTCGCCCGCGCCTCCAGCAAGGCCTGCAAATGCCAAGCCCGTATCAGAAACGCGCCTTCGGCATAGGCCGCGCGCAGCGCCGCATAATCCCTGGCAAGTTCTCGCTCGTCGCCTTCGCTGACCGTCTGACCCCGCCTCGTTCAACGGGGTTATGATCGGGCCACTGCGGGCGGCGAGGATAAAATTCCTATCCCTTTCTTGATGTGATACGGGGAACGATGCGCGTTCCGAAGACAATTCAGATGCTTGAGAAAAAGAAAAAGATCAGGATTGCGGGTATGAGCGCCGGTTTATCCCCGGACGGGGCCAGCTCTATCGCATCCTCATGGCGAACCGTCTCGAAAAGTGCCGTTACTTACCCCAAAAACAACCCCTCCAAAAACCGCGCGGCATCCTCGAAACGGCCCTCGCCTCCGCGTTTTGCGCCGAGAACGGCGCGTACCTGAACGTCGAAATCGGCGTAGTGCTGGGTGGTCGCCCAGATGGCGAAGATGAAGTGGTAGGGATCGCTCTTCTTTAGCTTTCCCTCACGCATCCATGCGGCGATGACCGCCGCCTTCTCGTCCACCAGTTCCTTGAGCTCGCCCTCAAGCAGCGGAAGGATGCGCGGCGCGCCCTGCAGGATCTCATTGGCGAAAAGCCGGCTTTCGCGTGGAAAGTCGCGCGACATCTCCATCTTGCGGCGGATGTAGGAGCGGATTTCGGTGTGCGGATCGCCCGCCGCATCCATTTCGCGCAGGGGGGCGAGCCACGTCTCCATGAGACGGTGAATCAAAGTCGCAAAAATCTCCTCCTTGTTCTTGAAATAATAGAGGAGATTGGGCTTCGACATGCCGGCCGCATCGGCAATCTGGTCAATGGTCGAGCCGCGAAACCCATGCTGGGAAAAAACCTCCAGCGCGGCCTCGCCGATCAGTTCGCGCTTTTCGCGCTGGATGCGGGTGCGCTTTGGACGGGCGGCGGGCTTGTCCATCAGGCGGCCTCGCCCGCATGGCGGACATCACCAGCCCATGGCGAAAGGCCAAGCTGGTCCAGCCGATTAGTCCACTGTGGAATGCGCCAGCGCAAGGACATTTCCCCTACTATCCCCTTGACCGCCAACATGGCGGTGTTAACGTTTGTCCAAACGGTCAAAAATTGCGTAGCATATCTTCGCGCAAAGCACCAAGCATTGACCGGGACAAGCCGAGCGAAACAACAATCAGGGGAAGCTTGGTCATGCTCGACAGGCTCAACAAGAGGCCGAACGATCTGTCTGCGTTCTGGATGCCGTTCACCGCGAACCGGCAGTTCAAGGAAACGCCGCGCATGCTCGTCGCCGCCAAGGACATGCATTTCACGGCCGAGGATGGCCGCAAGATCATGGACGGCACGGCAGGCTTATGGTGCGTGAATGCCGGCCATTGCCGGCCGAAGATCACCGAGGCCATTCAGCAGCAGGCGGCACAGCTCGACTATGCGCCCGCCTTCCAGATGGGCCATCCCATCGCATTCGAATTCGCCAACCGGCTGGCGGCGATCGCGCCGGAGGGGATGGACCACGTCTTCTTCACCAATTCCGGCTCCGAGAGCGTCGACACGGCGCTGAAAATCGCGCTTGCCTATCACCGCGCCAGGGGCGACGGCTCCCGCTTCCGCCTGATCGGCCGCGAACGCGGCTATCATGGCGTCAATTTCGGCGGCATCTCGGTGGGCGGCATCGTTGCCAACCGCAAGATGTTCGGCACGCTTCTGACAGGCGTCGACCACATGCCGCATACGCATCTGCCCGGCCAGAACGCGTTCACGCGCGGCGAGCCGGAGCATGGCGGCGATCTGGCCGACGAACTGGAGCGCATCGTCACGCTGCACGACGCCTCGACGGTGGCGGCGGTGATCGTCGAGCCGGTGGCCGGTTCCACGGGCGTCCTGATCCCGCCGAAGGGCTATCTGAAGCGCCTGCGCGATATCTGCGACAAGCACGGCATTCTTCTGATCTTCGATGAGGTCATCACCGGTTTCGGCCGCCTCGGCGCGCCGTTTGCTGCGGATTATTTCGGTGTGGTGCCGGACATCATGACCACCGCCAAGGGCGTGACCAACGGTGTCATCCCCATGGGCGCCGTGTTCGTGAAGAAGGAAATCCACGACGCTTTCATGAACGGGCCCGAACACCTGATCGAGTTCTTCCACGGCTACACCTATTCGGGCAATCCGATTGCCTGTGCGGCGGGCCTGGCGACGCTCGACACCTATCAGGAAGAGGGGCTGCTCACGCGCGCCTCGGAGCTTGCCGACCACTGGGCCGATGCGCTGCATTCGCTCAAGGGGGAGCCGCATGTGATCGACATTCGCAACATCGGCCTTGTCGGCGCGGTGGAGCTGGAGAGCATTCCCGGCGAACCGACCAAGCGCGCCTTCTCCGCCTTCCTGAAAGCCTATGAGCGCGGCTTCCTGATCCGCACCACCGGCGACATCATCGCCCTTTCGCCACCGCTGATCATCTCCAAAGGCCAGATCGACGAGCTGATCGACAATCTGCGCGACGTTTTGAGGATGATCGACTGACATGGCGACGGAACGCGAAAAGGCCACCCATGAGGTGTTGATCGAGGACGAGCGCGTGCGCGTGACCCGCTGGGATTTCGCGCCGGGTGCGGAGACCGGCTGGCACCGCCATGGCATGGACTATGTCATCACCACACTCACGCCCTGCGCTTTCCATCTGGAAATGCCGGGCGGCGAAACCGTGCACAACAACCTTGAAGCCGGCGTTTCCTACCGCCGCGACGAGGGTGTGGAGCACAATGTCATCAATGGCGGCGACAAACCGATGTCGTTCGTCGAAGTCGAATTGAAGTAAGGGAATACGCAACATGGCCGCACCGGGCGAGAACTTAAAGATCAACGCCGACCGCCTCTGGGATTCACTCATGGAGATGGCGAAGATCGGGCCCGGTGTGGCCGGCGGCAACAACCGCCAGACACTGACCGATGAAGACGGCGAAGGCCGCAAACTCTTTCAGAAATGGTGCGAGGAAGCCGGGCTCGAAATGGGCGTGGACGAAATGGGCACCATGTTCGCGACGCGCGCGGGCACCGACCCGGATGCCCTGCCCGTCTATGTGGGCTCACATCTCGACACCCAGCCGACGGGCGGCAAGTATGACGGCGTGCTCGGCGTTCTGGGCGGGCTCGAAGTCATCCGCTCGATGAACGATCTGGGCATCAAGACCAAACATCCCATCGTGGTGACCAACTGGACCAATGAGGAAGGCACGCGCTTTGCGCCTGCCATGCTGGCGTCGGGTGTGTTTGCCGGCGTCCATGAGCGCGACTGGGCCTATGACCGCACGGACGCGGAAGGCAAGCGCTTCGGCGACGAGCTGGAGCGCATCGGCTGGAAGGGCGACGAGCCTGTCGGCCAGCGCAAGATGAAGGCCTTCTTCGAACTTCATATCGAGCAGGGGCCGATCCTTGAAGACGAATTTGTCGATATCGGCGTTGTCACCCATGGGCAGGGCCTGTGGTGGCTGCAGGTGACGCTTACCGGCAAGGAGAGCCACACCGGCTCGACGCCGATGCCCAAGCGCCGCAATGCCGGGCTCGGCATGGCGCGGGTGACGGAACTGGTGCATGAAGTGGCGATGGACCACCAGCCAAACGCGGTGGGCGCCATCGGCCATGTGGAGGTCTATCCCAATTCCCGCAACGTCATTCCGGGCAAGACGGTGTTCACCGTCGACATCCGCTCGCCTGACGAGAAGACGCTGAACAAAATGCGCGCGAAGATCGAGGCGGGCATCGAGACCATTTGCGACGCACTCGACATCACGTTCGAGATCGAGCCGGTCGGCCATTTCGCCCCGGTCACCTTCGACGAGGGCTGCGTGAAGGCGATCCGCGACGCTGCCGAACGGCTCGGCTATTCGCATCGCGACATCGTTTCGGGCGCCGGTCACGACGCCTGCTGGATCAATCAGGTGGCGCCGACCGCCATGGTGATGTGCCCCTGCGTCGACGGCCTTTCGCACAATGAGGCGGAAGAGATCACGAAAGAGTGGGCGCAAGCGGGTGCCGACGTTCTTTTCCATGCCGTGGTGGAAACGGCGGAGATCGTCGAATGATCTGACGATCTCTCATATCCGCCGAGGACAACACAATAAGAGGGGAAACTCATGTCCAAGGTCATCAGAAACGGAACCATCGTCACGGCTGACCGGACGTGGAAGGCCGACATTCTCGTACAGCACGACAAGATCGTGGCGATCGGCCACGATCTTCATGGCGATCATGAGATCGATGCCACCGGCTGCTATGTGATGCCGGGCGGGATCGACCCGCACACCCATCTGGAAATGCCCTTCATGGGCACCTATTCAAGCGACGATTTCGAAAGCGGAACCCGCGCTGCCGTCTCGGGCGGCACCACGATGGTGGTGGATTTCTGCCTGCCCTCGCCCGGTCAATCCCTGCTGGAAGCCATCCAGATGTGGGACAACAAGTCGACCCGGGCGACCTGCGACTATTCCTTTCACATGGCGATCACCTGGTGGGGCGAGCAGGTGTTCAACGAGATGCCTGAGGTGGTGGAAAAGGGCATCACCTCCTTCAAGCACTTCATGGCCTACAAGGGCGCGCTGATGGTGGACGATGACGAGATGTATTCGTCGTTTCAGCGCTGCGCCGAGCTTGGCGCCCTGCCCCTCGTCCATGCCGAAAACGGCGATGTCGTCGCACAGCTTCAGGCAAAGCTGCTGGAGGAAGGCAACAATGGGCCGGAGGCGCACGCCTATTCGCGCCCACCGGAGGTGGAGGGCGAAGCCACAAACCGCGCCATCATGATCGCCGACATGGCGGGCACGCCGCTTTATGTGGTGCACACCTCCTGCGAGCAGAGCCACGAGGCGATCCGCCGGGCGCGGCAGAAGGGCATGCGCGTTTACGGTGAACCGCTGATCCAGCACCTGGTGCTGGATGAAAGTGAATATGCCAATGCCGACTGGGACCATGCAGCACGCCGCGTGATGAGCCCGCCCTTCCGCAACAAGCAGCATCAGGATTCCCTGTGGGCGGGCTTGCAGGCCGGCTCGTTGCAGGTGGTGGCGACCGACCACTGCGCCTTCACGACGGAGCAGAAGCGCTACGGCGTGGGGGACTTCACAAAGATCCCCAATGGAACCGGCGGGCTCGAGGACCGCATGCCCGTTCTGTGGACCTATGGGGTCAACACTGGCCGGCTGACCATGAACGAATTCGTCGCCGTCACCTCCACCAATATTGCAAAAATCCTGAACATGTATCCGCAAAAGGGTGCGATCGTTGAGGGCGCGGATGCGGACATCGTGATCTGGGACCCGGAAGCCACGAAGACGATTTCGGCCAAGAGCCAGCAATCGGCCATCGACTACAATGTGTTCGAGGGCATTGAGGTGAAGGGCCTGCCCAAGACCGTTCTGTCGCGCGGCGAGATTGTGGTCGAGGATGGCGTGGTGAAGCCCAAGCCCGGCCACGGAAAATTCGTGGCGCGCGAGCCGCACATGGCGGTGAACCGGGCGCTTTCGCAATGGAAAGAAGTGACCGCGCCGCGCAAGGTGGAGCGGACGGGCATTCCGGCGAGCGGCGTATAAGGAGACACATCCATTGAACGCCAACCCAGCCATTCGCCAGGAAGCGTCCTCCCCTCAAACCAGCGAGCCCGTCGTGCAAGCGAAGGGGCTCGGCCTCACCTTCGAAACCAATGACGGGCCGGTGCGCGCGCTCGCCGATGTGGACCTGACCATCAACAAGGGCGAGTTCGTCTCCTTCATCGGTCCATCAGGCTGCGGCAAGACCACGTTTCTGCGTGTGATCGCCGATCTGGAGCAGCCAACCGCCGGCGAAATCCTCGTCAACGGGATGACGCCGGAGGAGGCCCGCCGCAAGCGGGCCTATGGCTACGTGTTTCAGGCAGCCGGGCTCTTTCCCTGGCGCACCATCGAGCGGAATGTCGCCCTGCCGCTGGAGATCATGGGCTATTCGAAGGCCGAGCAGAAGGAGCGCGTGCACCGCACGCTCGATCTGGTGAACCTGGCGGGTTTTGAGAAGAAGTTTCCCTGGCAGCTTTCCGGCGGCATGCAGCAACGCGCCTCGATTGCCCGCGCGCTGGCTTTCGACGCCGATCTTCTTCTCATGGACGAGCCGTTCGGCGCGCTCGACGAAATCGTGCGCGACCATCTGAACGAACAGTTGCTCGACCTGTGGGCCCGCACCGGCAAGACCATCGGCTTCGTGACCCACTCGATACCGGAGGCGGTTTATCTTTCGACGCGCATCATCGTCATGTCGCCGCGTCCCGGCCGGGTGACGGACGTGATCGTTTCGCCGCTGCCGAAGGAAAGGCCGCTCGACATTCGGGAATCGCCGGAATTTCTGGAAATCGCACACCGGGTGCGCGATGGGCTGAGAGCGGGGCATGGCGATGACTAGGGGATCGTCCGCCAGCGCTGCCCCTCATCCGCCTGCCGGCACCTTCTCCCCGCACGCGGGGAGAAGGACGAAGCGGCCCCGTCTATGCCCCCTTCTCCCCGCCTGCGGGGAGAAGGTGAGGATGAGGGGCGAGCGCCCTGCCCCAAAGGTGATGCCATGACGGCGGCAGCGGGAACGGCGCCGGCGGGCACCAAAACGCCCGTCTTCCGACGCGCGGCGGAAGGCAAGACACTACCGATCCTGATCGTGCTCGGGGTCATAATCCTGATCTGGTACGCCTTCACCGTCTATCTGAACGCGCCTTGGCAGATCGACGCCTATGAGCGGGCGGGGACGGAATGGACAGCCGCCGATCTGGTGCGCGATACGATGGCGCAGGAGCGGCCCGTGCTGCCCTCGCCGCACCAGGTGGTGGCGGAAATCTGGAAAACCACGGTCGGCACGCGGCTCACCTCCAAGCGCAATCTGTTCTATCACGCCTGGATCACCCTCTCCTCCACCCTGCTCGGCTTCGTGATCGGCACCGCGCTCGGCGTGCTGCTCGCCGTCGGCATCGTGCACAACAGGGCGATGGACAAATCCGTCATGCCGTGGGTGATAGCCAGCCAGACAATCCCGATCCTGGCGGTCGCGCCGATGATCATTGTGGTGCTGAACGCCATTGGCCTCTCGGGCCTTCTGCCCAAGGCGCTGATTTCCACCTATCTTTCATTCTTTCCCGTGGTCGTGGGCATGGTGAAAGGCTTCCGCAGCCCGGAAGCCTTCCAGCTCGATCTGATGCGGACCTACAATGCCAGCGGCGCACAGACGTTCTGGAAACTGCGCTGGCCGGCCGCCCTACCCTATCTCTTCACCTCCATGAAGGTGGCGGTGGCGATCAGCCTCGTGGGTGCGATTGTCGGCGAACTGCCGACAGGAGCGGTTTCGGGTCTCGGCGCGCGGCTTCTGGCCGGCTCCTATTATGGCCAGACGGTGCAGATCTGGTCTGCCCTCTTCATGGCGGCAGCACTTGCCGCAATTCTGGTGGGCGTAGTGGGCATCGGCCAGCGCATGGTGATGGCGCGAATGGGAGAAAAGCCATGAACTGGGCGCTGACCGGAGCGCTTCTTTTCTGGGCCGCCGCATGGGCCCTGAACCAGTGGCTCGCGCGGCTGAATCCCCGCTCGCCACAGGCAAGGCGCGCGCTCGGCCTTCTGATCCCTGCGGTTTTCGGCATCACGCTTCTCGTTGTGTGGGAAGGGCTGGTGCACGGCTTCAACATTTCGCCCGTGCTCCTGACGCCACCGAGCGCCATCTGGGCCCGTATCACTTCGTCCCTGCCGACACTCTGGGCGGATTTCCAGCAGACCTTCCTGAAAGCTGTCCTGATCGGTTACGCCATCGGCTGCGGTGCAGGCTTCCTAACGGCCATCGCCATCGACCGCTCGCCCTTCCTGCAGCGCGGTCTCCTGCCGCTCGGCAATTTCGTCTCCGCCCTTCCGATCATCGGCGTCGCGCCGATCATGGTCATGTGGTTCGGCTTCGACTGGCCATCCAAGGCGGCGGTTGTCATCATCATGACCTTCTTTCCCATGCTGGTGAACACGGTCGAGGGGCTTTCCGCGTCATCCGCCATCGACCGCGACCTGATGCGCACCTATGCATCGTCCTACTGGCAGGCACTGTTCAAGCTGCGCCTGCCGGCGGCAGCCCCCTTCATTTTCAATGCGCTGAAAATCAACTCCACTCTGGCGCTGATCGGAGCCATTGTTGCCGAATTCTTCGGCACCCCCATTGTGGGCATGGGGTTCCGCATTTCCACCGAAGTGGGACGCATGAACATCGACATGGTGTGGGCCGAAATCGCGATGGCTGCGCTTGCAGGCTCACTCTTTTATGGTGCGGTGGCGCTTCTGGAGCGCGCTGTCACCTTCTGGCATCCATCCATGAGGAGTGGATAACCGGCCGCGTGGAGAACAGCGGCCCAATCAAAGAGGGAAGCAAAGATGAAACACTCAGTGACAGGCCTCTTATCCGGTGTGCTGATGCTCACCGCTTCGCAGGCAATCGCCGCCGACGACGTGACCCTGCAGCTCAAATGGGTGACGCAGGCGCAGTTCGCCGGGTACTACGTCGCCAAAGACAAGGGTTTTTACGAAGAAGAAGACCTGAACGTCGAGATCAAGCCCGGTGGACCTGATACGGCACCTGTCCAGGTTCTGGTCGGCGGTGGTGCCGATGTCATGGTGGACTGGCTCCCGTCGGCCCTTGCCGCACGGGAAAAGGGCGCGCCGGTGGTCAACATCGCCCAGCCCTTTGCCCGCTCGGGCCTCACCATGGTCTGCCGCAAAGAGACCGGTATAGAGAAGCCCGAGGACTTCAAGGGCAAGACACTGGGCACCTGGTTCTTCGGCAATGAATACCCGCTTTACAACTGGCTTTCTAAGCTTGGCCTGCCGCGCGACGGGTCCGAAAACGGAGTGACCATCCAGAAGATCGGCTTCAATGTCGACCCGCTCCTGCAGAAGCAGGCCGACTGCATCACCGCCATGACCTACAATGAATACTGGCAGGTGATCGATGCCGGGCTGAGCGAAGACGATATCGTGGTGTTCAACTACACCGACGAAGGCGTGGCCACGCTGGAGGACGGGCTCTACGTTCTGGAGGAAAAGCTTGAGGACCCCGAGTTTGTAGACAGGATGGCGCGCTTCGTGAAAGCCTCCATGAAGGGCTGGATGTGGGCGAAGGACAACCCGGAAGAAGCGGCAATGATCGTGCTCGACAATGATGCGACCGGTGCGCAGACCGAAAAGCACCAGACGCGCATGATGGGCGAAATCGCCAAGCTTCTGGGTGAGAATGCCACGCTCGACGAGGCGGCTTACAAGCAGACCGTCGATACGCTGCTGCAGGGCGGGTCTGATCCGGTGATCACGAAGGAGCCGGAAGGAGCCTTCACCCATGAGGTTTCCAAAAAGGCGATGTAACGACCGGCGTCAGGACACAAGCCTGCGCCGTTCGGTCTCGCGATAGGCACCCGGCGTGGTGCCGGTCTGCCGGCGGAAGAAGCGGTTGAAATAGGCCGGATCCTGAAACCCCAGGGAGTAGGCTATGGCCTGAACCGGGGTTGGGGTGAAGATAAGATCACGGCGCGCCGCATCGATGAGGCGGCGTGCCAGCAACTGCGTGACGCTGGCGCCCGCCTCCTGCCGCGCGATGCGATTGAGCTGCGCCACGGACACACCGACTTTCTCGGCATAAAAGCCAACGGAACGATGCTCGCGAAAATGCGCTGCGATCAGCGTTTCCAGCATCTGCAGGCGTCCGCTGTCGCGCGTGGGGACACCTCCGTCATCCGGCAGGGTCGCCCGTGCGCCGGCGCGCGCCAGCCAGACCAGCACTTCCGTGACATGCGCATCGAGCATCAGATCGCGACCGACACTGCCCTCCATACTCTCTGCCAGAATGCGCCGAAACAGGTGATCGATATGCTTTCCTTCTCCTGCGTCAACACCATCGACGGGCACGATACGGGTCTGCGAAAAGAAAGCTGAAAGCGCCCGGTCAGTCGCGAGTGGAAGAGACAGGCGATCGGCAAGGACTGTCGCAACGATCCCCTCAGAATTCGGCGCGAAATGAAACCCGTGCGCGGTGCCGGGCGGAATGAACACCGCGCAGGGTGCCGAAAACACCCGGCTTTCCGGCCCTTTGCTCAAAAGCTTTCCTTCGCCATCCGTCAGCCAGAAGGTCTGGAAAAGCGACGAATGGCGGTGGACCTCTATTCTCCAATTGTGCAGGCCGCTACGAACGGAAAGCGTTTCGCAGTGAAACCAGAAATCCGACGATTCCTCTGATTTTTCTTCATAAAGTCTATAATTAGGTATCGATCCACGCATTCCACTTCCTCACCTCAATGATCGAAATGTGCAATCCTTTGCTGGAATTGTCCATTGCCGCATCGCCTGGGAATTTACACTCTCGGTCCCATCAGGGAGGAACGGTTGAGCGTGCGGACACAGGTCGTCATCATCGGCTCGGGCCCGGCAGGCCTGCTGCTCGGGCAGCTTCTGGTCAATGCAGGCATCGACAACATCATTCTGGAGCGGACATCGAAGGCGCACGTTCTGTCTCGCATTCGCGCCGGGGTGCTGGAAGAAGGGACTGCGGCGATGCTGGACGAAGCAGGCGTCGGCGAGCGCATGCATCGCGAAGGCCTGCCGCATGACGGGTTCGACCTCGCCTTCGACAATCGCCGCCACCGTGTCGACCTGCATGGCCTGACCGGCGGCAAGCGCGTGCTCGTCTACGGACAGACGGAGGTAACGCACGATCTGATGGACGGGCGTGAAGCCTCGAACGCTGTCTCCGTCTACGAAGCCGGAAACGTCCAGCCTCACGACTTCGACGGCGACCATCCCTTCGTGACTTATGAGAAAGATGGAAAGACCCATCGCATCGATTGCGATTTCGTTGCCGGTTGCGATGGCTTCCATGGCGTTTCTCGCAAATCGGTACCGGAAGCCGCCATCGAAACGTTCGAGCGGGTCTATCCCTTTGGCTGGCTGGGCATCATTGCCGATGTGCCTCCGGTGGGCGAGGAACTGATCTACGCAAATCACCCACGCGGCTTTGCGCTCTGCTCCATGCGCTCGACAACGCGCAGCCGCTACTACGTTCAGGTGGGCGCGGAGGAGCGCGTGGAGGACTGGTCCGACGAGCGCTTCTGGGATGAGATCCGCAGCCGCCTGCCGGGTCGTACGGCGGAAGCGATGGTCACCGGCCCCTCGATCGAAAAATCCATCGCTCCCCTGCGTTCCTTCGTGACCGAGCCGATGCGCTTCGGCCGGCTTTATCTTGCCGGCGATGCCGCCCACATTGTGCCGCCCACCGGCGCGAAGGGCCTGAATCTGGCTGCGAGCGATGTGCGATATCTCTTTGACGCGCTTCGGGAATTTTATATCGAGAAGTCCTCGGCCGGTCTCAACGATTACTCGAACAAGGCGCTTGCCCGTGTCTGGAAAGCGGAGCGCTTCTCCTGGTGGATGACGAGCACGCTGCATCGGTTCCCCGATCAGGGTACATTCGGCCAGAGGATCCAGCATGCGGAACTCGACTATCTCTTCCAGTCGCGTGCCGCACTCACCATGCTGGCTGAAAACTATGTGGGCCTGCCTTTCTGAGGCCCGAGGGAGACGATCATGTCCGACAAGGAGAAAAGCGAGCGCTACCGGCAGGGGATGGAAACCCGGCGCAGCGTTCTGGGCGATGCCTGGGTGGACGGAGCCGAAGCGCGCAAGACAGCCTTCGACGAACCGTTTCAGGACCTGATTACCGAAGCGGCCTGGGGCCATGTCTGGTCACGCAACGAATGGACCGGGCGCGAGCGCTCCATGGTGACCATCGCGCTTTTGGCTGCCCTCGGTCAGGACGAGGAGCTTGCCTTGCATGTGCGCGCCACCGCCAACACGGGTGCCAACGCCGAGGACCTGCGCGAGGCCATGCTGCACGTGGCCATCTACGCCGGTGTGCCGGCGGCCAATCACGCGATCAAGATCGTCAAGCAGACCCTGGCGGAGATGGAGGGGAGCAAGGCATGAAGAGCGAACAGCCTGGCGCCGGTGGCTATTTTCAGCGTGATCGCCGTTGGCATCCGCCTGCCCTGACCCCGCTTTACAAGACTTCCGTTGCACGCTCGCCGCAGCGCGCTCCAGTCTCGTTTCCGCACACGCTCTCAGAGGTGACGGGCCCCGTCTTCGGGCACGGCATTCTCGGCGCGCTGGACAATGATCTGACGGTAAACTTCGCCGCCCCCGGCAAAAGTGCCATCGGCCCGCGGATCATCGTCTACGGGCGGGTGCTCGACGAAAATGCCCGGCCCGTACCCGACGTGCTTGTCGAATTCTGGCAGGCCAATGCCGGCGGTCGCTACCGGCACAAAAAGGACGGCTATCTGGCACCGCTCGATCCGAATTTCGGCGGCTGCGGGCGCACCATCACGGACGCGGAAGGAAACTATTCCTTCCGCACCATCATGCCCGGCGCCTATCCCTGGCCAAACGGCATCAACGACTGGCGGCCCGCACACATCCATTTTTCGGTCTTCGGTCACAGTTTCGTCCAGCGCCTGATCACACAGATGTATTTCGAGGGCGACCCGATGATCTGGCGCTGCCCGATCGTCTCCACCATACCAGACCGTCAAGCCGTGGAGGGTCTGATCGCCGCGCTCGACATGGAGGCCACGGTGCCGATGGACGCGCGCGCGTACAAATTCGATATCGTGCTGCGCGGCCGGCGTTCGACCCTGTTCGAAAACCGCATGGAGGGGAACTGATGGTTCAGTCGCTCGGGCGCCTGAAGGAAAGCGCCTCACAGACCGCAGGCCCCTATGTGCATATCGGCCTGACGCCGAATTTCGGTGGCATCGAGGGTGTGTATCGTGACGATCTCGGCTCAAAGACCGTGAACGCGGAGACGAAGGGAGAGCGCATCACCGTCAAGATACGCATCTTCGACGGAACCGGATCGGTCCTGAGGGATGCACTGGTGGAAATCTGGCAGGCCGATGCCGATGGTCTCTACAATTCGCCTTCGGAAACACGGAGCAAAGCCGACCCGACTTTTCATGGGTGGGGTCGCTTCCCCTCCGACATGGAAACTGGCGAGATCGCAATCGAGACGATCAAACCCGGCCGCGTCCCCTTCCCTGATGGGCGCCTGATGGCGCCGCATATCAGCCTCTGGATTGTCGCCCGTGGCATCAATCTGGGACTGGCGACGCGCCTTTATTTCAGTGACGAGGAAGCGGCCAACGCCGAAGACCCGGTGCTGACGCGGCTCGAACATCAGAACAGGGTCGAGACCCTGATCGCCCGGAAGGAAGGCGCGCATTACCTCTTCGACATCCATCTCCAGGGTGAAAGGGAAACCGTGTTTTTCGACATATGATCGGTCATAGTCGATCCTTCGAGCGTCAATCAGGCACAGGAAGCCCATGACCATTTCCGCCTTCGACCATCCCATCCTCTCCGGGCTTCTTGGCGACGAGGAACTGGTAGCGCTCTTTTCGGCGCGGGCGGAGATCGGGGCAATGCTGCGTTTTGAGGCGGAGCTTGCCCTGGCACAGGCCGATCAGGGTGTGATCCCGCAGGAGACGGCGCAGGAGATTGCCGCTTTGCTTGCCGGCTTCAGCCCCGGCATCGCCGCTCTGAAGGCAGGTGTCGCGCGGGACGGGGTCGTGATTCCCGCCCTCATTGCGCAGATCCGTGCCAGTCTGTCTGAAGCGTCGCGTACCCACCTGCATTTCGGGGCGACGAGCCAGGATGTGATCGATACGGGCTTTGCGCTGCGGGTACGGGAGGCGATTGAAATTCTCGGCAAGAGACTGGGCAGGCTCATCCAGTCCCTTGAATCTTTGGAAAAACGCGACGGTCAGATCGAGGTCATGGCGCACACGCGCATGCAGGCCGCCATCCCGGTACCCGCCAGCCGGAAAATCCGCTCCTGGCGCGCGCCGCTCCTGCGCCAAGCGGAGAGGCTTGAGAAGGCGCTGGACGATGTTGCGGTGCTGCATTTCGGCGGCGCAGCCGGTACGCTCGACAGGCTTGGTGAGAAGGGTGAATCCGTTGCCAGGCGACTTGCTGCGCGACTGGACCTCGCTCTGCCCGAACACCCACGCCACAGTGAGCGTGATGGGATTGCCGCTTTTGCCTCCGTCCTTTCGCTGATCAGCGGGAGCCTCGGCAAGATGGGGCAGGACATTGTGCTTGCCGCGCAGAGCGAAATTGGCGAGATCGAACTTGCGGCGGGCGGCGGGTCCTCCGCCATGCCGCATAAGAAGAACCCGGTCGCCGCCGAAGCGCTGGTGACGCTCGCGCGCTTCAACGCGACGCTGGTGGGCGGTGTGCATCAGGCGCTGGTGCACGAAAACGAACGCTCGGGTGCCGCCTGGACGCTGGAATGGATGCTTCTGCCGCAGATGGTTGTCGCAACGGGTGCGGCAACGCTCAAGGCTTCGGAACTGGTGGACGGGCTGGCGTTCAGGGCCAGGAACGCCTAGCGGAGCGCGATGTTCCCGGGCGTCCGTCGGCGTTCGCCCCTCACCCTTACCCTCTCCCCGCCAGCGGGGAGAGGGAGCCCCCAACGTGGCGGGGCATTTTTCAGCCGGCGGCGCTCCACGGAAACGTGGCAACGCAACGCTGCCTTCTCCCCGCAGGCGGGGAGAAGGTCCCGGCAGGGGGATGAGGGGCGCTGCGCAAGTTCTCCAAAATGCCGGAGGACATGGCAAAGGACGCCCCAAATCGCACCATGCTACATGGCGTTCATCGTCAGAAGCTCGTAGGCGGCAACCTGCTCGCCGTCCTGATTGTAGACGCCGACATCCCAGCGCACTTCCCCATATTCGTCCTTGCGGCGCGTCTTCTGCTTCACCGTAAGGCGCACTTTCAGCGTGTCGCCGGGCGAAACCGGCTTCATGAAGCGCAGATTGTCGAGGCCGTAATTGGCAAGCACCGGGCCGGGTGCAGCCTCCACGAACATGCCTGCCGCAAAGGACAGGATGAGATAGCCATGGGCGACGCGGCCGGGGAAGAACGGATTGGCGGCAGCCGCCTCCTCGTCCATATGCGCGTAGAACGTATCGCCGGTGAACTCGGCGAAATGCTCGATGTCGGCCAGCGTCACCTCGCGCGGACCGGCCCAGAGCGTGCGGCCGGGCTCCAGTTCGCCAAAGGTCAGGCGGAAGGGATGCGGCTCTTTCTCTTCAGTCGAAGCGCCTGCCACATAGCGGTTGGTGATGCCGGCGATCAGATCGGGGCTCGCCTGGATCGCGGTGCGCTGCATGTAGTGCATCACGCCACGGACACCGCCCAGCTCCTCGCCGCCGCCGGCGCGGCCGGGGCCGCCATGCACCATATGCGGCAGCGGCGAACCATGGCCGGTTGCCTCCTTGCCGGTGTCGCGGTTGGCGAAATAGAGCCGGCCATGGAAAGCGCCCGCCTCCAGAACCGCCTGCCGGGCAACCGCCGGATCATGCGTGAAGACCGAGGCGACAAGCGAGCCCTCGCCGCGATTGGCAAGCTTTAGCGCATGGCCAAGATCGCGGTACGGCATGATGGTGGACACGGGGCCGAACGCCTCGACGGAATGCAGCTTCTGAGCGCCATCGGGATCGTCGCAGGAGAACAGCATGGGCGGCACGAAAGCACCCGCGCCGGCATCCGCATCGGTGACCGAAAAGGCATCCGGGTCGCCAAACACACGGCGTGCCTCGGTGGCCAGAATGCCGGCCTTCTCAAGAACGTCGTCGCGCTGGGCGAGGCTTGCGAGCGCGCCCATCCGCACGCCTTCGCTGCGCGGATTGCCGACCACGGTCTTCTCAAGCCGGGCGATGAGCGCGTCGGTGACCGCATCGCGGTGTGCGTCGGGCACGAAAATACGGCGCACAGCGGTGCATTTCTGGCCGGCCTTGGCCGTCATCTCGCGGTGCACTTCCTTGATGAAAGCGTCGAATTCAGGCGTTCCGGGGGCTGCATCCGGGCCAAGCACCGAGGCGTTGAGCGAATCCTGCTCGGCCACGAAACGCACGGAATTGCCGATGATCTTCGGGTTGGCGCGCAGCATGGATGCGGTGGAGGCAGAGCCCGTGAAGGACACCACGTCCTGACCGGTCAGGCGGTCAAGCAGGTCTCCGGTGGAGCCCGCGATGAACTGCACCGCGCCTTCCGGGAACAGGCCGGATTCCACGATCATGCGGAAACAGGCTTCGGCGAGCCACGCGGTGGCGGAGGCCGGCTTGACGATGGCCGGAACACCGGCGATCAGCGTCGGCGCAAGCTTTTCAAGCATGCCCCAGACGGGGAAGTTGAAGGCGTTGATGTGGACGGCCACGCCCTGAAGCGGGGTCGCCACGTGCTGGCCAACGAAGTTTCCGGAGCGGGAAAGCTTCTCCAGCGCGCCATCCACATAGACCCTGTCGTCGGGCAGCTCGCGCCGGGCCTTGGACGAATAGACGAACAGCGTGCCGATGCCGCCATCGATGTCGATCATCGAGTCAGGCTTGGTCGCGCCGGTCTCGTAGGAAAGCTCGTAGAGCGCTTCGCGGCGGTCGTTCAGATACTGCGCCAGCGCCTTGATGGCGAAGGCGCGGTCGTGGAAGGTCATCGCGCGCAGCGCCGGCCCGCCCACCTGGCGGGCATGATCGGCCATGCCGGCGAAATCCAGCTTCTGCGAACCGAGTTCGGCAACGACATCGCCGGTGACCGCACTCCGCAGGGGTTTGAGGTCGCCCGAGGGCGCAACCCACGCCCCTGCCGCATAGCTTTCAAGCCGCATCACGCTCATGGAAAACTCCTTTATTGATCAGCGCACCCGCGCCGGCAGCCGGGAGAAGCCGCGAAAACGCACACGTCCGGTGCGCTCCGGCTCGCCCGTCATCCGGTAGTCGGGGAAACGTTTGAGAAAATGTGAAATGCCGATGCGTCCTTCCATGCGGGCAAGCGAGAAGCCCGCACACAGATGAGGACCACCGGCAAAGGCCAGATGCTTGTTGGGCCTGCGCCCCACATCGAGCCGGTCCGGATCGGCAAACTGGCGCGGATCGCGGTTGGCAGCACCAATGCACAAATGGATCGGCGTGCCCGGCTCCACGGTTTCGCCATGGAACTCCACCGGCTCCACCGCCATGCGGTTGCCGAGCTGGTTGGGGCTCTGGAAACGTAAGAATTCATCGACGGCCGTTGCGATCAGGTCCGGGTCGGCTTCAAGCCGCGCCTTCTCTTCAGGCCAGTGCAACAGCTCATAAAGGGCGTTGCCGATCAGGTTCGTGGTGGTCTCGTGACCGGCATTGAGGATGAAGATGCAGTTCTGCAGAAGCTCCACCTCGGAGAGCTCTTCGCCCTCATTGCCATTGATGAGACGGGTCAGAACGTCGGTCGCCGGATCGCCGGGATTGCGCCGGCGATCATCGGCAATCTCTTTGAGGAACGCCTTGAAATCGGTGACGGAGGTGTTGCCCCATGTGAGCTGCTCATCGCTGAGAACCGGCTCGAGCGCCCCGAGAATGGCGAGCGACCAGTCGCGCAGCGGCTCACGCTCCTCATGGGGTATGTCGAACAGGTTGCCGATCACCTCGATGGGGATCGCGGCAGCGAAATCCTCGGTGAGATCGACTTCGCCCTTCTCTTCCATACGGTCGAGCAGGCCGTCGACCAGCGTGATCAGGCCCGGCTCGAGCGCAGCCAGCGCGCGCGGTGTGAGCGCGCCCATCATGATCTTGCGCACCCGCGTGTGAAGCGGCGGATCGTTGAAAACGAGGCTCGTCGTGTGATGTTCGTAAAGCGGTGTGTCGCCGAACTTTGGCCGGAACTCGGCCTTCTTGTCGGAGGAAAAGGTTTTCGTGTCGCGATAGACGCGATCGAGATCCTCATAGCGCGACAGCATGACTGAGCCATCGGCGAAACGCTTCAGGGGCGCGTGCTCCAGAAGTGCGTGATAGACCGGAAACGGATCGTTCACGAAGCCCGCGGGCAGCGCCGTCAATTCAAAGTCCTCCGCCAGTTTCTCGCCATTCGTTGCAGCGTTGTCTGCCGTTTTTGTCATGCTTTCCTCCCGGAAGCGGCCCCACCGCCTCCTCTCAACAGTATTATTGACCGACCGGTCGGTTTATGCAAGTCTGCCTTCACCGACGCCGTTGGGAGGAGCCTAGATGTCACAAATGCAACTGTCTCCACAGGAGATCGCAGAGCGCAGCGCGCAGGCAATGTGGGCGCGCGACGACGCTTCCAAATGGCTGGGATGCAGCCTCGATGCGGTCGCACCCGGCAGCGCCACCCTGTCGATGACGGTGGAGACGCACCACACGAACGGGCACGACATCTGCCACGGCGGCTACATCTTCACTCTGGCGGATTCCGCCTTCGCCTTTGCGTGCAACTCCTACAACCAGATCGTTGTCGCGCAGCACAATTCCATAACCTTCATTGCGCCCGGCGCGCTCGGCGACCGGCTTACGGCGGTTGCGCGCGAGGTGGCGCGGTTCGGGCGCTCGGGCATCTATGATGTGCGCGTGGAGAACCAGGACGGCAAAGTCATCGCGGAGTTTCGCGGCAGTTCCCGCATCGTCAGCGGCAAGCATTTTGAGGAAGACGCCTGAGAGCATCCTCATCTTCGGGAGAGAACGATGAAAGACCTGACCCCCAAAAAGGAAGACCTGGACCCGATCGAGATCGCCTCGCGCGATGAAATCCAGGCCCTGCAGCTCGTGCGTCTCAAATGGTCGCTCAAGCACGCCTATGAAAACGTGCCGCATTACAGGAAGAGTTTTGACGCCGCCGGCGTTCATCCCGACGATCTGAAGCAGCTTTCCGACCTGTCGAAATTCCCTTTCACGGTAAAGACGGACCTGCGCGACAATTATCCGTTCGGCATGTTCGCCGTGCCGCGCGAGAAGGTGGCGCGCATTCACGCCTCGTCCGGCACGACCGGCAAGCCGACCGTTGTGGGCTACACCGCACAGGACATCGACACCTGGGCTGAGGTGATGGCGCGCTCGATCCGCGCATCGGGCACACGGCCGGGTGATGTGGTGCATGTCGCCTATGGCTATGGGCTCTTCACCGGCGGGCTTGGCGCGCATTATGGGGCTGAACGGCTCGGGGCAACCGTGGTGCCGGCCTCCGGCGGCATGACGGCACGCCAGGTCACGCTGATCGAGGATTTTCAGGCGCAGACCATCATGGTCACTCCCTCTTACATGCTCTCGATCCTGGATGAATACCGGGCGCAGGGTCTCGACCCGCGCAAGAGCCCGCTGCAGGTGGGCATCTTTGGTGCCGAGCCTTGGACCAACGCCATGCGCGCCGAGATCGAAGATGCATTCGACATGCACGCGGTCGACATTTACGGCCTGTCGGAGGTGATGGGGCCGGGCGTGGCCAACGAATGCGTGGAGACCAAGGACGGGCTGCACATCTGGGAAGATCATTTCTATCCCGAGATCATCAACCCGGAGACCGGCGAAGTGCTGCCGGATGGCGAAATGGGCGAACTGGTGTTCACCTCGCTCACCAAGGAGGCCTTCCCCATCGTGCGCTACCGCACCCGCGACCTGACACGGCTTCTGCCGGGCACGGCGCGCTCGATGCGCCGTATGGAAAAGATCACCGGCCGCTCGGACGACATGATGATCCTGCGCGGCGTCAACGTCTTCCCCACCCAGATCGAGGAGCAGATCCTTACCGTTGACGGGCTCGCACCGCATTTCCAGATCGAGCTGACGCAGGAAGGCCGCATGGATGCGATGACGATCCATGTGGAGATGGAATCGCTCGAAGCCGGCGAGGAAGTGCGGCTCGCCGCCTGCCGTCAGCTCGGCGAACGCATCAAGGATGTGGTCGGCGTGACGGTGCGCGTCCACGCGGCCGACCCCGGCAGCGTGGCCCGCAGCCAGGGCAAGGCCGTGCGCATCGTCGACAAGCGGGTGAAACAGTGACATCGCCGCACATTCACAAGCATCCACCCTGTGAGAGCTGCTAATGGCCCGCACCCGCGCCAAGGATTATGACGACAAGCGCGACGCCATGCTGCATGGCGCAGCGCGCATCTTCGCGCGCGACGGCTACGACCGCGCCTCGATGAACCAGCTTGCAACGGAACTGGGCGTCTCGAAGGCCCTTCTCTATCACTATTACACCTCCAAGGAGGCACTGCTTTTCGACATCATCGAAACGCATCTTCAGGAACTTGTGGAAGCGGTGGAGGAGGCCGACCGGCCGGAGGCCCCGTCTCAGGAGCGCCTTGAAGGGCTGGTGACGGCCCTGCTCGAAGCCTACCGCGACGCCGACAACGAACATCGCGTCCAGCTTTCCGGTCTCCAGCTCCTGCCGGATGTGCAGCAGGAAGAGCTGAAGGCGCTGGAACGCCGGCTGGTGGCAATCTTCGCCGAGGCCATACGGCAGGTGAACCCCGACGCCTTCGACAGTCGGCCCCTTCTGAAACCGGCAACGATGAGCCTGTTCGGCATGCTCAACTGGTTCTACATGTGGTTCCGCGAGGATCGCGGTATTTCCCGGCAGGACTATGCGAAACTCGCCACCCACCTGCTTGTGAGCGGTGTAAAGGAGCTTCCCTGACAATCTTGCCCGTCCGGCGATCCCGTGGCATTTGGAAAAGATGGATGTGCCGACAGAACCTGCCGAAACCGCCCTTGCCGGCCTGATCGATCGCCTGCACCGGCGTGGACGCGTTCGGGTCTGGTCACTGGTGATCACCCTTTTTGGCGACGCAATCGTGCCGCGTGGCGGTGAAGCGCCGCTTGCCGGTCTTCAGGAAGTGATGGCGCGGCTCGGCATCGAGGCCGGCGCCCTTCGCACGGCGATGTCCCGGCTTGCCAGCGATGGATGGGTGGTGCGCGAACGGCGCGGCCGCAACTCGTTCTTCTCGCTCGACCGGCACGGCCAGCACGCCTTCGACCTTGCGACGCGGCGCATCTATGCAGCCGGTGCGCCCGATTGGGATGGCTCATGGACTGTCGCCATCGCAGCACCCGGCAGCAACGGCGTGCACGACGAGGCACTGAAGGAACACGGCTTTCTGAAGATCGCCGATGGTGTCTATCTCCTGCCGCGCACCCCCGGGCCAGATGACGGCACGACCTCCGGCGCCCCGCCACTGAGCGACATGCTGGTCATCCACGGTTCCAGCGCCGAGCATCCCGAAATGCTGCGGAGCCTGTGGCCCTCTGACGAGATTGGCGAAGCCTATCGCGAACTCATTGCCGAATATTCAGCTCTTGCCGGCAGCCTTGCTGCGTCCCCGCTTCCCGCCCCGGTGGACGCCATGGCCGCACGCACCCTGCTCATCCACGATTGGCGGCGGATCGTCCTGCGCGATCCCGGCCTGCCAATGGCCCTCCTGCCGAAGGACTGGCCCGGCGAAGAAGCACGAACGCTGGTACGCGAAGTCTATCGACGCCTGATGGAGCCGAGCGAAAACTGGCTCGATCAGGCCGGCCTGCCACCACTTGTGAATGCGGACAGTTTCCTGCACCGTTTCGGCCGGTGAAGCATTTGCCTGAAACGAGGAGCGGCTCCAGTCCTCACCTCTCGGGCGAAAGCGCCAGGATTACCAGACCAAGAATGGTGAGGACCGCGCCTGCCATGACCGAAAGGCTCGCCCATCCATGGCCGAGCAGCCCTTCAAACATGATGATCAGTGTCGGCGTCAGATAGTTGTAGGCCAGCACCTTGGAGGCCGGCAATCGCAGGGCGGCAAACTGCAGCAGGAAAAATGTGCCGGCCGTGGTGAAGATTGCAAGATAGAAGATCGCGATCCAGGTGATGGAGGGCAAGGCAGTCCAGTCCGTCGCAGCGATTTCGCCGATGCCGTAAAGAGCGATCAGAACGCCGGTGGCCAGAAGCGTCCAGAATGTGAAGGCGATCACCGGTTCGCCGCGATTGTAAAGCCGGACGAGCGACGCATAGGCTGCGTGTCCGACGACACCGGCGAAGAAAATGAGCTCGCCCTCGCCAATGTCGAAACGGCGCATCGCCTCGAAATCCCCGTCGAAAATGACCCACACGGAACCGAGCCCGGCCAGAACGAGGCTTGGAATAACCAGCCCGCGCGGCACCTGCCGCAGAAAAAGAAAACCGAAAAACGCGCTGAGCAGCGGCATCAGCGTGAACACGGCCCCGGTGGAAACGGGGCTTGTCATGCCGAGTGCCATGAACATGGTGACGAAATAGAACGCCATCAGCCCACCCAGGACCAGAAAGCGCCACGGGGCTTTTGGAAAGGGGAGAGGCTGACGCAGCACGAAACGCACCACCAGCCCCATGAAAAGGATGCCGATCAGAAAGCGCGCCGCATTGAGCGCGACCGGGCCAATATGTGGCGCGGCAAGCGACCCCAGCGAGAAGGAACCAGCCACGAGCGTGGCAAAGCCAAGCATGGCCAGATGCCCCAGCCGCTTCTCCATGCCTGTTGCACTAGCGCGATGCGCCTCACGCCGCGCCGCTTTCAACTCTGCGGTGTCCGTCAAGCCGGCCTCCCCATTGTGCCCGCTTGTTTAAAGAAAAAGCCCGCAAACCGAAACCGGTTTCCGGGCTCTTCTCGAGAATGACGGACGCTGGATCAGCCATTGGCCATGATCAGCAGAAACCCACCGGCAAGTGCCACATTGGAGACGACGCCGTTGATCCGCGCCACACGGTCCGCCCCTTCATGATCCCAGAAATTGTGAAAGATCAGGGTTGCGGTGACGAGGAAGACAATCAGCGAAGCCGCCGCATAGACGGGGAAAACGCCCGCCGCCAGCAACGCACCTGCGCAGCACTGAAGCGCAATCCCGGCGAAAAGCACCACCTTTGCCAGAGGCACCCCGCGGGCTGCGAGAGCGTCGGTTAAAAAGGGGACGTTGGCGAGATTGCGCAATCCTGCGAAGACGAACGCCCCACCAAGGAGCAGGCTCCCCAGAAAAGGCAGAAGCATGAAATCGGAAAGGAACATGGCTTTCTCTTTCAAAAGCCCCACCCTCGGCGGGTGGGGCTGTGGCGCCCAGCGTGATCAGGCGGCGGCGATTTCCTGATCGCTGACGACTGGATGAACGGAGCGGAACGGGATCGCAATCCGGTTCCACACATTGATCAGCCCAACGAGCACGGAGAGCTGCACCAGTTCCTCCTCGCTAAAATGCTCCAGCATCTCCGCGTAAAGCGCATCTTCGACCGGACCGTCGGAAATATTCGTCAGGCGCTCGGTCCAGGCCAAAGCGGCACGTTCGCGCTCGGTGTAAAGCGGCGATTCCCGCCATGCCGACACGAGATGCACGCGTTGCTCGCTCTCACCGTCGCGCCGCGCCTCGCGGGTGTGCATGTCGACGCAATAGCTGCAGCCGTTGATCTGCGAGGCACGCAGGTTCACCAGATGGATCAGCCGATGGTCGAGACCCGATCTGTCCACGGCTTTCTTCAGGTTCAGCACAGCGCCGATCAGTTCCGGGGCGATCTTCATGTAGTTCAGACGTTCCTGCATGATCATATCCTTTCTCTGCGGGAAACCGGTTTGCGGCCTAGGGGCGCTGATGGCGCTCCACAAAGGCACAGCCGAATGCGAGCGCGCGGGGATCAGCGCCTGCCTGATAATCCGCGATCACATCTGAGAGCCGCGTCTTGCGCAGCTCCGCGCGATAGGCCTGCTCGGCCCGCAGCATCGCAGCGTTGATGCCGCATGGCCGCGTGTAAGCCCGGGGCTCCAGCGCCCCCGGCCCGCGCTGGCGGATCTCCGCACAGCGAAAAGCCGGCTTCGGCCCTTCAATGGCCAGCACCACATCGAGCAGGGTGATCGCATCGGCCGACAGCGCCAGCCGATAGCCGCCATGCGGGCCGGACACGGATTCCAGAATCCCTGCCGCCGCCAGCGTCTTCAGATGTTTCAGGAGATAGCTCGGCGAAAGCCCGTGATATTCGGCAAGCGCGCTGGCGGGCATGGTTCGCCCCTCCTCCAGCTGCGCCAGAAGCGTGGCGCAGTGGATTGCCGCTTCAACACCTTCACTCAGCTTCATCTCGCTCTCCTAATTATGGATGATACATATCCCGGATATTTTATATCCACAATATGGATACGACAGACTTCTGACTCTTCCTGACAAAAGATCGAAGGGAGACCTAACCGAGCTTGCGCAAAAGACCGGCGAGCAACCGCAACTCCCCGTCATCAAGCCGGCCTCCGATGGTCTCCGCAAGCGCCTCCCCATAAACGCGCCACATGCGTGCGCGCGTTGACTTGCCTTCAGCGGTGATGGACAGAACCTGCCCCCGCCGGTCTTCCGGGCATGCGCAGCGCTCCACAAGACCGGCTCTGGCCAGGCGCTCCACCAGCCGGGAGAGATTGTACTGCTCAAAGAGCATTGCCTGCTCCAGCTCGAACGGACGGAGACCCGCCTCACCTGCCTTTTCTAGTTCCCAAAGCGCATCGTACCAGGCCATCGGCGGCAGGCTCTCCGCCTTCAGCCGTGCCTCGAAGGTCGCGAAAGCCAGTCGATAGGCGCGCGCCAGCGCAACCCAGGCGGAAACGGCGGCGTCATCAGGTGTGGAGGTCATGCTTCACCAAAATGTTATTAGATGCAATTGCATCCAGTTTGACAAGTCTAAACCGGCAATATAAATGCAATTACATCGACATCAACCATGAACGAGCGATCCCATGCCTCAAATGCCCACATTGATCTCCTTCGACCTCTGCCCCTATGTGCAGCGTGCGGCCATCGTCCTTGCCGAAAAGGACGTGGCATTCGAACGCGTCGACATAGACCTTGAAAACAAGCCCGACTGGTTTCTGAAGATTTCGCCGCGCGGCAAGGTGCCCGTCCTGCGGGTCGGTGATGACGTGCTGTTCGAAAGCGCAGCGATCGTCGAGTATCTGGACGAGACCGAAACACCTCGCCTCCATCCCGAAAATCCCGTCACCCGCGCCCGGCATCGCGCCTGGATGGAGTTCGGTTCGGCTGCCCTCTCTGACATCTGGACGCTCGAGACGACCAAGGACGAGGCCGCCTTCGACGCCGCCATCATCGCGTTGAAAGAGAAATTCGCACGCATCGAAAACGAACTCGGCGAAGGGCCTTTCTTCGCCGGCAGCCGCTTCACCATTGTCGACGCGGTGTTTGCGCCGGCCTTCCGCTATTTCGATGTCTTCGACGAGATTGCCGATCTTGGTGTCTTCGATGGTCTCACCAGGACACAAAAGTGGCGCAAAACGCTCGCCGAGCGCGCCTCGGTGCGCGAAGCCGTGGTGCATGACTATCCCGAACGGCTGAAGCGCTTTCTGGAGAAGAAAGATGGCGTGATCCTGCGTCGGCACGCAGTCACCGCCTGAGCACAAACGGGAGCGGCGGCATCCCGCCGCCGCTCACCACTGCTACTCGGCAGCCACCCTGGACGGATTGTTGGGATGTGTCGTCCAGTTGGCATAAGAGGGCTGAACTTTTTCACCCGTGCGCTTGTCGAGCGCACCGGCGGCCAGCGGCACCATGTCGATGCAGCCTTCCACCGGACAGACATTGACGCACAGATTGCAGCCGACGCACTCCTCTTCGATCACCTCGAAATGGCGTTTTCCGTCCACCATGGCGGTGATGGCCTGATGCGACGTGTCCTCGCAGGCGATGTGGCAGCGACCGCATTTGATGCACTGATCCTGATCGATCCGCGCCTTGGTGACGTAGTTTAGATTAAGATACTGCCAGTCGGTCACGTTTGGTGTTGCCCGGCCGATCACATCATCGAGCGTGGCATGCCCCTTGGCGTCCATCCAGTTTTCCAGCCCCTCGATCATCTCCTCGACGATCTTGAAGCCATAGGTCATGGCGGCGGTGCACACCTGCACCGTCCCTGCCCCAAGCGCCAGGAACTCGGCGGCATCGCGCCATGTGGTGACACCGCCGATGCCGGAAATCGGCAGACCGGCAGTCTCGGGATCGCGCGCGATCTCGGCCACCATGTTGAGCGCGATGGGTTTAACCGCAGGGCCGCAATAACCGCCGTGAGAGCCCTTGCCGTCAATGGTGGGCTCGGGCGCAAAGCTGTCTAGGTCCACTCCCGTGATCGAGTTGATCGTGTTGATCAGCGAAACCGCATCCGTGCCCCCGGCATGAGCGGCACGGGCCGGTTTACGCACATCGGTGATGTTCGGTGTCAGCTTGGTGATGACCGGCATGCGCGTGGTCTGCTTGCACCAGCGCACGACCATCTCGACATATTCGGGCACCTGCCCCACGGCGGAGCCCATGCCGCGCTCGCTCATACCGTGCGGACAGCCAAAATTGAGCTCAATGCCGTCCGCTTCGGTTTCCTCCACCAAAGGAAGAATCGCCTTCCAGGCCGCCTCCTCACAGGGCACCATGAGCGAAACCACCAGTGCCCGGTCAGGCCAGTTCTTCTTCACCTGCTTGATCTCGCGCAGGTTCAGATAAAGATCGCGGTCGGTGATGAGCTCGATATTGTTGAGGCCGAGCAGCCGGCGGTCGGCCCCCCAGATCGCGCCATAGCGCGGCCCATTGACATTGACGACCGGTGGGCCCTCCTCCCCAAGCGTCTTCCAGACGACGCCGCCCCAGCCCGCCTTAAAGGCGCGCTCGACATTGTAGGCCTTGTCGGTGGGCGGTGCGGAAGCAAGCCAGAACGGATTGGGAGACTTGATACCAACGAAATTGCTGCGAATGTCTGCCATGGGTTTCTCGCTCCTCAGCCGGCCAATGCGCGGTGGATGCTCTCGGCCGCGTCGCGCCCCTGCGCGACCGCCGAAACGGTGAGATCGTCGCCGCCGGCGATGCAATCGCCACCGGCCCAGACCTTCGACATGGAGGTGCGCCCTTCCTCGTCCACCTTGATGCGACGCCCCTCAAGCGCAATCGATGCGCCAGACCCGTTCAGAACCCCGGCCTCGAAAGACTGGCCGATGGCCTTGAACACCTGGTCGGCGCGCAGGGTCAGTGTCTCACCGGTGCCTGAAAGCTTTCCGTCCTTCAGTGCCGTGTATTCAAGTTCGATCCCCGTGACCCTGCCCTTGTCGGCAAGAATGCGCCGGGGCTGCAGCCAGTGCCGGATGACAACGCCTTTGGAGGCGGCCAGATCCTGCTCGAACTCCGATGCGTTCATGTGTTCCTGGCCCCGGCGATAGCAGATTGTGACCTCCTCGGCGCCAAGGAGCCTTGCCTGAACGGCAGCGTCGATGGCCGTCATCCCGCCGCCGATCACGACGACACGGCGACCGACCGGCAGGCTGGCGAGATCCTGCGCCTGACGCAGATGTGCGATGTAATCCACCGCGCTCTCCACGCCTTCAACATCTTCACCCTCAGCGCCGAGCGCGTTGACGCCGGCCAGCCCCATGCCGAGGAACACGGCGTCGAAATCCCGGCTAAGGTCACCGAGCGAAAAGTCCCGCCCCAGCGCCTTGCCTTCCTCAAGCGTGATGCCGCCAATCGCCATCACATAATCCACCTCGGCCTGGGCAAACCCGCCCGGCGTCTTGTAGGCGGCAATGCCGAACTCGTTGAGGCCGCCAGGCTTTGATCTAGCCTCGAAGATGGTGACGTCATGCCCGTGCATGGCCAGTCGATGGGCGCAGGCAAGCCCCGCAGGCCCGGCCCCGACAATGGCAACCCGCTTGCCGGTTGGCGCGGCACGCTCATAAAACTGTGCGCCTGCGGCCATCGCCGCATCGGTGGCATAGCGTTGCAGACGGCCGATCTGCACCGGCTTGCCCTCCGCTTCTTCACGCACGCAGGCTTCTTCGCACAGCGTCTCCGTCGGGCAAACGCGGGCGCACATACCGCCAAGAATGTTCTGGTCGAAGATCGTCCTGGCAGACCCCAGCGGATTGTCCGTGGCGATCTGGCGGATGAACATGGGTATGTCGATCGATGTCGGACACGCCGTCATGCACGGCGCATCGAAGCAGAAGTAACAGCGATCCGCCTCCACGGCCGCCTCATGGCGGTCGAGCGGTGGATGCAGGTCGGAGAAGTTCCTGTCGTACTCCTCACCGGAAAGGCGGCCGGCGGCGATGCCGTCCGCATAGAGACCATCAGCCATTCCGTATTCCCCTTTTATTATTGGGGAAAGGCTAACGCAGTTTCATTTTTTTATCAATCGGTCAAATTTTGACGCGCCGCACATCTCTTTGAAAATAAAGATGAATTCTATAATCATATTTTAAGCTGCAGATATTCCTTGCCAAAACGCCGCCGTACAGGTCGGCGTTTTAAAGGATCCGCTGCCGACCCTCACTCAGTAGACTTCGATGGAGCGAATGTCGTCGGTGTAGTAATCGCGCAGGCGTCGCATGCTGCGCTCAATCGTTTCACACCAGCCCGTCAAATTGCGCCGCTCGCAGATACGCGCCTCGGCCCCGCCCTCAAGACGGACGGACGCAATGCGTCCGATCCATTCACGCGGCAACCGTGGGCTTCCGTCACCCGCATCGAAACAGAGGCTCGCCCCGCGAAAATCCGCCCCTTCATAGAAACAGGCCCGGCGCATGGGCTCAAAATCCTGCTCATCCCCTGCCCGACGGCGAAGCACGCGAAAAGTGGAAGCCGCGTCACCTCGGCGAAGCAACGGCACGTCGCGCGTGAGCAGGCTGCAGCGCCCGTCATAATCGGGCCGCGGACACATTTCGACAGATGTGCGCTCTCCAACCCGGATCGATGCGATGCGCCCGCGCAAGCCGCGCACGTCATCTCCGATCCCCGCACAATACCGGCGGCCCTCGAAATTCGGGCGATCATAGAAGCACGCATTGCGCGGCGTGGGGCGTCGATCCCCGCCAGCCCCTCCGACCACTTCAAACGCCCTGTCGCAGTCGCGCTCGTCCAGTTCGCGCATCACGAAGTCAAAGATTTCAAGGCCAATCAGGGCACCGACATCCGAAATCGGTCGATCCCCATAACGCGGACGAGTGTCACGCAGATACCGCGCGGAAACCCACCCGGTGCGCCCGGCATAGCCAACCTCGCACCACGCGTAGCGGCGCGTGCACCGCAGTGTCGCAACACGCGCGCCGCGCGGGATGGTGAGAACGGCTCTATGGCGCACGCCCGGCCCCTCGCGCAGCTTCAAATCAGCCGTCGCCTCGGCTGCCACGCCACGCCGCGCGTGGGCGTCATCCGAGAAAGAAACCGACAAACCGGCAAAGATCAGCAACACAAGCAAAATCTGAACGATCCGGGCAGGCACGCGACTCTCCTTCGCATATCGACTGGCCGGCGCAAAGTGCTGCAAAGTCGTGACGATATCCAGAAGAGATCGCTTAAAATGCGTGACAGGATCGGGATCAGCGCGGCTTCTTGCCGAACACCCGCACATACTCCTCGACACCGCCCTTTGCGAGTGCCTTGGCCTGTTTCACCCAGTCATCGCGCTCGATGCGTCCCTTGAAGCTCAGATGATCGTCCACCCAGTCGCGCTCGGCCTTCTTCCAGGCTGAGATCTGCGCAAAGGTGTAGATTCCGAGATCGTTGAGCCGCGTCTCCAGCTTCGGCCCCACGCCGGAAATCAGCTTCAGATCATCCGGCTTTTTGGGCTTGCGGATGCGGGCGGGCTTCGCCTCTTTTGCCGTCTTTGCGGTAGCCGGCTTGACGCGGGCGGATGCGGCCTGACGCCCGCCTCCGGCCTCCGCCTGAACACGTTTCGGCGAGGAGGAGCCCGGCACGGCCGACAGGCCTGCCGCAGAAGCCCTGACCGGCTTTCGACCTCCGGCAATCGGCCGGATTTCGCCCTTTGCCTTCGGTTTCTGACTGGCCGCCTTTGCCTTCCCCTGCCGGCGCGCCGATTTGCCGGTTTTCCGTGGCGCATCGAAACTGATCACCGGCTCCATGGATTTCAGAACGTCATCGTCCAGCCAGCAAAGGCTGAAATGTCCGTTACCCAGATCCTTCAACGGCGGCACCTCCCGTTCGCACTTGCCGCCCGGAACCTGGTCCTTGTACCGGCATCGTGTCTGGAAAGGGCACCCTGAGGGCGGGTTCATCGCCGAAGGAATATCGCCTTCCAAGACGATATGCTTCTTGCGCACGGAGGTATCGGCAATCGGGATCGCCGAGAGCAACGCCTCCGTATAGGGATGATAGGGCGGCGCGAATATCTGGTCGGTCGTCCCCTGCTCCACGATATGGCCGAGATACATGACGACCACCCGGTCGGCCAGATAGCGCACCACGGAAAGGTCATGGCTGATGAACAGCATGGTGGTCTTGTTCTTGCGCTGAATGTCCATCAGAAGCTCGGTCACCGCCGCCTGCACGGAAACGTCGAGCGCGGAGACGGGCTCGTCCGCCACCACCACCTTGGCATTGCCGGCAAACGCCCGGGCAACGCCGATGCGCTGCTTCTGCCCGCCGGAAAGCTGGCGCGGCATGCGCTCGGCAAAGGCGCGTGGCAGCTTTACCAGATCGAGCAGTTCCAGCATGCGCTGCCTGCGTTCGGCCAGCGTGTTGCCGATGTTGAACTTCTCCAGCGTGCGCACGATCTGCGAACCGACAGAGTGGCTTGGATTGAGTGTGTCGAACGGGTTCTGAAACACCATCTGGATGCCGGCGACCGTGCCGGTATTCCGGTCTTCGACAGGCGTCGACTGAATGGGTTCGTTTGCGAGCACCACCTCGCCATCGGTGGCCGTTTCCAGCCCGAGAAGCACCTTGGCGAGGGTCGATTTTCCGCAACCGGATTCGCCAACAATCGCAACGGTTTCGGATTCCCGCGCCTCAAAGCTGATCTGCTCATTGGCCTTGACGGTCTTGGTATCACCGCCACCAAAAATGCTGTTGGCGGCCACGTGATAGTATTTCTTGAGATTTTCGATGCGCAGCATTGGCTTGCCGGGCTCGATCGGCTCTTTGTCTACAAGCGCGCCTTCCGGCAGCGCGCTCCAGTCGATCTCATCAAAGCGCAGGCAGCGCGAATGGTGCCGCTCATGCCCTTCAACCGGCAGCATCGGCACTTCGCCCGCATCGCACAGGCCTTCCTTGAAATGCTGGCAGCGTGGGCCGAAATTGCAGCCCTTTGGGCGCTCGTGCGGCAGCGGCAACTGGCCGGGAATGGCAATCAGCGGCCTCTCGTTCTTGTCGGCACCCGGCAGCGGAATGGAGCGGAAGAGCCCTTGCGTATAGGGATGGCGCATCCGGTCGAACACGTCTTCGACGCGGCCCGTCTCCACCGCCTCGCCCGAATACATCACCGTAACGCGGTCGCAGGTCTCCAGGATAAGGCCGAGATTGTGCGACACGAAGATCATCGACGTGCCGTATTTCTTCCCGAGCCCCTTCACCAGTTCGACGATGCCGGCTTCAACCGTAACGTCGAGTGCAGTCGTCGGCTCGTCGAGCAGAAGCAGTGCCGGCTTGGAAAGGAGCGCCATGGCGATGACGATACGCTGCTGCTGGCCGCCGGAGAGCTGGTGCGGATAGGACCGCATCATGCGTTCGGGGTCCGGCAGACGCACCGCCTCAACCATTTCCAGCGCCCGGCGCCGCGCCTCCTCCTTCGAGACATTGTCGTGAATGAGCGGCACTTCCATGAGCTGCTGGCCGATCTTCATGGCCGGGTTGAGGCTCGCCATCGGCTCCTGATAGATCATGGCGATCTCATTGCCGCGAATCTGGCGCAGTTCCTCCTCGCTCATCTCGGCCATGTCGCGGCCCTTGAACCTGATGCGGCCACCGACGATCTGCCCGACATTGGACAGGTCGCGCATGATGCCGAGTGAAACGGTTGACTTGCCGCAGCCGGATTCACCAACGATGCCCATCGCCTCGCCGGGCATGACCTCGCAGGAAAAATCCATCACCGCCGGGATTTCGCCGGCACGCGTGAAGAAGGAGATGGAGAGGTTTTCGATTTCGAGGATCGGCTTACCGCTCTTCTGGCCGCGTGTGATGCTGATGGCTTCGTTCATGGCGTCGCTCTCAGTGTTCATCCTCAATCCTTCAGCGATTGTTCACGCAGCGCGTCGGCAAGCAGGTTCAGCCCGAGCACGAAGGACATGAGGGCAAAAACGGGCGGCAGCGCGGGGTGCACATAGGCCCTGAGCAGACGGCTCGATTCCTTGATGCCAGTACCCCAGTCCGGGCTTTCAGGCGCAAGGCCAAGGCCGAAATAGCCGAGCGTTCCAAGAAGGATGGTCGTGTAACCGATACGCAGGCACACATCGACGATGAGCGGCCCGCGCGCATTGGGCAGCACTTCCCACAGCATGATGTACCAGGGCGTTTCACCACGCGTCTGGGCAGCCGCTACATAGTCCCGTGTCTTGATGTCCATCACCAGCCCGCGAACGATGCGGAAAACGCCCGGGGAAGAAGCAAACACCACGGCCACGAAGATGTTGAGCTGGTTGGAGCTGATCGAGATGATGCCGAGCGGATCGGCATCGAACACGAGCCCCACATAGGCCCAGCCGCCGATCAGGAGCGTAAGCGCAAGCTGGATGGCCAGAAGCTGCGGACGGCTGCGAAAACGCGTCCAGAACAGGGTCACGAAGAACACGATCGGGAAGATGAAGAAAACACCCGCCATCCATTGTGGAATGGGTGTTTCGCGGATGCCCGGCGTCACCAGAAGGTAGAAGAGCAGGATAACGGGAAAGGCGAGGACCAGATTGGCCAGGAACGACAGAAAACTGTCGATCCGCCCGCCATAATAGCCGGCCGGCAGGCCGAGCGTGGTGCCCACCATGAGGGCGAAGAGCGTCGCCGCAGGCGCGATGATCAGAACGATCTGGCTGCCATAGACCATGCGCGAGAACACGTCGCGCGCCAGCCTGTCCCCGCCGAACAGAAAGGCCTGCCCGCTTTCCGGTTCGATGGCGCCCGGCAGAACATTCTTCATGATCGGAAACTGCGCCAGCGGGTCGAAAGGCGCGACCGTACCGGCGAAGATCGCCGTGAACAGCCAGAAAAAGCAGATCATAACGCCAGCAACGCCGACACCCGTCTCAAACAACTGGCCGTAGAGGCCGAGCCGTTCACGGAAGCTCGTGCTGAACAGCAGAATGACCGCCAGCGCGATCCACACCGGCCAGAAGCGCGCCAGCACGCCAAAGATGATGCCGAAGGTTCCAAGGTATTCTATCTGCATCGCGTGTCCTCCCTACTGCACGCGAATGCGCGGGTTGAGATAGGCATAGCCCACATCCGAAATGAGCTGGGTGGACAGGACGACGAAGACCGACACCAGAGAACAGCCTAAAAGCAGATCGATGTCGTTGTTGCTTGCCGCCTCCACCAGCGTGAAGCCAAACCCCTGATAGCGGAACATCACTTCCACGATGACGACACCGGTCAGAAGCCAGGGAAACTGCAGCATGATGACCGTGAAGGGTGCGATCAGCGCATTGCGCAGCGCGTGCTTGATCACCACGGCGCGGAAGCCCAGCCCCTTGAGGCGGGCGGTACGGATATATTGCTGCGTCATGACCTCCACCATGGAGGCCCGCGTCATGCGCGCGATATAGCCGATGCCGTAAATCGCCATCGTCATCACCGGCAGGGTGAAATTGTAGAAGGAGATACCCTGCCTTGTCGCGGTCGCGGCTGATCCGTTCAACCATCCGAGCCATGAAGCGAAGATCACGGCGAAGATCACGCCGGACACATATTCAGGCGTTGCCGTGGTCGCGATCGATGCGACGGACAGTGTTCGGTCCGTTCGTGTGCCCTCCCGCATCCCGGCAAGAACGCCGATCAGAAGTGCGACGGGAACCATCACCACCATGACCCAGAACATCAGGATGCCGGTAGCGCCAAGGGCCGGAAAGAGCTTTTCGGCAACAGGCACCTTGAACTTGGTTGAACAGCCAAAGTCGCCCTGCAGGATGCCGCCGTAATAGGGTTCCGCCGGTTCATCGCAATAGGAAAACCGCGGTGAAGCCACCCCGGTTTCCGGGTCGATATTTGGCTGTTTCTGCACAACGCCGAGCCACTGGCCGTACCGTACGAAGAAATTCTGGCGATAACCGTTTTTCTGCAGCCAGCTTTCGAGCTGCTCAGCCGAGGAGCGCATGTCGAGCTGACTGATGGCGAGCTTCTTCAGATTCGGTTCCAGATTGACCAGAAAGAAAACGACAAGGGTCAGACACAGCATCGTCAATGCCATGACGCCCAGACGTCTCAGAATAAACCCAAGCACGGTTTCCCCTTCCCCCGTTGACGGAGGTTGTTATTGATTGCCTGCGCAAAAGGGGGCCTTTCGGCCCCCTGATGTCCGGTCTCAGCCCTCGTCGAGCCAGACCTTTTCCAGATCGATCTCAAAGGTCTGGTGCATCCCGTGGTTCTTCACGGCCTCCACCGAGTGGTTATAGAGCTTGCGCCAGTAGGGCTGGAGAATGATGCCCGAGCCCTGGATGATCTCCTCGATCTTCTTCATCACCTCGCGGCGATTGTCCGGATCGGGAATGGCCAGCGCCTCCTCGATCAGCTTGTCGAGCTCCGGATTGGAATAGGCGGATTCGTTCCACGCCTCGCCCGTGCGGTAAGCGAGCGCCACCACCTGGATGCCCAGCGGACGCATGTTCCAGTTGGTCATGGAGAAGGGATACTTCGTCCAGTCGTTCCAGAAGGTGGAGCCGGGCAGCACCGTGCGTTTCACCTTGAAGCCGGCCTCGCGCAACTGGGCGGCGATGGCGTCGCCCGTGTTCTTGTGCCAGTCCTCGTCCACGGTGATGAGCTCGTGCTCATGGTCCATCTGGCCGGCCTCTTCCATGAGCGCCTTGGCCTCGTCCAGATTGCGCTCAAGCTTCGGCAGCTCCGCATATTCAGGATGGATCGGGCAGACATGGTGGTTCTCGGCCACCTCGCCGGCATTGTTGTAGCCAAGCGCCAGAACGGTCGTGTTGTCGACCGCGCGCTGCAGCGCGCGGCGCACCTTCTCGTCATCATAAGGCTTGTTGTTGACATTGGTGCGCGCCACGATCGTTGTGGCGGTGGTGACCTCTGATTTCACCAGGCCGAGTGAATCGAGAATGTCCACGAAATCGGCGGTGGTCTCGTAGTTCGTGTGGATTTCTCCGGACTCAAACGCGCTGACGGTCGCGGACGGATCCGTGCCGTAGTCGATGAACTCGATGCCATCGAGATAGGCTTCGCCACCCCACCATTTGCCGTCGGCCCGCTTCTTCAGTTCCACCCGGTTGCCCACTTCGTAGGACACCAGCTCGAAGGGGCCGGTGCCAATGGGATTGGCGACAAAATCGCGGCCCGTCTCGTCAAAGCTCGGATGAACGATGAGGGCCGGATAGTCCGACATGCCGGGGATGATCGAAATATCGGGCGCCGACAGGTTGAGCTTCACCGTCATGTCGTCGACCTTCTCGATCGCGCCCTCGCGCGCCTTCTTGGTCTCCGGATCGACGAGCGAGGCCATGCGGGCCGGCATGGAATTGCCTTCCACGGTCTGGTCGCACCAGCGGTTGAAATTGTAGATCACGTCATCTGCCGTGAAGGCATCGCCATTGTTCCAGGTCACGCCCGGCCGCACGTGAAGGATGTACTCGGTCGCATCCTCGTTGACTTCCCAGCTTTCGATAAGCTTGCCCTCGAAGGTGAAATCGCGCGTATACTTCACCAGCGGCTCAAGTGTCTGGCGCATGGCGTTTGCGATCTCCGACCAGTCGGCCGTGCGCGGGTCTTTCGGATCCTTGATGAACATTGCGACACGCAGCGTCCCGCCCATTTTCGGCTCCTGCGCCATGGCCCGCTCCGGGGCGGCGAGGCCCAGCATTCCATAGGCTGCCGCCGTCGACGCGCCGAGCGCGCTTGCGAGCGCAAGAAACTCACGCCGGTCCATTCGGCCGGCTCGTGCCTCATCCGCCATTTCGGCAACGCGGGCCGGCACCTTCTCGCCATTGCTCTTGAAAAACGTCATCGACGCACTCCCATTATCTACCGTTTTCGGTTCGCGATTAGCATTTCCCATCCCGCCCCCGATGTCAAAATTCCCCGGGGTTCGGAAATCGAATTCTGCAACTTTTTCGACAATTCCAATGACGGGTTTGCGACAGTATTGCCGCAAAAACTACATGAAGAGCCGATTCCGCAACAATGAAGTATTTCACCCAACTGACAGACACTGACCCGGAACAGCGAACCGGACGGTAACGGCGCGCAACGGTCGATTGACGATGCCGGAGCCAGTTGCTAAGCGATTTCGGTTCGCTTGAGGTGCTCCGGCAGGTGTCCGCCCGCCGGAGGAAAAGGGAACACGGAACGGTCATTCTTCAATGGACCGCAGCCGTGGCTGCTCCCGCAACTGTGAGCGCTGAGGCTCCTCCAATGCCACTGGGTGCAAGGCCCGGGAAGGCGAGGCAGCCGACGAAGCGCGAGCCAGGAAACCTGCCTCAAGCCGTCACCGACCGGATGCGGGACGCTTCCGGGGCTGTGTTTCTCGCAGTGGTGGCGATTGTCATCGCTGGCGGGGGGATTGAAGTCAGGCGTCTGTCGCTCTCCAGCAAATCCGAAAATGTTGCTCGCTGGAGAAAATGCATGCTTTCAAACCGACACCGAACCTCTTTCCTGTTCAGTGCATCAGCGCTGATATTGGGCTTCTCCACGCTCACCACGCAGGCTGAAGACTTCGAGCTCGACACACTGGTCATCACCCCCAGCCGCACCCCAACGGAGGCCTCCAAAGTGGGCTCCACGGTGGAATTGATTGGGCGCGAAGAGATCGAAGAACAGTCTCTGCCGCTTGCGGTGGAATATCTTGACCTTCTGCCGGGTGTAAGCCTGTCATCGCCAGGGGGCGTGGGCGCGGAGGGCAGTCTGTCGATCCGCGGCGCACCCCGCCGCTACGTGAAAACCCTCTACAACGGCATCGACATTTCCGACCCGACCAGCACCCAGGTGCAGACATCCTACCAATATCTCCTGTCCGGTGGGCTACAGAGCATCGAAGTCCTGAAGGGCTCGCAGAGCACACTCTACGGCTCCGACGCCATTGCGGGAGTGATCAGCCTGTCGACACTGGATGACGTCGAGCCCGGCATCACCCACATCCTTCACGGTGAGGGTGGTTCGCATGGCTCGTTTGGGGGTTCCTACGGTTTCAGAGCTGGCAGCGAGCAGTCGAAACTCTCCATCAACGCCACGGGGTTCCGCACCGACGGCATCTCGGCCGCAGCCTCCGGCACCGAGCGCGACGGCTACGAGAACATCACGTTCGATGCGAACGCCGAACATACGTTCTCCGAGGTCTTCTCCGTCTTCGGGTCGGCGCTTTATATCGACGCAGAGGCCGAATTCGACGATCAGGGCTTCGGCACCAGTCTGCCGAGTGACAATCCAACGGCCACCAACCACAGCAGACAACGCGCAGGCCGCGCCGGTTTCAATCTCAACCTCATGGACGGCCGCTTCCGCAACACGGTCTCCGTTCAGGCCTTTGATCTCGAACGGTCGATTACCGGCACGGGCTTCGATGGAAGCTATAACGGTCGCCGCTACAAGGCCGACTATCAGGGCGCTTTTGACGTCAATGACTGGTTGGTCGTTCAGGGCGGCGCAGATTACGAGCGCCAGAACGCGGTCTTTCCTGCCGGCCTGTTCAACCCGGAGATTGATTCCAGTTTCTGGATTGCCGGGGTCTGGGGTGAAGCCATCGCCACACCGTTGGAAAACCTGACGCTGACCGCCGGTATCAGACAGGACGAACACAGCGAATTTGGGGGGCACACCACATATCGCGCGACTGCGTCCTATCTTTTCGATCAGACCGGGACGCGCCTGCACGGCTCCATGGGAACCGGCTTCCGCGCGCCGAGCCTCAACGAACTCTTCGGTCCCTTCGGCGCAAACCCCAACCTTCGGCCCGAAACCAGCTTCGGCTTCGACATCGGCGTTGAGCAGCGTTTCTGGAATGGAGCGGTGGTCGCCGATCTCACCTACTTCCAGCTCGAGATAGACGATCTGATCGGCTACACGACGCACTATGAGCATATCGCGGGCACGTCGCGCCAGCGCGGCGTCGAGGCCTCGCTCCGCTATGCCGCGACCGACTGGCTGGTCCTCACCGGCGCCTACACCTATACACACTCGGTAGACCAGAACGACGTTCGCCTGACGCGCGTGCCACGCCACGAAATCGGCCTGACCGCCAGCGTGAAACCCGCAGAGAAGTGGACAATATCGGCCTCTGCCAGGGCGGCCATGGATACGGTCGATACCGGCGGTTTCAAGCTTGACGATTATCTGCTTGTCAACGCCAAAATCGCCTACAAGCCGACCGAGGACACTGAACTCTATGTGCGGGCGGAAAACCTGCTTGATCAGGATTATCAGACGGTACGCGGCTACAACACACCCGGCTTCGGCGTCTTCGCCGGCTTCCGCGCAAAGTTCGCTCCCTGATGCTGGGGCGCCGGAGATGCCTCCCTCGCCTTTCCGGCCTTGCTCTTCTGGCCGGCGCGCTTCTTGTCGCGCCGGTTTCGGCCGCGCCAAAACGCGTCATGTCGCTCAATCTGTGCACTGACCAGCTTGCCATGACGCTGGCCGGGCCGGATCAGCTCTTCTCCGTCTCCTTCCTTTCGCGCGAGCCGAGCCTCTCAATGCTGCATGAAGAAGCGCAGGCCTACCCGGTCAATCGCGGGCTTGCCGAAGAAGTGTTCCTCGAAAAACCAGACCTCGTGGTCACCGGCACCTATTCGCTCCACAACACGACCGCCCTCTTGAAAAGGCTGGGTTTTCATGTCGAGGAGTTTTCGTTCGCACAGACCCTCGAGACCATTCCGGGCGAAATCCGCCGTATGGGCGCGCTCCTCGGTCAGGAAGAGAGAGCGGAAAGAATAGCAGACGATTTCACAGGCGAACTCGAAGCAATTGCCGCACGCCAATGCGATAGGCGCCCCACCATGATCGCCTATGACCAGAACGGCATCGCGCCCGGCGGCGGCACGCTGGCCGATTCCGTGATGCGCGCCGCAGGCTTCGCCAATCTGGCCGCCGATCTCGGTGTCGTCGGTATGGCGCCCTTTCCCCTGGAACAGGTGATCGCCGCCCGGCCGGACGTCATCAGCATCAGCAGAAAACAGGACGCGCCGACACTCGGCGAACACGTGCCGCGTCATCCGGCGATTGCGGCCCTTCCCGAAACCCGCATCGGTGCATTCGTGCCCGAAGGCTCCCTGTCGTGCGGCGCCCCGGGAGTGATGGAAGCCGTGCGCGCGCTGGCCGCACTCCGCGCCGAGATCGCCCCCTGCCCGCAGGACGCGACGCAATGAAGCTCTCCACCTCGCTTGCACTCCTCGCACTCGCGCTGTTCGTTGTGTCGCTGCTGGTCGGTCCCGCCGAACTGGGCCTCGGGAACAGCATATCCGGCCTTTTCGCCGGCGGCGGCGAGGCGGCGGCCATCATCATGCGCGAAATCCGCCTGCCACGCGCCCTGCTCGGCCTTGCCATCGGTATTTCTCTCGGGCTTTCCGGCGCGGTGCTTCAGGGGTTTCTGCGCAATCCGCTGGCTGAGCCCGGCGTGATCGGCGTCTCCTCCATGGCAGCGCTCGGCGCGGTGGTGGTGTTTTACTCAGGCCTTGCCGGAAGTTCGCTCTATGCCCTTCCTGCCGGCGCGCTCATCGGGGCGCTTCTCGCCGTTCTGATCCTGCTCGCCATCGCCGCGCGCCAGGGCTCGACGCTCACGCTCATTCTCGCAGGTGTGGCGCTCTCCAGTCTCGCGGCAGCGCTCACCTCGCTGGTTCTCAACCTGTCGCCCAACCCCTTCGCCGCCTATGAGATCATCTTCTGGCTGCTGGGGTCTCTGAAGGACCGATCCATGGAGCATGTGGCACTCGCCCTGCCTCTCATGGCCTGTGGCTGGCTCCTGATCGCGCTGTCGGCCCGCGCCATCGATGCGCTCTCGCTGGGCGAGGAAGCGGCCTCCAGCCTCGGCATTCACATGGGCCGCGCACGCTTCCTGATCGTCGCTGGTGTGGCACTCTCCGTTGGCGCGGCAACGGCGGTGGCCGGCACGATCGGTTTTATCGGCCTCGTGGTTCCGCATCTCATCCGCCCGCTGACCAGCCGAATGCCAAGCAGCCTCCTTCTGCCTGCCGGCCTCGGCGGCGCCGCACTTCTCCTCGCCGCAGACATCGCCGCGCGGATCGTCCTGCCGGCCGGCGAGCTCAATGTCGGCGTTCTGACAGCACTGATCGGCGCGCCCTTCTTCCTGTGGCTCGTTGTCCGCGCCCGCCGGGAGATGCTTTGATGAACCTTCACGTCGACAATTTGAGCGTGAAGCTCGGAAAGAGACAGGTTCTCGATGCCATCAGCTTCGACATTGAACCCGGCCAGGTGATCGGTCTACTGGGGCCGAATGGAGCCGGCAAATCCACGCTCATGCGCGCGCTGAACGGGCACATTGCCGCCGAGGGCGCCATGCAGCTCGGCGAACACGATCTCGCGTTGATCGGCCCAGCCCAACGCGCCCGCCTCATCGCCTATCTGCCGCAGCAGAGAACCATAGGCTGGCGTCTCTCCGTGCGCGATCTCGTGGCACTCGGCCGCCTGCCATGGCGTGCCTTCGGCCAGCGCCCGAATGTCCGGGACGAAGCCGCGATCGCCCGCGCCATGGCAATGGCCGACATTGCACCACTCGCCCGCCGGGTCGCCACCGAGCTGTCGGGCGGCGAGCAGGCCCGCGTCCTGATGGCGCGTGCAATCGCGCAGGAAACACCGCTCCTCATCGCCGATGAACCGGCCTCCGGCCTGGATGCCGCGCATCAGATCATGCTGATGCAGTCGTTGAAACGGCTCGCTGCCGAAGGAAGGACCGTTCTGGTCTCGCTCCACGATCTGACGCTCGCTGCCCGCTGGTGCGATGAGGTCATACTTCTGAACCAAGGGCAGCGTGCAGCGCTCGGTAAACCCGAAGCCGTGCTGTCGCCGGAGAATCTGGCAAGGATCTACGGTGTGACCGCCCACCGCGCCCATGACGAAAGCGGCCTGATCATCGCACCGGTCGGGCTTACGGACACATCATCGTCCAGCTAATCGGCGACCCGTTTCTCCATCGCTGCCCTGGCATTGAGGAGCCCGTCGCCAAAATCCTCGTCACGGCCCGGATCGCCGAGGTCCACCGCAGTGGTTCGCAACAGTTCCGAAAGCGCCTCCGGGGCAGCGTCTCCACCAGCGTGGATAAGGTTGGCAATCGCTCCAGAGACAACCGCCGCTGCAAACGACGTGCCCGTCACCACATCCATGCCGCCGGGAATGGGGGCCACCACATTCACGCCCGGCGCCGAAAGATCGATATAGCGGCCGCGATTGGCCTTTCCCATCACCCGGTCATGCACATCCGTTGCCGTCACGGCGATCACACCATCATAGGCCGCAGGATAGCCGAAAGGCGCGCCGGGTCCGTTGTTGCCGGCAGCGGCAACAAGCACGACACCCCGCGCCATCGCATTGCGGCAGGCGGACGAGAAAAGCGGGTTCTCCGGCCCGACAAAGCTCATATTCACGATCTGCGCCCCCTCTTCCACCGCCCAGTCGAGCGCGGCCAGAAGCACATTCGTGCTGGAGATACCGCCCTCGAAAGCCCGTGCATGGAGAAGCCGCACGCCGGGCGCCATGCCGCGAAACGGTCCGTCGCCGGCAATCAGGCCAGAGATGGACGTGCCATGCTCCCGGTCTTTCACCGCCATGTCGGGAAGCGCGTCAAACGTGCGCTCTATGCGACCGGCAAGGGCAGGATGCGCCTCGTCCAGCGCCGTGTCGATCACGGCCACGCTCACATTCTCGCCGCTCACCGATCCCGCATCGAGCGCAATCCGCTCGAAAGCGTAGTTCACCACAGCCGCGGCCTGCTGAAGCGAGAAGACATGGTTCGGCACACGATCTGCCAGACGGCCGTCACCCTCGAGCTGCGCAAGCACAAAGGCCACCGGACGACCATCAGAAATGCCAAAGCGGGCTATGGTGCGCCCGAGCAACCCGGAGGCACGGGCCGAGCGCAGCTCCAGACCGAACCGCGCGGCCACGGCGGCAGCCACATCCGCATCGCCGTCAAGAGTGACAAGCACCTCGTCCGGCACAAAAGCCCCGGAGATGGCGCGTTGCGGCGCGACAGGCCGGGCAAGCGCGCCCGCTCCCGCCGTCGTGGGAGGAGGCGCGGCCGGGCCAGCCCCGCCGCCTGAAACATTGCCATTTGTTGAAGGCGCGTCACCGGATGCCGCAGGCTGCGCCGGTGCAGCCCCGCCCGTCCCCGGGCCAAAAAGTTCCGCCAGCATCTGCGGCAGATAAACCACGTGCCGTTCGTCGGAGGCTGCGCGCGCCTGCGTTTCAGCGTCCGCAGCCTCGGCTGGTGCGGTGGTCTGGGCATGCGCTGCCATTGCCAGTTGGACTGTGATGGCGATACCCGCCAGGATGCGCGAAACGAACCTAGTCATCGCCCGGTCTGCGTCCGATGACGACGGTTTCCACGAATTCAGCCTTTTCGAGCCCGGCAACAATTGCCTCATATTGCTCCGCCGTTTCGGCGGGCACAAGAACACGGTAGAGCCCACCCGGCAGCGGTCCGGCGGCGATCTCGGCACCGCTTGCCTCCAATAGTGCCGAGACATCGGCCATGGGGGCATCCGCCGCAAACGTCACGAAGGCGAAGGGTGCGTTTTCGCGTTCCGCGCCGGCGACGGAATATTGCTCCGTCTGCGATAAGCTCAGCCAGAATGTCTGCCCAACAAGTATCGCCAAGGCGAGCCCGGCGGCCACCCAGGCAGCCTGCACCGGCAATGAAGGCAGAAAGCCGGCCAGCCTCTCACGCAGCGAGGGTCTGGCAGCCCTTTCCGGCCCCGCCTCTTCGGCCAGCGCCTCTGAAAAACGCGCCAGCGCATCGGCCGGCGGGTGGACCGCCTCATTGTCGGCAACGGTCGCCGAATACTCGCTCTCTGCTTCGGCAAGCGAGGCCATGGCCTGCGGGTCGGACGCAAGCCATTCCTCGACCTCCCGCAGTTCAGCGCCCGAAAGCGTCCCGTTCAGGAAGAATGGAAGCAGCGCCTCAAGCCGGTCGCGGCGGTTCGATTGTGCGTTCTCGCTCATGGCCAGCCTCGATCATATCCTGCCGCCTGCAAGGCTTCTCCAAGCTTCTTGCGGGCGTAAAACATTCTGGTTTTGACGGTGGCGACGGGGACGGAAAGGATTTCGCCGATCTCGGTCACCGACTTGCCGTGATAATAGGCGAGATCCACCACGGTGCGATGCTCCTCGGACAGCGCGTTGACGAATGAGCGCAGCGCCGCCGCCTTGTCATCCTTCATCGTTGCCACCTCGGGTGTGTCGGCGCTGTCGGCAATCGCCTCCGCCTGCCCTTCATCCAGTGCGCTTTCCCGTCGCTTGCGAAGGGCCGAAAGCGCCTTGAACCGCGCGATGCCAAGCAGCCAGGTGGAGACCTGAGAGCGCGCCTCGAAGCGCGGCGCCTGGCGCCACACCTCCAGAAACACTTCATTCGCAATCTCGTCTGCCATGGTTTCCGATCCCGTCTGGCGCATCACGAAACGGAACACCCGCGTGTGATGCCGCATGAACAAGAGCCGGAGCGCCGCCCTGTCGCCGCGCGCCGTTCTGGCCACGAGCACGGCATCGGATGTTTGCTCCGCCGCACCGCTCATGGCCGACCCTTCGAGAGTGTGTCGCGCGACGGGACGTTTCGGTTCATCGCTTCCCCCAGTTTCTGAAAAGCTAGTCCATTTGCGGTTCGGTGGAAACAGAATTGCCTTCACCTACCGGCTTTGCGGCGCTCATCAGTGTGAACCTTTTCACAGCCTCGTCAGACAAACCCTGCAGGGTACGCATGGTGCGCACCCGGAAAGGAGTGTTCTGATGACACGGCATATCGACTGCAAACGGTCGTTGAAGCCGCCGCGGCGCATAACCGGGGCGGCTTTGTTGACCTTGGGTAAGCCGAGGCGTAGGCTCTTCGATGACGGGGTTGAAATGAACCTCGCTTCGGGGGGATACACCGGAACAATGGGGACCGGGCGCGCAAAAGACGCCCATCCGGTAGCCTTCCGAAACGGTTTCGGGAGGCAAGTTATGGGGCAGAACCACGGGTTCCCGGCACGGCGTGACGGGAGCGGAGACCTCCATCCCGGCTCACGCGCCAGGCGCTTTCTCACAAGCACCGCCGTCATTGCGCTCGCCGTCATGGCGGGCTTTTCAGCACATACACCCGCGAGCGCGCAGCAAAATGCGATCATCCAGCCAGGTTTCATGGCCGTGACCGGTTTTCCCGGCACGCTCATTCCCGGTTTCGAGGAAGGTCTCCTGCCCGGCGTCGACCCGGTCGACGAAACCTTCATCGACACCGAGCGCGCCTCGCTGCGCATCTTCGACATGACCTGGCTCGGCGCCCCACCCAGCGGGCAGGTGGTCTTTACGCCGCCGCCCTTCGAAGTGCCGGCCTCCGAAATCGGCCAGGTGTTCGGACTTGCCTATGATGACGGCAGACGGGAAGAGACCACGGCCATCGTGCCGAACCTCTATGCCGCGGCCACCTCCATGCACGGCCTCCAGATCGTCACGGAAGACGAGGACGAGGACGGGCGGCCCGAACGGCAGCGCCGTGGCGAAGCCGGCGCGCGCTTCATGGACGGGCAGTTTGGCGAGAAGAATGGCGGTGGGCCCGGTTCGATCTGGAAGATCGACGGCATCACGGGCGCCGTGACCCTGTTTGCCAATATCGACACGAACAGCGGACCCGGCATCGGCAACATCGCCTTTGACCGGTCACACCGCCAGTTCTTCGCTTCCGATCTCGACAGCGGTCTCATTCACCGCATCGACATCGACGGCAATCTCATCGACACGTTCGATCATGGCGTCGACGGCAGGCCAGCACGCGGGCTCGATCCCGTGGCTGACGATGGCGCCGTGATGGACATACAGGGTGCTGCTTTCGACGCGGAAGAGCCGAAAAGCTGGGGCTACACGCAGGAAGAGCGCCGCGTCCATGGCCTCGCCATGCACGGTGGACGCCTCTACTACGCCGTGGGCGAAGAGGCGGAAATCTGGTCCGTGGGCATGGCCCGCGACGGCACATTCGCCGGCGACCCGCGCTGGGAGCTGACGGTGGAGGCAGAGGAAGACCTTCCGGTCACCGACATCGCCTTCGACACGCGCGGCTTCATGTACCTTGCCCAGCGGGGCGAGGTCGAAAACCGCTATGACTACTCAAGCTTCGCCGACAGCGGTGAAGCATCGGTGCTGCGCTACTGGCGCGAAAGCCCTGACGATCCCGAAACCGAAAGCATCTGGGTGCCGGCACCTCAGGAATATGCAGTCGGCTTTCCCGAACCATACCGACAGGGAGCCGGCGGCATCGATCTGCAATATGGCTATGACGCCGAAGGCTTCTTCAATCGCAATGCCTGCGCCGCCACGCTGGTGAAAACCGGCGACAGGCTGCGCGACAACCCTGCCCTTGAAGACCGGCTCATCGAGGGCGGGCCACTTGCCGTTCATGGCGTGCAGCTTACGAGAAGCACTCTCGTGCGGCCAAAGAACGAGCCACCCTTCGGCTCGTGGTTTGCCGATTATGACGGGTTCTTTGAAGACCCCGAGGTCAAAGGACACGTCGGCGATGTGGAGGTCTGGCGTCCCTGTGAGGGCCGCGCCGGCTACTACGAGCCTATCCCCTATCCGGGCGACATTCCCGTCCCCGGCTGGCCGCCCGGCTTCCCGCCGCCCAACGATCTCCCGCCCTGTATCGAGCTGGAGACAGCAGCGTATTTCTGTACGCCCGCAGGGCTTGAAGCCGATCTCTACATCCATGACCGCGCCGGCATTGGTGGCGATTCGCTGTCCGCGAAATCGCTGACGCCCGGCGTCGGCGTTTCCCCGTCCAAGCAGACGGTCCCCAGCCTGGCCACGCCGTTCACTCTCGGCATCAGTGGCCACATCCCTGGTGAAACCGTCGATCTCGGCCTGTGCTTCTATAAGCAGTCCGATGCCGAGGCGGGTGGCTACTTCCCCTGTTGCAAGGTGACGTTGCCGCTTGAAACGCCGCTTGAATCCTGTGCGCCGTGAGGAGGGAGAGATGATCATGTTCACTTTTCCCACCGACCGGACCACGGTCGACAACGTCATGGAGACGATCATGAAACCCCTTGCAGAAAAAGCGCGCACGACGCGCTGGCTGCTGGTGGCGGGCATGGCGCTCTCCACCGCGCTCATACCGCTTTCCGGCATCAATCCGGCCAGAGCACAGGACCGGACGATCGAGGAGCTTGAGGTTCTCGAAACGCCGGGCGACGCCGAAGGCCCACGCATTGAACTTGAACCGGAAGTGCCCGAGGTCGAGCCTGATCTGACGCCTTTCCTTGAAAAGCGCGGAAGACAGCTCAATTGCGATTATGTGGAATACCGCCTGCGCCTCGGCGTGCGCGGCACACCCGACATGATCGCCCATCCGGGCCTCGACGCGTTTCTCACCAATGTAACCTTCGAGTTTACCGATCAGCTTCCCGCCAATCTGTCGATTGTCGACGCCACTTTCAGCGGCGACGTCATCGGTGTCGGCGGTGGAGCCGTTCCACCCCATGTGGTCAGCACGACCGCAACCCTGGACGACACGCTCACCCAGTCGGACTTCCACCTGTCGGCCGCCGATCTCGACGGCGACGGCAGTCTGACCGAGCGCGCCATCGACATCACCATCAAGGCAAAGATCGACCAGACGGCGTTCCCCGCCCTCGCCAATGTCGACAATCAGGCCAATGTGGCCGTGATCCGCACGGCAACCGGCGGGCTTGTCGCCACCATTCCGTCGCACGACCCGGCCCTGCCGGACGATGGCGACTGGAAGACCGGCGATCCGACAACCATCGCCATCGACGTGACGGACTGCGATCCGCCGCCACCTCCCCCGCCGCCCGGCGACGGGCCGGAAGAGGCGTGTTTCTCGGTCGAGACCGGTGAGGTGGACTGCCTTCCCGGTGGCGGTGCCTATATCTACCGCATGGATGTCGGGCCGGAGATGGCAGGCAATGTCGTCACGGTGACCTCCACCACGCCCGGCATCACCATCGATCCGCCGAGCCAGCCCGTTCCGGCCGGCGGGGGGACGCTGGAATGGGAAATCACCGGCGCGCTGCCTGGCGATACGGTTCATCTGATCGTCACCGGCATCGAGACCTATGCAGGGCCCGCTGAAGGTGTCGGCCTGTGCTGCTCGCAGGTGGTCGACATTGAAATCCCCGAAGACCTTGAATGCCCGCCCGACGATGAAGGCGAGCCCGACATCAAGGTCGAGAAGCGGGCCGATGAGGCCGAGTGCGAGATCGACGGTTCGTGCGATTTCACCATTCGCGTCTCCAATGCGGGTGACGCACCTTACACCGGCAAGATCGTGCTGGATGAGGTGACGACACCCGGCAGCGCGGCGGTGGTCTCGGGACCCAACGCCCCTTGGACCTGCGTTCCGATGGCAAGCCCCATGTCGTGCGAACACCCCGAAACGACGCTCAATCCCGGCGAATTCGTGGAGCTGAAACTCGGCTTCCAGCCCGGACCGGCATGGAGCTGGAGCGCGATCCGCAACTGCGCCGAATATGACTACACGGCCAGCGGCAAGGATCCGTTCGGCGATCCGACCAACGACAAGGCCTGCGCCACAATCGCGATCTGCCTGCCGGGCGATCCGGCGTGCACGCCGCCGGAGAACGACATTCCGGATATCGCCGTTCGCAAGCGGGCCGATCCTTCGGTCTGTACGCCAGATGGTCTCTGCACCTACGTCGTGACCATCCTCAATGCAGGCGCCACACCGATCAACGGTCCCGTCAGCTTCGTGGACACGTTCCCGGCGGGTGATGTCGCCTCGGCATCGTTCAGCCCGTCACCGCCCTGGTCGTGCGCGCCGCTCTCCGGCAACACGTTCCAGTGCGATCACCCGGGCCTGAACCTCGTGCCGGGCGCATCGACGGACATTCTCGTGACCACAATCGTCGGCGACTATCCGACAAACGAGGTCGAGAACTGTGTGGAGGTGACCGCGCTTGAAGGCGAAACCGATCTCGCCAACAACGAGGCCTGTGCAACGGCGACCATACCGGGCATCCCGGGCGGCCAGCCGCAAATGCGCATCCAGAAGACCTGTGAGCCCACCGTGTCGCTCGCCGAAGGTGTGTCCTGCCGGATCACTGTCAGCAATGCCGGAACCGCCGCACCGGTCGGCCCGGTTCGCGTCAACGACGCGGCCGAGATCATCGGCAGCGGTGCACCGGTCGACATCCAGACGGTCACGCCTGACGGTCCGGAATGGTCGTGCGGCGCGGTGCCTGCGGCCAATCTTACCTGCGAGATTCCTGGCGCCGTCATGACACCTGGAACCGCGCGGCACTTCGATGTGACGGTCAATGTCTCACCCAATGAGCGGTTCGAGAACTGCGCACGCGGTTCCTTCGGCCCGGCTCCGGGAGACGACATCGTCTATCCCATCGGCGAGGCCTGTGCTGAAGGCGGCACCCAGATCTCGGTCGAGAAAACCGGCGATGCAGAGTGCCTGCTTGGCGAGCCCTGCACGTTCCAGATCACCATCCGCAACGAAGGTCCGTCATCGATCTCCGGTCCGGTTCGCATCGGCGATGCGCTTCGGGTCGAAGGGTTTGGCGGCGTACCGGCCCGGATTGTTTCGGTGAACCCGCCCTTCGGCTGTTCGCCCGAACCGACCGAGCTTCCCTTCGCCTGCGAAACCGACCTCACTCTTGCCAGTGGCGAAAGCCGCACGCATGAGGTCGTTGTCGAGCTGCCGGAAGATGGCGGTCTCGCCAACGCAGTGGGCAATGGTGCATCGGGACGCAACTGCGCTGCGGTGATCGACCGTGGAGCGGATGTGCGCACCGCGCCGTCCCTCTCAGGTGCGCCGGATGGTGCTGGAGATGGCCGTGCCTATGACTGCCACGACTTCACGGTTCTGGCGGATGAGGATGAGGACCAGCAATGTTCGCCGGGTCTCGTTCTCAACAATGACGGGCGCTGTGTCTGTCCGGAAGGCACCACCTTCCGCAACGGCCAGTGCGTCGGCACGCAGACCGCTCCGGTCCCACTGCCCACGCCGCGGCCAACACCGCCGCGCGAGCCTGATCCGAAGCCGCAGGCAGATCCCCGGCCGCAATGCCGGCTCCTGCCCGGCCAGATCCGCACGCGCGACGGTCGCTGTGTCTGCCCACGCGGAACACGCCTGACCAACGGCCGCTGCGTCAAGCCGCAGGTCGAGCGCGAATGCCCGCGCGGCACGACGGGCACGCCGCCCAACTGCCGGCCGATCCGCCAACAGTGCCGCCTGCTTCCGGGCATGATCCGCACCCAGGATGGACGCTGCGTCTGTCCGCGCGGAACACGTCTGGTGGCCGGTGCCTGCCGCAAGCCGGAGGTGCAGCGTCAGTGCCCGCCGGGAACCACGGGGCGCTATCCCAACTGCGCACCCATCGTGCAGCCCCGCTGCCCGCGTGGGACGACTGGCACGTTCCCCAACTGCCGCCCGGTTGTGCAGCGCCGCTGCCCGCAGGGCACCACGGGAACCTTCCCGAACTGTCGTCCGGTCGTGCAGCGCCGCTGCCCGCCCGGCACCACGGGCAAATACCCGAATTGCCGGCAGATTCGCGTGACGCCGCCGGTCAACCGGGTGCCCCGGCAGCAGCTTGATCGCCCCCTGCGCATCAATCCGCAACTCCTGCGGCCGCGCGACAAGGGCAATCAGCTCCAGTAACCGGAGCGCCTCTGGAAAAATGCCCCGCCGGTTTTACCGGCGGGGCTTCTACAATGCTCTTGAGGCACGTATCTTCTTTTCGCCCCACTCCCGGGGAAGACATCACCGCCCTGCGGCTTCGTCCAGTTCGAAGCCTGAATATCCCGGCGGGCGCACGTTCCCGGTGAGCACACGCGTTTCAATTTCGAGGCGATACCGGCCTCCCCACCTTCGCCAGTGTTTCCTGATACGCTTTTCCACCCAGGCAAGGCGCGTTCTCGCAAGCGTTCGGCTACCTTCATTATCAAGATAGCTCAGCCGAAGGACGGAGGGCTCCCTGTCGAGAATCTGGATCAGCTGGTCGATACCGGACAGCCAGCCCTGACTGAGAGCGTTTGTCCCGCGAACGAAAGCATCACTCCGCAGATCCAGCCGCACAACGCGCTGGATCGATGCACCGAAATTGACCTTTGTCATCTTTCCTGCCGTCAGACGCACCACACGCACATGTTCCGTCGTGAGCCGGTATCCGGAGGGCAGCGTACGGGCATCGAGCTTGATGACAAAATTGGTTCCCAGGCGCTGATCTGGCAGCGCAGCGCATGGTATGTGGAAGCGCCCGGCCGGATCGGTTGTTATCAGCTTCCCCTCCACCACGGCCAGCCGCACGCCCGGCAGGCCAGGCTCCTCGTCATCTGGATATCCGTTGCGATTTCTGTCGTCGAAAACCTTCCCGATCACGTCACCGCAGTCGAAGACGGGTTCCGCTTCGATCTGGACACTGGCTTTGGCTTCCGAGGATATCCGTCGTCCGAGAGGATCGGTCAGAACCGCCGTATTGACATAAACGCCAGGACCTATCGAGGCAGGCGCGTTCATGCTCAGGCGAATTTCGACGGAGCTTCGCGCCTCCACGGAAATGTCGTCGAACAGCAGCGAGCGGCCGTTAACGACCGGGGCAGCCGGCGCTCCGTCAATCAGCGCAGAGCCCTCAATGAAGCGGAATCCGTTGGGAAGCTGATCCTCGACTTTTAATCCGCGAACGGGCACATCGCTGTTGTTGGCAACGACGATCGTAAACGGTGCCTGTTCGCCCCGGCGGATCGTCGGTCTTTCGGCCATCTTGCTGATTGTCAGGTTTTTGCCCCCCGCAGGCAGGGTAAACGAGAACACGCTTTCGTTTGAGGCGAGCGGAAATTCTTTTCCGCCGCCATCCACAACCGAGCCATGCGCGACAGCTGAATTCCTGACAGCCTCGAGAAGTCCTGCACCATTGTCGATATCGGCCTGCGTGAGAAGATATGTGGCTGAGAAATGCCCTATTTCACCAACATCCAGAGAGTGCGTTTGCGGCCGTATGTCAGACAATCGACCATTCGCGGCATGCCCGTTAAATTCCGGACCTTCGTCCTCGATCCGAATATCTGTTACCGCTATTTTGCCGGTATTGACGACTTCGTATTCGAAATGGAGAACGTCACCGGGCGAAGCCAGACCATCGCCATCGATATCGGTGAATCCGCCCGTCTTTTTCAGGCTCAGCCCGGGAAACTGGAGCGGAAGAACAACGCATTGCTCAGAGGGGCACTCCGGGTCCGCCGCATCAGGAGTTTTGGCAAGATTGACGACCGTGTCAGCCGTTTCCGAAAGTCGCTCGGCGACTGAGGCCTCAACTGTCAGAACGAGCTGCCCGTTGACGCTGCCCTCACGCCGCGGAACCGTCAAACCTGTCCAGTCGATGATCCCGTCAGCATGGTCCCCGCCATCGCTTGCATCGACAAACAGCAGATGCGTGTCCATTACATCACGAACGGCAAAACCCTCGGCAGCGCTGCCCGCATTGGTCAGAACGATTTCGAAAATCAGGGTTTCCCCAAGCTCTGCCAGCCCGGGAACGGCACCATCCTCCGACACGAGGGATTTGGAAATACGCACATCCGGCGGGATATGGTTTTCGGTGCTGCAGGAGATACACTCTCCATTGCTTGCGACCACGCTGTTGGATAGCGTCACCGGCGCATTTTCGGCTACGACGGCCGTATAGGTGATACTGTGATTTCCAGCCGGCGTCCCTGCAGGCAGTGTAAAGGACAATTCCGGCGCCGCGCCCGTATCCGCCGTAAATGGACCGGAATTCGTGACACTGCCGAATTCGAGCCCGGTCCCAAGCGTGTCGGTGAGGATGAGATCCTGCGTGGTCGCTCCTTCGGCAACCAGGGTTGTCAGCGTATAGGTGAGTGTGTCCCCGATCTGGACACTCGCGCCGTCTCCGACATCTGAACTCTTTGTCGTGTTAAGCCTGACAAGCGGGTTTGCTGTTGCGCACGAACCGCATTCGCCCACATCCGCGACCACCGCATTGGATAGCGGCCCTGACGCGCTATCGGATACCGTCGCTGTGTAGGAGACGCTGTAAGTGCCGGCAGCCGTTCCGGTCGGAAGCGTGAAGGTGAGTTCCGGTGCACCACCGGTATCGGCGGCAAACGATCCGATATCTGTTACACTGCCGAAGTCGAGTCCCGGCCCCAGCGTGTCTGTCAGGATCAGATCCTGCGTCGTCGTTCCTCCGGTCACCACGCTCGTCAGTGTGTAGGTAATCGTGTCGCCCGCCTGAACGCCAACACCATCGCCCACGTCGGAAGCCTTCGAAGTGCTGAGCTCCACCAGCGGGTTCGCCGTGGCGCAGGGATTGCAATCCCCCACATCTGCGGTGACAGCATTCGACACAGAGCCGGATGCACTGTCCGAGACCGTCGCAGTATAGGACACGCTGTGTGTTCCCGCCGCAGTCCCAGCGGGAAGCGTGAAGGACAGGGCCGGCGCGCCACCCGTATCAGAAACGAAGGAGCCCGGGGCTGTTACACTGCCGAAGTCGAGCCCCGCCCCCAGCACATCGGTCAGCACCAGGTCCTGTGTCGTCGCCCCGCCTGTCACCACCGTCGTCAGCGTGTAGGTAATCGTGTCGCCCGCCTGAACACCCACTCCATTGCCCACATCCGATGCCTTCGAGGTGCTGAGTTCCACCAGCGGGTTCGCCGTGGCGCAGGGATTGCAATCCCCAACGTCAGCTTCGGCCGCGTTCGATACCGACCCTGACGCACTGTCCGAGACCGTCGCCGTATAGGACACACTGTAGGTGCCGGCAGCCGTTCCGGAAGGAAGCGTGAAGGTGAGTTCCGGTGCACCGCCGGTATCGGCGGCAAACGATCCGATATCTGTCACACTGCCGAAGTCGAGCCCCGCCCCCAGCACATCGGTCAGCACCAGGTCCTGTGTCGTTGTCCCGCCGGTCACCACGCTCGTCAGTGTGTAGGTAATCGTGTCGCCCGCCTGAACGCCCACGCCGTTACCCACATCCGATGCCTTCGAGGTGCTGAGTTCCACCAGCGGGTTGCTCGTCGCACAGGGATTGCAATCCCCAACGTCAGCGGTGACGGCATTCGACACCGAGCCGGATGCTCTGTCCGAGACCGTCGCCGTGTAGGACACGCTGTAGGTACCCGCCGCAGTCCCCGCAGGAAGCGTAAACGACAGGGTCGGCGCACCACCCGTATCAGGAACGAAGGAACCAGGCGCCGCCACACTGCCGAAGTCGAGCCCCGCCCCCAGTGTGTCGGTCAGAACCAGGTCCTGTGTCGTCGTTCCGCCAGCAACAACCGTCGTCAGCGTGTAGGTAATCGTGTCCCCCGCCTGAACGCCCACACCGTCGCCCACGTCGGACGCCTTGGAGGTGCTGAGCTCCACCAGCGGGTTGCTCGTCGCGCAGGGATTACAATCCCCAACGTCAGCGGTGACAGCATTCGACACCGAGCCGGATGCACTGTCGGAGACCGTCGCTGTGTAGGACACGCTGTATGTGCCTGCCGCAGTCCCCGCAGGAAGCGTGAACGATAGGGTCGGCGCATTACCGGTGTCAGCAACAAAAGCCCCAGGCGCCGTCACGCTGCCAAAGTCGAGCCCCGGGCCTAGAACATCGTTCAGGACCAGGTCCTGTGTCGTCGCCCCGGCGGCAACCACAGTCGTCAGTGTATAGGTCAACGTATCTCCGGCCTGAACGCCCACACCGTCGCCCACGTCGGACGCCTTCGACGTGCTGATCCCCACGAGCGGATTGGCCGTCGCACAGGGGCTGCATGCGCCCACGTCCGCAGAGGCAGAATTCGAAACAGAGCCCGATGCGCTTTCGGATACTGTCGCCGTGTAAGACACGCTATAGGTTCCGGCGGGCGTCCCGGCGGGAAGCATGAACGACAGGGTCGGCGCACTACCCGTATCGGCAACAAACGCACCGGGCGCCGCCACACTGCCGAAGTCGAGCCCCGCCCCCAGAATATCGGTCAGAACCAGGTCCTGTGTTGTGGTCCCGCCAGAAACCACGCTCGTCAGCGTGTAGGTGAGTGTGTCCCCGACCTGAACGCCCACGCCGTTGCCCACGTCGGACGCCTTCGACGTGCTGAGCTCCACCAGCGGATTCGCCGTCGTGCAGGGGCTACAATCCCCAACGTCAGCGGTGGCGGCATTCGACACCGAGCCGGATGCACTGTCCGAGACCGCCGCGGTGTAGGACACGCTGTATGTGCCTGCCGATGTGCCGGCGGGAAGCGTGAAGGAGAGTTCCGGTGCACCACCGGTATCGGCAGAAAACGATCCGAGATCTGTTACACTGCCGAAGTCGAGGCCCGCGCCCAGCATGTCGGTCAGAACCAGGTCCTGCGTCGTCGTTCCCCCAGTCACGACCGTCGTGAGCGTGTAGGTGAGCGTGTCGCCCGCCTGAACCCCCACGCCGTCGCCCACGTCGGAAGCCTTCGAAGTGCTGAGCTCCACCAGCGGATTGCTCGTGGCACAGGGATTGCAATCCCCCACATCTGCGGTGGCTGCATTCGACACCGAGCCGGATGCACTGTCCGAGACCGTCGCGGTGTAGGACACGCTGTATGTGCCTGCCGATGTCCCCGCAGGAAGCGTGAAAGACAGCGTTGGCGCGCCACCCATATCGGCAACAAACGCACCGGGCGCTGTAACGCTGCCGAAATCGAGCCCAGCTCCCAGAATATCCGTCAGAACCAGGTCTTGTGTCGTTGTCCCACCTGTCACCACGGTTGTCAGCGTGTATGTAATCGTGTCGCCTGCCTGAACGCCCACCCCATCGCCCACGTCGGACGCCTTCGACGTGTTGAGCAGCACTTTTTGATTGACCACCGTACAGTCAATCTCGCTGTCGACAGCCACCGCCTCGGATGAGAGCGTAAAGGAATTATCGTCGAAGGAGACCGTACCCCCGGATCCCATCCCGAGGCAGATAACGTCATCGAGAACCCAGTTGGGCGGCAGGGTCTCGGAGATGACCGTTTCGACGCCGACTTCTGACAGAATCTGCGTATCGCCACGCTCCGCAACGCCTTCTGACACCGTCGTGATCGTCTGGCTTTGCCAGCCATTGTTGCCAGTGAAGGTAAAGCTGCCCAAGTCGTCAAATGTCGTCTTGCGGACAGTCAATCTGGGCAGTTTGACAAACTCGACCGTGCCCTGTGCCTGATCGTTGGCCGTATCGAAATCATCGTTTGTCGGATCGCCGTCTCCGTCAGAGACAGACCGATCGAGCGAGGCGATGAGGGGATGGCTTCCCGAGACAGCATCAGAATTGGCCACGAGCGGGATGGTGAAGGTGATGTCTCCACCTGCCCCTCCGGGGACGGCAGCAGGCGCCAGCGACGTGTTCACCGCGCATGACACCGTCTGCCCGGAAACCGTACATCCAGGAACCGGACTGGCAGTCCACCCGGTCGGCACGGCAATACTGATGGCAAACCCATCCGATGCTTCGACGGTACCGGGCCCCAGATTGGTTGCACTCACGGTCATGTCCATCGTATCGCCGGGCGCGTTGTAGACGCCCGTCGGCGTGGAGATGGCAATCGAAAGGTCGGGACGACCGGTAACCGTGAGAGAACAGGTGCTGTCCTCTTGGTCGACTTTTACGATCTTGCTCGCACAACTGCCTGTTTCTGCGAACGAGTTCTCCGGAATTCCGGAAGGCCGTTGCGAAGCCGTGGCTCCATAACCTGATCCCGGCAGCACATAGACCTCATTGCTGGGGCTATAGTCCGCAACATCGTTGTTGGACAGGGCGATATATGGTTCAACATCCTCACCCGACAGTCCGCTTCCATTGTCGAGAAGAACATCGTCTTTGGTCAGGTTGACCAGCCAACCGGCACCACCAATGGTCTGGTCCCAGGCAAAATCGGAAAAGCCTAGAACAGCCGAATGCCGGGCTTGCTCCAGTTGCCCGCAATAAACATTGATACCGTCATAACCCTGTCCTCCGGCTTGCCTGTGGATTCCCGAAGCCGCTCCGTAGGCTGTTTCGTCGCAAAACCAACCCCTAAAATGGTGGGTAGCATTGCTTTCATTCACACCAACGGTCTGTATCCCTGCGGCCGCGGAAGTATCGACAGAAACCCAGTCTGAAGCTCCCAATTGAAGAGGACGGCATGCCATCCGCATACTGGAAGCCCATGGAACTGTTGCCGAGGGCCCTACCCGGTCGTACCCACCAAGTCTCTGAACAATCTGCCCCGCTGCGCAATATCGATCTCGCATTGTTCCCTGGTTTGGATAGCCGTATCCCAACACCTCCGGGGTCCCGTTCGGGGATGTATCGATCGTTTGAACCGTCCCGTTGGGAAGAACCGATATCGAGGCACAATACAATCCAACCTGGGCTGTCATTCCTCGTACGCTGGAAGCACTTGCACTCATGGAGACGTCGGCATGGTAGAGCCCGCGAAGAACTGTACCTGCGGGGCATTTGTACGCCTCCACCGATCCCTTGTTAGATCCGATGGTGCCTACATAGTCACCGTCTCCCCGGAAACCGATGCCTATTTGAGAGAAGGCAGAATCCGAAAATAGACAAAGTACGATCAAAAATATAAATCGCAGGAATATTCTCTCCACTGAAGGCACCAGATCTTGAGAAATATGAAAATTAATAGAAAATTAACCGGTTATGATAAAAAAACCGGAATAAAATAGCAGCATCAAATTTTAAAAGATGAATCTTCAAGACAACCGGAAGAAGGCCGACACGACCAAGGGGGTGGTCGATGGTGGGCCCGGAGGGACTCGAACCCCCAACCAAGCGGTTATGAGCCGCCGGCTCTAACCAATTGAGCTACAGGCCCGGTGGGCGATGGATTAATTGCTTTTTCCCTGCCGCACAAGCCATCTTGCCGCAATCGATACACAATCCATCGCTAGGTGCCCTTTCGGGACATCGCAAAAGGAGATTTCCATGACCAAATCCATCTTCCCCGCCGCATTCGCTGCTCCCATGCTTGCTGCTTCGCTGTTTGCCGCAGCCCCGGCTCACGCCGATGACAAAGACATGCGAATCATCGTGACCGGAGAGGGAGAAGCCGCCATCAGCCCCGACATGGCGATCCTGACCATCGCCGTGGTGCGCGAAGCCGAAACGGCGCGCGCCGCGCTCGACGCGAACAATGAAGCGATGACCTCCGTGATCGATGCGATGAAGGGAGACGGCATCGAGGCGCGCGACCTGCAGACAGGCGGCCTGTCCATCAATCCGCGCTATGTCTATCCGAACGACAATAATGATGAGAAAACGCCGCGCATCGTCGGGTACGAGGTCGGCAACACGCTGACCGTGCGCATCCGCGACCTCGAGAAAGTCGGTGCCATCCTTGATCGGTCGGTCACTCTGGGTGTGAATCAGGGCGGTGGCCTGAGCTTTACCAATGACGATCCGTCTGCGACCATCACCGAAGCGCGCAAGCGTGCCGTCCAGGACGCACTGGACAAGGCCAAGACACTCGCTGAGGCTGCCGGCGTTAAACTGGGCGACATCGTCGAGATTTCCGAGCAGATGCAGCACCGCCCGCCGATGCCCTATGCCGGCAAGGCCGTTCGGATGCAGGCTTCGGCAGATGCCGTTCCAGTGGAAGCCGGCGAAAACACCTATCAGGTACAGGTCAACGTGACCTTCGAGCTCGACAGATAAGCCGGGCATCACACGATAGAACATAAAAGCCGCCGGCGAATGCCGGCGGCTTTTATGTTTGGATGGCAGATTCCAGGAAGTGTGGAACCGCTCCAATCAGCGAATCACCGGGCAGCGCGGCGCACGGGCAAACACCACGTGCTGACGTCCCCAGTGGGTGCGTCCGGCCACGCGGATGATGTTGCGGTTGGCCCTCACGACGCGGGCACGGCGCAACCCCATGCGTTCCGCCTTGCGAACCGCCTGACGCGGCGTGCAGGCACGATGATGGCGGCGAGGACGTTCGGCCCGATAGCTGCGTCCGCTATTGCCATAGACATAACCGCCCGATGGACCGCCAATACCAAAGCCGAAATAGAGACTGTCCGCCTGAGCCGTGGCGGGCGCTGCCGCCAGAGTGCCCAGCCCGATCATTGCGGAAAGAGTGGCGATCTTCAGTTTCTGAAACATGGTGCTCTCCTTGCTGGTTCGGGACCCTCACGCCCCTTCATGGAGATCACGATGTCAAACCGCGCCTGAACGGTTCGCGAATGTGCCGTTCATACCGTGTTCAGCGGCCCGCCGACAAAGCCGCAAGCCATTGCGTCCTGTTACGCTGCTCGGTGATGCGCGTGATTTCGCCACCGTCAATTTCGAAAAACATGCCACCCGGCAGCGCATAGGTCTGTCCCGTAGCCTCCGGCAGACCTTCCGCACTTGCCCGATAGGTGCCGCGGACGGTGAATTCCGCAGCCACACGCACGCCGCCCGGCGCGCTCATGACGGCAATGTCGGCAAGGCGTTCATCGAAATGTCGCGCCGCAAGCCCCAGATGCCAGCGCAGTTTCTCGCGGCCAATCTCCCTCTCGCCTTCAAAGGGATCATGCGCGACATCCTCGCTTACCAGCGCCAGCGCCGCATCGTGATCACTGGCATTCAACGCATCCAGATAGGATCGCACCAGGCCGGACGCCTCTTCGTTGGACATGCTCGTCGCTCCTCGTTCATCGCTCGTTCCGGAAAACAATCCCGCATCCCGTCTATGGTTCCTCATCCAGAATGAAGGCGAAATAATCCTCCACCTCGGCCAGTTCGTCCTCGCTCGCCTTCACGCGGCCACGCATGGAGATGCCGGCCTCGTGCACCGTGTTGGGATCGCCGGAAACAAGCGGATGCCACCACGGCAGTTCCTTCCCCTCCGCCACCAGGCGATAGCCGCATGTGCTGGGCAGCCAGGGAATGGTTCCCACATTGTCGGGTGTGAGCCGCACACAGTCCGGAACGCGCTTGAGCCTGTTCTGATAGTCGCTGCACCGGCATGTGCTGCCATCGAAAAGGCGGCATCCAACACTCGTCCAGTAAATCTCGCCGGTCTCCTCATCCTCGAGCTTGGCGAGACAGCATTTGCCGCAGCCGTCGCATAGAGCCTCCCACTCCCGGTCGGTCAATTCCGCGAGCGTCTTGGTCTTCCAGAATTCTTTCGTCGTCATGATCGAGCTTTGGACCGCCACGCATCGCGCGTCAAGCGCCGTTTCAGGCCGCATTTCCGCCACGCCCCCGCCACCATCACGCCATGGTTTCACACGCTCCGGTATCAATCGCGCGGAAAAGGGAACCGAACGTCATCGAAGCGGTTAAGCCGGCGATGGGACGCCTGCACACAGGAGAAAATCTATGTCGACGCGAAAGCGGATCATGACGACAACCGCCCTTGGCCTGCTGATTGCCGCCACGCCGTTGGCGATGCAGCGGAGCCTCGCAGCCGAGCGTTCAACCGGCACGGTGCTTGCACAGGCCGAAAAGCCCGAAGGCATGACGGAAGAGGCCTGGCGCGCGCTCTTGAAGAAGCGCGGCGGCGAAGCTCAGGAAGAAGAGGCGCCGGCTGAAGAAGAAGCTGCTCCGGCAGCCGAGCCGGAGGAAGCACCGGAGGCAGAAGCCGCCCCGCCAGCGCCCGAACCGGAGCCCGCCCAGCCTGCCGCCGGGGAGGAAGTGCCCGCAGAGCCCCCGGTCGAAACCCCTGAAGACACGGAAAGCGCTCCAGCGATGGAAGAGCCGGCCGAGCCGGAGAGCGAGGCTGCGCCAGAGGAAGTCCCTGCCGAAGCCGAAGCACCGGAAGAGCAGGCTCCCGTCCCGGTTGAACCAGAGGCCGAAGAAGAAGCGCCCCCGGCGGAGGATGCTCCTGCCGTGGAAGAGCCCGCACCTTCACCTGCTGAGGATGAAGGCACCGAAGAACCGGCGCCCGCTGCCGAGCCGCCTGCCACAGAAACGGAGAAGACCGCGCCGGCCGCCGGCGAGCAGCCCGAGGCAGAGGGCGAAGCTGCCCCGCAGGCACCCGAAACCACGGAACCGGTTGATGAAGAAAGGCCGGCAACCGATACGGAAGAGCCGCAGGAAGAACCGGAAGCAGATGCCCGGCCTGAACAGCAGGACTCCGAGCCTCAGCCTGAAAACGCCGCTCCGGTTCTCGACAGTGAAAAGGAGCCGGAGGCAGGTGGCGAAGCACAGCCCCGCTCCGAAACCGAAGCACCTGAGGCAGACGGCGCCGAGGCTCCCGCAGAAGCACGCAGGGCACCTCCCCCCGAAAGCGATGCCGAGGCGCAGGCAGATGCTGTCGACCCGGAAACGCTTCGCACCGAGATCCGCAATATCCTTGAAGAGCAGGGTCAGCGCATCGAGATGGGCGCCACCCGGGAGGAACGCAGCGAGCGCCGGCGTGAACTTCGCCAGCGGCGCGAGGATGCCGAGGTGCTGCGTGAATTCAACGACAACCGCACCATCATCCAGATCAACAATCAGGTGTTCGTTGAAAGCCAGGACAGCGACCGTCTCATCCGTGACGATGACGAGGTCTTCTACGAAGAGCTGCCGCGCGGTCGCGTGCGCGAGGTTGTCACGCGGCCCAATGGCGTCCGCCTGATCACCGTCCGCAACCGCTATGGCGATGTCATCCGCCGCGTGCGCATCGCGCCGGACGGGCGTGAGCAGGTTCTCGTTTTCGTGCCGGACGAGCGGCTGGACACGGTCGACCGCTGGCGCGACCCGGCCCGCGACCTGCCCCCGCTCCGGCTGACGATCCCGGTCAGCGACTACATTCTTGAGGCCGAGCAGGTTGAGGATCCCGACCGTTATTACACCTTCCTGGAGAAGCCGCCGGTCGAACGGGTTCAGCGCATGTACTCACTTGAAGAGGTGAAGCGTTCGGCGCGTGTGCGCGACATGGTGCGCCGTGTCGATCTCGACACGATCGAATTCGCTTTCGGCTCGGCCGATATCGAAGAAAGCGAGATAGACGAACTCGAGGCAATCGCCACGGCGATCGAGCGCATGCTGGACGAAAACCCGGCCGAAACCTTCCTGATCGAAGGCCACACGGATGCGGTCGGTTCGGACCTGGCCAATCTGGCACTGTCAGACCGTCGAGCCGAATCCGTTGCCCGCGCTCTGACGGATGTGTTTGGCATCCCGCCTGAAAACCTTGTCACACAGGGCTATGGAGAGCGCTATCTGAAGATCGATACCCAGGAGCGCGAGCGCGAAAACCGGCGCGTGGCCCTGCGGCGGATCACCCCGCTTGTCGCCCCCGTCGCCAGTGCCAACTAACCCGTGAGCGCTTTGCGCCTGGTGTCTTGAGAAAGGGCAGGCGAAAGGAGCCCGGCCGGACGTTCCCTCCTCCGGCCGGGTTTTCGTTCTGGCATTGCGTACAATCGCTTCTGGAGTTTCCAGCCAGAACCGGAATGCTTTAGACAACAGTGCATATATTCAAAGGAGTTCTCCCGTGACCTCGACGCGCCTGGGCGGCGTTATCGCCGCCGTTCCCACCCCCGTGACAGAAAACGGCGAGCCCGACACGGCACGTTTTCTGCGCCATGCGAAGTGGGCCCTCGACAATGGATGCCACGCCTTGAATGTCCTTGGCACCACGGGCGAAGCCAATTCGTTCTCACCCAGACAACGCATGGCGCTCATGGAAGCCGCCGCCAGCGCTCTCGATCGCACCCGGTTGATGGTGGGCACGGGAACCCCTGATCTGGAGACAACCATCGCACTCACCCGCCGTGCGCACGAGCTGGGCTTTGCCGCCGCGCTCGTTCTGCCACCCTACTACTACAAGGGCGTCAGCGACGACGGCCTGTTCGCCTGGTTTGAGCGCCTTGTCGCAGCCACGTCCGGCAACACCATTCCCATCTATCTCTACAATTTCCCGCAGATGACAGGCCTCACGTTCTCGCCGGCTCTCGCCCGGCGTCTGAAAGAGGCCTTTCCCGACCGGATTGCCGGTGCCAAGGACAGCTCGGGCGATCTCGACTACGCATCGGAACTCGCCAGGATCGACAGTTTCGATGTCTTCCCGAGTAACGAGGCCGCACTTTCCAGGGCAGAAGCGGAAGGCTATGCCGGCTGCATCTCGGCCACCGCCAGCGTGACCGCACCGCTCGTCGCCAAATTATGGGCCGAGCCCACCAACGACGACGCGCTTGAAGCCGCGTCGAGCGCCCGCACCGCGATTTCCGCGCAGCCGCTCATTCCCGCCGTAAAATACCTGACGGCTAGGCTGCACGATGATACCGGCTTCGCTCTGCCGCTCCCGCCGCATATACCGCTTACCGACGCGCAGAAAGCGGCCCTGGACGAAATCCCTCTCTAAAACAGCGAAACGGCAGCTCCGCATTGCGGAACTGCCGTTTTTTTACTGGCACCGTGCGAAGCGAATGGCTGCGCGTCAGCCCGCCTTCTCACCCAGTTCCGAGATGCCGCCATTGGCCGCAGACCATTCGAGCGGCTGGTTCAGGAACTTCTCCACCTCATCGAGCGTCTTCTCGTCGAACAGTTTCTCCGTACGCGCAACCTGCAGCACGTCCCACCAGGTGGTGAGATAGTGAAGCCGCATGCCCGCATCCTCCAGCCGCTTGGGCGTATCCGGAAAAATCCCGTAGTAGAACACGGCAAATGTGTCGGTCACTTCAGCGCCCGCCTTGCGCACCGCCTCGGCGAATTTCAGCTTGCTGCCGCCATCCGTGGTCAGATCCTCCACCAGGAGCAGCCGCGCACCCTCGTTCAGATTGCCTTCGATCTGCGCATCCCGGCCAAAACCCTTGGGCTTTTTGCGCACATAGAGCATGGGCAGGCCGAGCTTGTCGGAGAGCCAGGCGGCAAACGGGATACCCGCCGTCTCACCACCGGCCACCGCATCGAACTTCTCGAAGCCGGCATCACGCAACACGACTGAGGCCGCGAAGTCCATGATTGCCGAGCGAATACGCGGATAGGAAATGAGTTTCCGGCAATCGATATAGACCGGGCTCTTGAGCCCCGACGTGAAGGTGTAGGGCTCATCGGCCCGGAAATGAACCGCCTTGATCTCGATCAGCATCTTGGCCACGGTCTCGGCAATCAGGGCGCGGTCGGGGAATGTGTTGGCGAACATGGCTGGCTCTCGTTTGGTGACGCGGCTTTCAGCTATCAGGATTGAACGCCGGGCGGAAGTTTTTCCGACAATATTCCGGTGGATGGCTTTGCACCATCCGCCCCACAATTTTCTCGACGCATCGTGTCGGAATGCGGCAAGGTTCGCCGTCTTCCAATCGAGAAAGGAACCGGAATGCTCTACGCGATTCTCTGCTATCACAATGAAGACGTCGTCATGTCCTGGTCCCAGGAAGAGGACGATGCAGTGCTTGCCAAGCGCCGGCGGGTTCAGAAGGAGCTTGTCGATACGGACCGTATGGGGCCGGCAATCCGGCTGATGCCCACCTCCGCGGCAACGACGCTCCGCGCTTCCGGTAACGAGCAACTGGTGCTCGATGGCCCCTTTGCAGAGACCAAGGAACAGTTACTCGGCTTCTACGTCGTCGATTGCGAGAACCTGGAAGAGGTTGTCGATTTCGCCAAACGCATGAAGGAAGGCGAGAGCGTGACCTTCGAAATCCGTCCGGTGCAGATTTTTGAGAAAGGCAACCTGCCTGAAAGGGAACCGTCCGCCAAATGACCGAACTGGCCTGGATCGAGAATGCACTGACCAGCGCGCGCCCGCAGGCAATGGGCGCACTCCTGCGCTATTTCCGCGACCTCGACCGGGCCGAAGAGGCTTTCCAGGAGGCGTGTCTCCGGGCCTTGAAGAACTGGCCGGTCAAGGGTCCGCCGCGCGACCCGACCGCCTGGCTGATTTTCGTCGGCCGCAATGCGGCACTCGACGGTGTGCGGCGCGACAGCCGCAACACCGCATTGCCGCCCGAAGAAAGGATATCGGACCTCGAAGATGCCGAGGCCGATATGGCCGAGCGGCTGGACGATGCGCATTACCGGGACGACATCCTGCGGCTGATGTTCGTGTGCTGCCATCCCGACCTGCCCGCGACCCAGCAGGTGGCGCTTGCATTGCGCATCGTCTCAGGTCTGAGCGTGCGAGAGATTGCGAGTGCCTTTCTGGTTGGCGAAAAGGCGATGGAACAGCGCATCACCCGCGCCAAACGCCGGGTCGCCGAGGCGAATGTTCCCTTTGCCGCACCCGACGCCGTCGAGCGCTCGAAGCGGCTCGGCTCGGTCGCCGCGATGATCTATCTGGTCTTCAACGAAGGTTATTCGGCGACCAGCGGCGCGGACGTCGTGCGCGCCTCGCTATGCGATGAAGCGATCCGGCTTGCCCGCCTGCTGTTGCGGCTCTTCCCCTCCGAACCCGAGATCATGGGGCTCCTCGCCCTGATGCTTCTCCAGCACGCCCGCAGCGCCGCACGCACGGATGCGGACGGCAATGCCGTCCTGCTTGATGACCAGGACCGCACGCTCTGGAACCGCACCGGCATTGAGGAGGGTCTGGCCCTGGTGGAGAAGGCTCTACGCCACGGACGGCCCGGCCCCTATCAGGTGCAGGCGGCGATTGCAGCACTTCACGCGCGCGCCCGCACGCCGGAGGAAACCGACTGGGAGGAGATAGATCTCCTCTACCAGATGCTCGAAAGCCAGACCCCCTCACCCGTCATCACGCTCAACCGTTCCGTTGCCATATCGAAAATCCGGGGGCCTGAGGCCGCGTTGCAGCTGATCGCCCCTCTTGCCGAGCGCTTGTCCGGCTATTTTTATTTCCACGGCGTGCGCGGCGCCTATCTGAGCGAGATGGGGCGCACGGAAGAAGCACGCGAAGCGTTCGACCGTGCCATCGCGCTCGCCCGCACGCCGGCCGAAGCCGCGCATATCCGCCAGCACCTCGACCGGCTGGCAGTGAAAACCCGGGCCATCTGAACACGCTGAAAAAAATCCGACAGATTGTCGGGGCAGCCGGTCGCCATTCGTCCTGATGACAAGTCCCGATATCCGGGTCTTGCCATCAGGAGAAAATCATGTCCGAAACACATGTCGTTGCAGATGAACAGGAAATGCCGAAGACACTCGGAGGCGTCGTCCCCTATCTCATGGTTGATGGCGCCTCGAAGGCCGCCGAATTCTACAGGCAGGCCTTCGCTGCCGAAGAAGTTTTCCGCCAGCCGGAAGACGAGAACGGCCGCACCATGCACATTCATCTCTACATTCACGGCGGTTCGCTCATGCTGAGCGACGCCTATCCGGAATATGGACAGGAATTACGCGACCATGCCGGATACACGCTGACCCTCGCAGTCGAGGATGTCGACGGCTGGTGGGCGCGTGCAGTCGGTGCCGGCATGGAGGTCGTCATGCCTCTGGAACGCATGTTCTGGGGAGATCGCTACGGCCAGCTCCGCGACCCGTTCGGCGTGACCTGGGCCATCGTCGGGAAGTAACCCCGCGTCCCGGGAGCGCTGGCTGACCTTCTCTCGCGGCGCATGGCCCTTCCCCAGGTGCTCCCCAGGCCCCGGGGCCTTTCCGTGCCGCGATGGGCGGCCGGGGACCAAAACATCCCCGGCCGTTTTCCCCCTGTCGCTTTACAGGAACGCCTGCCACGCACTAGGCTGTGTCGGCAAGGGATCGAGAGGCGTTGCCACATCCCTCTTCGCCGACGCAGAGCGCTATGCCGCGTCAACATCTTCTCACACAAAAGCGATTGAGAGACAGACATGAGCCAGGTCAAAAGCGGCGATGTCGTGCGCATTCACTACACGGGCAAGCTGGCCGACGGCACGCAGTTTGATTCCTCGGCCGGACGCGAACCGCTCGAGTTCAAGGTCGGCAGCGGCCAGATCATTCCCGGTCTCGACCGGCAGATTCAGGGCATGAAGCAGGGCGAGAGCGGTACCCTGAACATCCCCGCAGCGGAAGCCTATGGCGCACGCGACGAAAACCAGGTGCAGGTCGTGCCCCGCTCGGCGCTGCCGCCGGAGCTCGACGTGCAGGTCGGTTCCAACCTTCAGGCTACCACCCAGGACGGAAATCAGATTTCCCTCACGGTGGTCGGCGTGGGTGATGATGAAATCACCGTCGACGCCAATCATCCCCTGGCTGGACACGATCTCATCTTCGACATCGAAGTCGTCGAGATCGTCGCAGCCTGAATAGAACAAGACGGAAGCCGCCGGTGCGTCGGCACCGCGGCTCCCGGGTTCGCCATGCGGTCTTACTGCGGGATCGCGTCCGACGAATACTGATCCGCGAATTCCGCGGATGGCGGGATCGGTTTGATGACGTCGATCAGCACGCCGTTTGGATCGGCGGTGATGAAGTGACGCTGGCCGAACGCCTCGTCACGCAGTTCCAGCAGGACCGGAAGCCCCGCCCCTTTCAGCCGACCATATTCGGCATCCACGTCTTCTACCTCAAAGTTCAGGATCAGACCTGAAACCTGACCCCGTCCGCTCTCCGGCACCGTCGCATGCGTTCCGTCCAGAATGGCAAGATTGACGCCGGGGTCGTTCCTCGACTGGAGATGGACATACCAGTCCGCCTCAAAGGCGGGCTGAAAGCCGAAATGCGCGCAGTAAAACGCTGCTGTTTCGGCGACTTTGCCTGTCATGATGACCGGGTAATAGCTGGTGACTTTCATCCGCGTGGTTCCTGTTGGCGTTGCGCGCAACTGCATGTCCTGCTTCTCGCGACTGGTAAAACGCTTGCAATCGCCAGTCGCCGCTATAAACATACAGACTGCATGTATCATCGATTAACATACAGGCTGCATGTATGCAACAGGAAACAACCCGCCGCACCAACCGCGAACGCAGTGAAGAAACCCGTGACAGGCTCATTCAGGCCGCCAGACGCCTTTTCGTGGAAAAATCCTACGCGGAAACGGGAACGCCGGAGATTGTCCGTGAAGCCGGCGTCACGCGGGGCGCGCTCTACCACCACTTTGCCGACAAGCAGGCCCTGTTCGCCGCCGTCGCCGAACGCGAAGCAAGGGCTGTGGCCGAGGAGATCGAGCGAAACACGGTCGGCTCTCCGTCAGCCACCGCTTCCCTTATCGAAGGCGGGAAAGCCTATCTCAAGGCGATGGCCGAACCCGGGCGGACACGCCTTCTGCTGCTTGATGGGCCTGCCGTTCTTGGCAGAAGCGGAATGGATGACATTGACAACCGCCACGGCAACAGGACCCTGCGCGAGGGACTGCAGGCGGCCATCGAGGCCGGGCAGATCCGCAGATTGCCTCTCGACGCATTGACGGGCCTGCTGGGCGCGGCATTCGACCGGGCGGCACTGGCGATCGATGCCGGTGCGGACGCCGCTGACTATCAGGCCGGCCTCGCCGGCCTGATCGAGGGGCTGGCTCCGGCCTCGTAGGCGCTCATTTCTTCTCCTTGCCCGCCCTGCCCCCGGCATCCCGCGCCGGGTTGGGAACCTCGACCTTGAGACCGGCAACGAGTTCGCGCGCCGCTGAAAAGAACTCCCGGTAGAGGATCGAGACAAAGAGCAGAACACTGACGCCGATGGCCGCCCAACCGGAGACGAACCAGGCAATCATGCCCAGTGAGAAGTAATAGGCTCGGATGCCCTGGTTGAAATTGCGCGCCGCAATCGTGTTGAGCGCGGCCATGACGTAGATTTCCTCAGGGTCGCATTCATCCGCCTCGTCCGCCGCCCCGAGCATGATGCAGAAATGGTTGAACTGCCGCAGCGACAGCGTGAAGGACAGGAACGCCATCACGAACATCACGAGAAACAGCACCAGGTGCCGCTCAACGGCCGCTTTCGAAATGTCCTGCGCAGGCTGCATGACCGAGACAGCTTCCACCACGGCGCTGATCTGGCCGAACACCGCGATCAAGGCCAGAATGATGAGCACGGTGGTTGAAGCAAAGAAGGAGACCGCCCCCATGAGATTGCCCGAAAGGATTGCATCCATCGGCGTCTCGCGCCGCACCGCATTGCGCACCCAGCGATGGCGCTGCGCCCCCATGATGATGGAAAGCGAGGGCCGCCGCTTTTCCAGCCAGCTTGCAAAGACGGTGTAGAACCCCCAGCAGAAAATGGGAAAAAGCGATGCAGCGAGTGTCAATATGAAAGCCTTTGAGCCCTGTTGACCACGAACGGCAAGTCTGACCGAACCGGTGCCGATGGTCCAGTCACCCAGCGCTTTTTGAGCATCGGACCGAAAAGTGGAACCCGGGTTTTCGGGTTATTCCGATGCTCCACTAATAATTTCGATCGTCCTTTGTGCGTCCGGATGGACGCACGGCGATCTAGTGCATCGGACCGAAAAGTGGAACCCGGTTTTCGGGTTATTCCGATGCTCCACCAATAGTTTGGATCGTCCTTTGCACGTCCTGATGGACGCACGACGATCTAAAGACGGTGGGAGTCTGAAAGCTCCTCGCCCGGTCAGCCGAAAATCTGGTCGCCCTGTTCGTCGATGACCTGACGGCCCTTGCGGATAGCCTGTTCCGCGGCGAGATCAGCACTTGGAAAGCGGTCCGCGCGCACCAGACGGTGCTCCCGGCGAACGCCATCCACCTCTTTCCAGATCACCGCACATGTCTGAAACTGCCCGCCCTCGGAGAAAGGCGTCGGCTGGATCATGAATCCCTTGTGCTCCACCGCGTCCCCCATGGGCTTGCCTTCACCCGCCTCGGATGTGCCCGCTCCACCTCCAAACAGGCGCTTTAGAAATGACATGCGCTTACTCCCGTTGTTGTCGTAGCTTATCGCGTTTTACCCTCACCCGCACGCCGGTGAAACAGGAAGAACACAGCTTGTTCAGGCGAGATGCAGAACCACGTCGCGCCTGTGCGGATGGACCCGGTGCTCGAACAGATAAATTCCCTGCCACGTGCCCAGCGTCATCCGGCCGTTCATGACCGGTATGCCGATGGAGGTTTGTGTCAGAGCCGCCTTGATATGGGCCGGCATGTCGTCGGCCCCTTCAATACGGTGAACCACCCACGACATGGAGGTATCGGTGGATGGCGGCACGAGCCTGCTGAAAAAGGCCTGCAGATCCCGCTTCACATCCGGGTCGGCGTTTTCCTGAATGATCAGCGAACAGGATGTATGCCGAACGAACAGCGTCAGGAGACCGGCATCGACGCCCGCCTCCCTCACGAAACGGTCGACCCTGTCGGTGAACTCATAGAGCCCCGTCCCTGCAGTCGAAACGGAGAGGATCGTCTGTTGCATAATGCCGTCGTGCCCCCGGGGAGCAAACCTGTCAAGCTCAACCGGGAAAGCTAGGTTGAGGACTCATCCTAGCCAAGCGAACTGATGATCTCGATATAGGCCGCTTCCGGAAACGCCTTCATCACCTGTGTACGAACGTTGCCACCCATGCCGATGGTGAGCGCAAAGCGCGCCGCAACCGCGTCGTCTGGAGCCTCCGCGACGGCGACCATGTCATGGGCACCCATGGTGAGATAGAACGCTCTGAGGGTTCCGCCCATCTGTGAAAGCACGGCCTTTGCGGCCTCAAGCCGCTTGGGCGATTCCTTCACGCTCTTTATGCCCTGGTCGGTCCAGTTGAGCAGAATGATGTAGGTGGTCATATCGCACCTCCCTCCGGCAGGGAGTCCGCAAGGGGCATCCGCGCCGGTCAAAGCGCCCGCACCGCCATCTTCAAGTCTGCTCCCCTGTCCTTCAGGCCGCAAGCCTGGAATTCGGGGTAAGCCAAAACCATCCGGACAGGAAAAAGCCGGGCACGAGGCCCGGCTCAGACTGCTGACAAACCCCTGGCATTTGCCGGGGGTTTTTGATTCACTGGGTCATGTTGAAGACACCGGCCCCCGAACAGACAGCGCTCGAGA
>NZ_JBWKMB010000020.1:0-78124 GCF_056431025.1 Nitratireductor lacus | reverse complement strand
TCGGGCCGGAGCACAGCTGGCTGAAGGATTCAGGCCGTGTGATCTACTCGCCCATTCTGGACGATGAGGCGATCGAGGCGTTCCAGATGACGACGCGTCTTGAGGGCATTATCCCGGCGCTGGAATCGGCCCATGCGATTGCCCATGCGATCAAGCTGGCACCGACCATGGGCAAGGATCAGATCATGATCGTCAATTTCTCCGGTCGCGGAGACAAGGACGTGCATACCGTTGGAAAGATGCTCGGCATGGAGATGTAAGCATGTTCGAAATCTATCGCTCCAAGCAAAACCTGCACCACTACGTGGCCATTCGCCAGGACGACGATAGGGAAAATCCGAAGGGGATAAGGGCAAGCCAGAACCTTGCTTTCCTGACCCATGTGGCCGATGACGGCGCGCCGCGCATCGCCTTCGATCCTGAAGAGGCGAAAAGCCGGATCGCGCGCGATGGCTTCTATGCCTTCGCCGTTACCATTGAAATCCGCGAACACGCTGAGGGATAAGCTGCTCGCATTGCATTGCCGCGTTCGTGATCGAGCGCTGAGGCCGCTGCAACCGCAAGGACTGCAAGACGGCGTGGGGGCGCCGCGCTGGACGTACGAGGACCCGGAACCATCATGACCACCCGCATCGACCGCCGCTTCGCGCGGCTGAAGGAAGAGAACCGCCCCGCGCTCGTGACCTATTTCATGGGCGGCGACCCGGACTATGAGACCGCCCTGTCGATCATGAAGGCGCTGCCTGCGGCGGGCAGCGACGTGATCGAGCTGGGCATGCCCTTCTCCGACCCCATGGCCGATGGCCCGGCCATTCAGGCCGCCGGCCTGCGCGCGCTCAAAGGCGGGCAGACGCTGGCGAAAACGCTCCAGATGGCGCGTGACTTCCGTAAGGATGACAACGACACGCCCATCGTGATGATGGGCTATTACAACCCGATCTACATCTATGGCGTGGACCGCTTCCTCTCCGATGCGAAGGAAGCGGGCATTGACGGGCTCATCATCGTCGACCTGCCGCCGGAGATGGATCAGGAGCTTTGCGTTCCGGCGATCAAAGCGGGGCTGAACTTCATTCGCCTTGCAACGCCGACGACGGACGAAGAACGCCTGCCGAAGGTGCTGGAGAACACGTCGGGCTTTGTCTATTACGTGTCGATGACGGGCGTGACGGGCTCGGCCCTGCCGGACACGAACAATGTTTCGGCTGCGGTTTCACGCATCAAGGAACACACGGACCTGCCGATCTGCGTGGGCTTCGGGGTGAAGACGGCGCGTCAGGCGCGGGCGATTGGCGAGGCGGCAGACGGCGTTGTCGTCGGCAGCGCCATCGTGGCGACCATCGCGCAGTGCTACGACGCCGATGGCAACAGGATCGAAGACCCCGCCGAGGCCGTGGCCACCCTGGTAAAGGGGCTGGCGGATGGGGTGCGCCAGGCGCGCCTTGCTGCTGCCCGATAATTGGCGCATCTTCGGAATGCGGAAAAACAGAAGGCATATGGAATGAACTGGATCACCAGCTATGTGAGGCCGAAGATCAACTCGATGCTCGGCCGCCGGGATATGCCGGAGAACCTCTGGATCAAGGATCCCGAGACCGGCGAGATGGTCTTTCACAAGGATCTGGAAGACAATCTCTGGGTCATTCCCTCTTCCGGTCATCACATGAAGATTTCCGCCCGCGAGCGGTTGAAAAGCTTCTTCGACGGTGGCGAATACGAGGCGCTGGAAAGCCCGAAGGTCGTCACCGACCCGCTGAAATTCCGCGACGAGCGCCGGTATACCGAGCGCCTGCGCGATGCGAAGGCCAAGACCAGTATGGAAGATGCCGTGCTGAGCGGCGTTGGCCGTGTTCAGGGGCTGGAGCTGCTTGCCACGGTTCAGGATTTCGCCTTCATGGGCGGCTCGCTCGGCATGGCCGCCGGCGAGGCCATCGTTCGCGCTTTCGAGACGGCGGTCGAGCGCAGGCTCCCGCTGGTGCTCTATGCGGCCTCGGGCGGCGCGCGCATGCAGGAAGGCATCCTCTCGCTGATGCAGCTGCCGCGCACCACGGTCGCGCTCGACCGGCTGAAGGAGGCGGGCCTGCCCTACATCGTCGTGCTCACCAACCCCACGACCGGTGGCGTGACGGCATCCTACGCCATGCTGGGCGATGTCCACATCGCCGAGCCCGGTGCGCTGATCGGCTTCGCCGGCCCCCGCGTGATCGAGCAGACCATCCGCGAGAAGCTGCCAGAGGGTTTCCAGCGCGCCGAATACCTGCGCGACCACGGCATGGTCGACATGGTCGTTTCGCGTCTGGAGATGAAGGAAACCATCGCGCGGCTGCTGAAAATCCTCCTGAAGGAAAAGGCTGACGCCGCGCCCGAAATGGTGGAAGACGGAGTGTCGGACGACGCCGAAACGGCGCCGGTGCCCGTCGAGGCTGCGGAAGCGCCAGCAGAACAGCCGAAGGCATGAGCGCTTAAAAGTTTGCCGGCTGAAAACCCCACCCTTCGGGCAGGATCCTGATGACCACTCTCTCCGCCGAGCGGGAAATCGAGCGTCTTCTGTCGCTCCATCCCAAGGGCTTCGACCTTTCGCTTGAGCGCATCACGCGCCTGCTCGAGCGGCTGGGCAATCCGCATCTGAACATGCCGCCGGTCATCCATGTGGCGGGCACGAACGGCAAGGGCTCGGCCACGGCTTTCGCGCGCGCCGTGCTGGAGGCGTCGGGCCGCATCGTCCACGTCCACACCTCGCCGCATCTGGTCAACTGGCACGAGCGCTACCGGCTGGGTGCGGAAGGCGGCGGAAAACTGGTTGAGGATGCCGTTCTGGCCGATGCCGTGGCGCGGGTGGCCGAGGCGAATGCAGGTGAAAAGATCACCGTCTTCGAGATATTGACGGCGGTGATGTTCGTGCTCTTCTCCGAGCATCCGGCGGATGCCGCGATTGTCGAGGTCGGGCTTGGCGGCCGTTTCGACGCCACCAATGTCATACCCCGTCCTGCCGCCAGCCTGATCATGCCGATTTCGCTCGACCACGAAGCCTATCTCGGCGACCGTGTGGAGCTGATTGCTGTCGAGAAGGCCGGCATCATCAAACGGGGTTGTCCTGTTGTCGTTGGCCAGCAGCCGTTCGATGCGGCGCGCGAGGTGCTTGTCGACACGGCGGAAAGACTGGCCTGCCCGCTCGCCGTCTATGGCGAGGATTTCCTGGCGTTCGAGGAAAACGGGCGCATGATCTATCAGGACAATGACGGCCTGTTCGACATGTCGCTGCCACAGCTTGCGGGCCGGCATCAGATCGCCAATGCGGCGGCGGCCATCGCCACCGTCAAGGCGGCGGGTTTTCCTGTCGGCCTGCGTTCGGCCGAGGCGGCGATGGAGCGCGTTGTCTGGCCCGGCCGTCTGCAGCGCCTGCCAAAGGGGGCGCTTTCCGAACTTGGGCCCGAAGGGGCGGAAATCTGGATCGATGGCGGCCACAATCCCGGCGCCGGCGAAGCAATCGCCGAAGCGCTGGCTTCGGAGGAAGACCGCTCGCCGCGCCCGCTTTTCCTGATCGCCGGCATGATCAACACCAAGGACCAGACCGGTTATTTCCGTGCCTTCGAGGGCATGGCCCGCCATGTCTACACGGTTCCGGTGGAAGCGAGCGATGCCGGTGTGCCCAATGCGGAGCTGGCGGCGCGCGCCATGGAAGCGGGGCTTTCGGCCGAGCCGGTTCATTCGGTCGCCAACGCGCTGAAGCTTCTGCGCGATACGCTGGATGCCGGCCGCGACGGCACCGAACCCCCGCCCCGCATCCTGATCTGCGGCTCGCTCTATCTGATCGGCGCGGTTCTTGCCGAAAACGGCACCCCGCCGCGCTGAAGAAGCCTCACGAACATCCATGCCGCCTTCGCCATGCCAGAAGGCGGTGAAGGACGGGTCGAGGCGCTCGCCCCACTGGCGCGCGGCTAACAATATCTGCACATCGTCGCTTTCGAATGCCAGTCTGGCAGTCGTTAGAGCCCATCCCCGTCGATGCGGCCGGCCAGCGTGACTGGCGCAGGCATCACCGGCACGCGGCCATTGATCGCGATCTTCATTTCGTGTCCGTCAGCAGGTTTCATTTGCCGCGCACTATGATACGAAATGAAATTGGAATAGGATTCCAAAAACGGAGGAGAAGCATTTTGAGCGTGACCCGGTGGGAGGATGACGCGTCGGTCTGGACCGGCCCGTCCTATGTGGATCAGAGAATCGCCTATCACCCCGATGTCGGTTCGGCCCCGGTCGCGGGGCGCATCATCACCTGTGTCGATGTGGTTGACTGGGATGGCGACGGCGGTCGCGATCTGCTTCTGTCCAGCTGGGACACATGCTATGAGGGCCGCGTCTTTCTTTATCCACAGATCGGCACGAAACCGGACGGCACGCCGCTGCTGGGCCGCGAACGGATTATCGAGGGTGTCCGTGGCTATGTCACCGCCGTGCGCGATGGCGACCGCTTCCACCTCCTCTCCGTGTCGCGGATGCGCCGGCAGATTTACCTGTTCCCCAACATTGGCACCGCTCGCGAACCGCGCTTCGGCGATCCGGTGGTGCTTGACCTTGAGGCAGACTGGGTCAAGGGCAACGAATATTTCCATATGGCCCGCTTCCACGACATCGACGGTGACGGCGTTCCCGAGCTCGTTGTCGGCACAGATTCATGGGACGATTACTGGCCGAACGGCCTGGAATGGAACGATATCGGTTATCGCGCCTATGATGCAGCGGGCCGGTGGCTTGGCGGACCGCTGCGCGGTTTCCTCTATGCTTTCAAGAACACGGGAACACTGAGCGCACCGGAGCTCGGCCGCGGAAGACCGGTTCTTGGGGGCGAAACCCCGCTGGAAGTCTATGGTCAATGCGCGCCGGCCTTCGGAGATTTTGCAGGCGGCGGGCGTGATGCCGTGGTTTGCGGTGAGTTCTGGAACATCCTGCACTTCGCACGCCAGACCGGGCCGTTCGCCTTCGAGCAGCCGAGGCTGGTTGCCGATGCCGCCGGCGCCCCGGTGCTTCTGGATCAGTGCATTCACCTGCCCTGCGCCGTCGACTGGGACGGCGACGGGCGGCTCGATATTCTGGTCGGTGCTGAGGACGGCTATGTGACATTCCTCCGCAACACGGGCACCGGTCCTGATGGGCAGCCGGCTTTTGAGAAGATCGGACGCGTGGAAGGCGTTGAACCTTCGATACATGCCGGCGTCCTGCCCTCGCCCGCCGCACAAGATTTTTCCGGTAATGGCCTGCCCGACCTCGTGGTCGGCAACAGTACGGGTGAGCTTCTGTTCTACGAGAACCTTGGCCCCCGGGAGGCACCGGGGCTTGCACGGGAAGTCATGATCGAGGCGGGCGGAAAACCCGTGCGCATAGCCGCCGGGCTGACGGGCTCCGTTCAGGGGCCATCGGAAAAAATGTTCGGCTATTCCTGTCCTGCGATCGCCGACTGGGATGGCGACGGCCTTCCCGACCTTCTCGTCAGCGACGTGAACGGTCACCATAATTTCTACCGTAATGACGGGGGAACGGTGCCGCCCCGTTTTGAAGCGCCGCGCCCGCTGACATGGCAGGGCAGGCCGCTGAAGACGGTCTGGCGGGTGCGTCCTGCCGTGATCGACTGGCTGGGCAGCGGCCAGCTCCATTATCTCGCACTGGACGAAGATGGGGTGTTGTCGGATTTCCGCCGTGCGTCAGACACCGAGCTTGCCGACAAGCGGCATCTTCGATGGGAAGACGGCTCGAAAATGCGTTTCACCCAGGATGTCGGTGGCGGTCGCGGACGGGTGAAACTCTGCGCGGTGGACTGGACCGGCGATGGCCGGATCGATCTCGTTATCGGTACGCATGCGCGCGCCTCCGTGCCGCCCGGCCCCACCGGCCAGCCGCGCAACACGACCGGCCAGGCCGGTATCTTCCTGCTCGAAAACATCGGCTCCAATACCGAACCGGTCTTCGCCTTCCCGAAAGCGTTCAGGTTTCGTGGCGAAACGATCCAGATGGCCATGCACGTCGCTTCGCCCGAAGCCGTCGACTGGGACGGCAGCGGCAAACCCGGCCTGCTGGTCGGCGTTGAAGACGGCAGCCTGGTGTGGCTGAGGCGGGAGGACCTCTCATGGTAGTCCCGGCCATGGCTGTCGATGGATCGACGAAGATCATGGGCGTTATCGGCGACCCCATCGCACAGGTGATGACACCGACGACGATCAACGCGATCTTCGCGGCCCGCAAAGTCAACATCGTGTGCGTACCGCTGCACATAAGCGCTCATGAGCTCGACACGGCCTGGAAGGGGCTCAAGGCAATTGGAAACCTGATCGGCTTCGGCATCACCCTGCCGCACAAGCAGGCGGCAATGACGCTTTGCGACAGTCTTGAACCACTCGCCGAGCGGGTCGGAGCGGTCAATCTCGTGCGGCGGGAGGCCGATGGTTCCTTCAGGGGTTATCAGTTCGACGGCAAGGGCTTCGTTCGCGGTCTGAAAGGGCAGGGCCACACGCCCTCTGGAAGCCGCTGCCTCATGGTCGGCGCCGGCGGGGCCGCGATAGCGATAGCCTTCGCGCTCGCCGAGGAAGGGGCCGCATCGCTGACCATCGCCAACCGCACCCGTGCCAAAGCCGAGGAGTTGGCAGAGGCCGTGAATCGAAAAATGGGCCGCTCCTTCGCACGAGCCGGGGAACCCCGGCCCGAGCCCGGCCAGATCGTCATCAACGCAACGTCGCTCGGTCTTTCAGCCAGCGATCCCCTGCCCTTCGATACAAGCCTTATCGACGGGACGATGCTGATTGCGGAGGTGATCGCCAAGCCTGAAGTGACGCCGTTGCTGGAAGCTGCCCGCGTGCGTGGTGCGCAAATCCATTCAGGCATTCACATGATCCACGGGCAGGTGGACCTCATTGCCGCCCACATGGCCGAGGCACAGGCGAAGGTCTGACGTCAGAGCGGTGTTCCGGCCTCTAGCCCGGCTGCGAAACCGGCGATCAGCGCGATCTGAGCCTCGAGCATGTCGCGGCCATCGCTTGTTGCCGCGCCACGCTGGCGGGCCAGCGTCAACAATTCCGTATCGCGCGCCAGCGCCGCGATATCGGCCACCAGCATTTCCGGCCCCAGATCATTGAGATCGACAGGGAAAGCCTCTGCGGATTTCAATCCGACCGGCGTTGCGTTGATCAGCACGTCGATGCCCGCCAGATCGCAGGAGCCCCGCTGCGCGACCGGTGCGGCCATCACGCGATTGACCATGTCGACGGTGAATTCAAGCGCGTCGCCATCGACATCGATCACCGCCAGCCGGCCTATCTGCTCGCCAGCCAGTGCGTGGGCGATGGCGCGCCCCGCGCCACCGGCGCCGACGAGCATTACCGACGCGCCGGCGAGACGGTCGCGATTAACGGCAAGTCCGCGCACGAAGCCCAGTCCGTCAAAAAGCGCGCCATACATGGAGCCGTCGCCCCGGCGCTGGATGGAGTTCACCGCGCCGACAGCGGCGGCGGCTGGGGTCAGCTCGTCGCACAGGCGTGCGGCCGCGATCTTGTGCGGTACTGTCACGCCAATGCCCGCGACATTGTCCATCGCCGCGAAAACGCGCCAGGCGGCCTCAAAGGTCTCCTGGGTCACATGGAACGGAACGGCATAGAGATCGATCCCCTTTGCCGCGAACATCGGATTGATGAGGGTGGGGGTCTGGACCTGAGCCACCGGGTCGCCGAACACCGCATAGATGCGCGAGGCGCCGCCCAGATTTGGAATACTCTCGCTCATGGTCTGGTCATCCTCAAGAAAAGATGCTCCGGCACCGCGCGAGAGCCGTGTCGAGGACAAGATCGGGGTCTTCTGCCCACCATCGATCCGAGAATATCTCTATCTCGACAGGGCCGGCATAGCCGGCAGCCTGCACCTGGCGCCACATTCCGGTCAGGTCGATGATACCATCCCCCATCATGCCGCGATCACGCAGGACATGCCGCGTCGGCACCAGCCAGTCGCTGACATGGAAGCCCAGTATCCTCCCGGCTGCGCCGGCGCGGGCGAGCTCTGCCTCCAGGCGTTCGTCCCACCATATGTGATAGGCGTCGGCCACGATGCCTATCCCCCCACCCAGCCGCTCGCAGAGAGCGTTGGCATGACTGAGGCTCAGGATCACCGCGCGGTCGCCAGCGACCATGGGATGCAGCGGCTCCAGCGCCAGCGTCATCCCGACCGTGCGCGCATGGTCGAGAAGCTCGCCGAGTGCTTCTTCAGTTTGTGCCCGCGCGCCGGAGAGATCGCGGCTGCCCTCCATGAGCCCACCGGAAAAAACCAGAACGTGGTCCGCTGCAAGTTCGGCGGCCATGTCCACCGCGTGCCGCGCGCGGTCGAGACATTCCGTTCGCCCGGCTGTTCCCGCACCCAGCAGTGGCCCCGCCCGGTTGAAGCCGAATGTGGAAATGCCGGTGCGGGCCAGCATCCGGCGGGCTTCTTTAAGGCCGACCTTGTCGATTTCATCGCCCCACAGGGAAGCGCGTGACAGACCACGAGCGGCGCATCCTTCAAGGAAGGGTTCAAGCCCCCACCTCTCGCGAACGGTCGCTTCATTGAAGACGAATTCAGGCAATTGCGACGCTTCAACCATGATTCTAGAATTTGTAGACGCCGAGTTTCTCGAATATCCGATAGATTCTTTCGGCATATTTCGAGAACTCGGGATACTCGCCCAGATGGGCCGGGCGCGGGCGCGGCAGGTCGATGACGATCTCCTCGACAATCGTGCCAGGGCTCTTCGACATCACCAGCACACGATCCGACAGGCCGACCGCCTCCTCGATGGAATGGGTGATGAACAGCACCGTCTTGCGCGTTTCAAGCCAGAGCATTTCCAGATCGTGCCGGATCTGCGTGCGTGTGATCGCGTCGAGCGCGCCAAACGGCTCGTCCATCAACAGCATGGAGGGATCGTGAACCAGAGCGCGTGCAATCGAAACGCGCTGGCGCATGCCGCCGGAGAGCTGCCACGGATAGCGGTTTTCCGCCCCCGAAAGACCGAGCCGCTCGAAGAGAGCGTCGGCACGTCCCCTGAGCGTGGCCTTGTCGAGCCCCCGGATCTCCTGCTGCAGCATGACATTGTTGATGGCGGTGCGAAAATCCAGGAGCAGGTGATCCTGAAAGACGATGCCGATCTCCGAAATCGGAGCGGTGAGCGGCTTCCCGTCAATCTCCACCGAGCCGGCGCTCGGCGGTTCCAGACCGGTCACCAGGAGCATGGTCGTGCTCTTGCCACACCCTGACGGGCCGATGATGGAAACGAACTCTCCCGGCTTGATATCCAGATCGATGGGCCCCAGCGCGTGGAATGCCGTGTCTCCACCGCCGAAGACCTTTGTCAGCCCGCGCGCATTGATCGAGGCGCCCGCAGCGCCTGCGCTGCCGGCCGGATGCGCCAGACCGGAAGGAGTTCGGGTTTTCATGTCTGCCATCGTCATGTCCGTTATTGTCGCCTTGTCCGGGTTCAGTGTCTGGACCACGGCATCAGCCATTGCCCGATGATGCTCATCGCGCCGTTGAAGATCAGCGCGACGATCGCCGCAGCCACAAGCCCGGAGAACATAAGTGTCATGTCCATGAACGCCGAGGCACGCACGATCATGAAGCCCAGCCCTTTGTTGGAGGCGATGAATTCGGCGATGATGACGCCCTCGACCGCCTTCACCACGCCGATCCTCATGCCAGAGAAAATATGCGGCATCGCGGCCGGCAGCCGGACCTTCCAGAAGGTCTGCCAAGGATTCGCTCCCATGGACCGCGAAATGTAGAAGAGCCTTCGATCAACCAGCCGGAAGCCCGACATGGAATCGACCAGAACGGGAAAGAAGCTCATCAGGAAAACGATCAGCGCGGCAACCAGCGGGCCTATGCCGAACCAGATAATCAGGATGGGTCCGATCACCGTCTTTGGCATGATGTTGAGAAACACGATAACGGGATAGAGCCCCCGCTCCAGGGCGCCGACCGAAACGATTGCCAGCGCCAGCGGGATGGCCACGAGCACGCCAAGGGCGAAGCCTTCCACGATTGTGAGAGAGGTCCAGAATGCGTGGCCGGCGATCAATGCCCTGTCCGTATAAAGCCGTGCCAGGAAATCCGACGGCTTGGGCGCAAGCCATATGGGCACTTCGAAGAAGCGAAGCGCGGCCTCCCACAATCCAAGCAGCAACAGCACCGCCACCGTCCCGATCAGGACGGAAGAAAAATACGAACCACCGAATGCAGCCATGAGGCGCGCACGCGTTCCCGTCTGTGCTGGTGCCATGGCAGAAGCTGTTTGCGACATGCCTACGAAACTTTCCGCGTGAGATTGGTGTCCGGGCGCCCTGTGCGCCCGGACAGGATCCTGCGACCAATCAGCCTCAGGGGCAGGTCACCGGCGAGCCCGGCAGATAGTCGAGCGTGTAGTAATCCGTCACGGGCTTGGTGCCGGGAAGGTTCATCGCCGACGTCATGACGCCGTACATCTTTTCCCAGGTTTCAGCGTCCGTCACGCCAATGGCGTCACCAGAGCCGCCGGGACAGACCGATGCAAAGCTGAACTTTGCCGACTGAAGGAGGTTTTCCTTAGAATGCGCCGTCTCCGGGAAAATCTCGAGCAGGGCATCGACTGCGGCTTCGGGGTCCTTCATCGCTTCCTGCCAGCCCAGAGCCGTCGCTTCGACAAAGCGCCTGTAGACATCCGGATTGGCCTGGAGCTTGTCCTCACGCGCCACCAGGGCGAGGCTCGCGATGGGAACGCCGTTGTTGTAGAAATACATATTGCCGGCCTCGATGCCCTGGGCAGCCAATGGCACGACGATGTTTTCCGGCGTCTGCGACACCGCATCGACCTGCTTGGATGTCAGAAGGCCTATGAAGGCGCTTTCCGCCGCCGAGACGATCTCCACCTGAGATTCTTCGATGCCGTTGGCACGCAGGAAAACCGGAATGAGCGGCAGCATGGCCGATCCCGGAGAGACCGCCAGCTTCTTGCCGATAAGATCCTTCGGTTCCCTGATACCGGAATCGGCCAGATACTGAATGCCGAACTGGCCGGATTTCCAGATGGTTGCGATGATCCTGATCGGCGCGCCCTGCGCAGCGACGTTGAGCGTTGCGCCGGTGTCGGCATAGCCGAGCTCCGTCTGCCCGGTCGCCACGAGCTGTGCGGCCACGGCCGATCCGCGCCCCTCGGTCAGGGTGACTTCGAGATCATGGTCCTTGTAGATGCCCCTGGCCTGGGCCACCGCGAATCCAAGATGCGCGGAATCGGCCGTCCAGTTCATTTGCATCTGGAGCTTGTCCTGCGCCAGCGCGGGAATGCTTCCTGCGAGCAATGCGAACATTGCCCCCGCCGCCACATGCCTCAATTTGAACTGCATTCCTTCCTCCCATTGTTTATCCTGATGCCTGTTCCTTGATCACGAACCGGTCAGCGCCGCCGCCAGGGCAGCAATGTCCTTTCCGCCAGTTCCATCCCCCAACTGAGCAAAACACCGATCATCGAGCCAACCACGAGCACGGCGAAGATCAGCGACGTGTCGGAATCGTCCATCCCCCTGAGGACCAGATACCCGAGCCCGTTCTGCGAATTCATCCACTCGACGACGATCACCACCGTGACCGCGATAACGACAGTGATCTTGAACCCGGAAAAGATGCTGGGCGCGGCGGACGGCAGTTCGAAGAGCCGGAATGTCTGCCACCACGACGCACCGACCGAGCGGCTGAGATAATACTGCCGGGGATCGATGGACTTGAACCCGGTGACGCTGTCGACCAGAATCGGAAAGAAGGTGATCAGCGCGGTAAGCATTATCTTCGGGAAATCCGCGAACCCGAACCAGACCAGCATGAGCGGTGCGAGCGTGATCTTGGGCAGGCCCTGAATGAACACGACGAGCGGATAGAGCACTTGCTCCGCGAGCCGGAATTTCGCAATCAGATAACCGAGTACGACACCGGGAATTGCGCCCGCGACGAAGCCGTAGATGATCAGCCGTGTCGTCACCAGCGCGTGATAGCCGAGCCTCTGATAATCCTCGACAAGGCGCGACAGGAATTGCGACGGTGCCGGCAACACGTAAACCGGCACATGCAGCGCCCGAACCAGCACCTCCCAGATGAGCAGCAGGCCGGCGAACCAGAGGATCGGCTCCAGAGAACGCTGCAATATCGAACTGCGCTGCATCATCTTGTATCTCAAACTTCCGCCGGCGCATGCGGGCGCGTTGCTGCTACGGCAGGTTTATAGCCGCGCTGGCGGCTTCGCAGAGACCAGATTTCGGCAACTTCGGCGGCGGCCCTCTTCAGGGCGGTCGCCAGCTCATCGTAGCGATCGGGCGTGATCCGCACGAGGGGGCCGGCAACGCTTATCGTGCCGGCGACGGGCGCTTCCGGCCCAACCCCGTTGAAGAAGGGCACCGCCACAGCGCCCGTTCCTGCCTCGGCCTCCTCGACGGAAGTCCCGTATCCGCGCTCGCGCGTTTCCACGAGCCGAGCACGGAACTCATCGACATTGGTCGCGCTGTTGGGGCCGAGAGGCCGCCGCGCGCCGAAGCCGCGGGCGCATACAATGCGCAACGCCTCGGATTCGGGAAGTGTGGAGAGCCAGGCTTTGCCGTTGGCCGTGGCGTGTAGAACGATCTCCTGCCCCATCTCGGGATCGTAGCGCAGCCCCGTGACGGCACCCTGCGCGCGGGCGACCCAGACGAGGTCCTCGCCCTCGACGATTGCCAGCCGGCAGTATTCACGTGTCTCGCGCGCCAGCTTGTCCAGAACGGACTGGACCACATCGGGCACCGCGCGGACATCGAGATTGCGAAAGGCGAGTGTGCTCATGCGAAGCGAAAGCGCATAGCGCTGGGTTCCGCTGTGCTGCAGCACCCACCCATGCGAGACGAGTGTCGTCAGCGTGCGGTGAACTGCACTTGCCGGCATGCCCAGCCGATTCGCGAGATCCGTCAATTCGATCGGTTCACGCTCGCCTGCAAGCGCCTCCAGTATCGTCAGACAGCGGTCTATAGCGGCAACGGTCAACCATTCCTCCCCAGTCTAGAGCAGCTTATACAACATTTGATTCCAAATTGGAATAGTATTCCAATTTTGATGAAGCCTGCAGACAAGACAGCACCTTTCCGGGATGTCCGGTCGAGCAGCTCGGTGCCGATCTGCCAGATAACCGCACCTGGTGGGAAGGTGGAAAGCAAGATGCCGGTCTGGGCCGGTCCATTCTGTCAACGCCACTGGTCTGGGGTTGAGGCTCGCAAGTCTGCTGGGACATGCGGCTTCTGAAAGTGGCTGTCAGCGAAGGCAATCTCGTCTCCGGCACCGGTCTCAAAATTCCCGAACCACCACCTTTGGGTGGAGCTAAAAGTCTCAACGCTAGAACCGCATCTTGCCTGCCCGCCAGTCGGCGAGCATTCCGCGCATTTCCTTGAGGAAGAGCTGGCTGGCGACCTTGCTTGCCGTCGCCCCCATGGAGATCGACTGGATATCGAGCGGCAGGTCAGGCTCCAGCGGCAGCGTCACCAGTCCGTCGAGACCGTGAAAGGCGGCGGTGAACTCGTCGACCACCGCAGAACGCTGCATTGCCAGCACGAGATGGGGTACGGAAACCAGCGTGTTTCCCGTTACTGTATTGTCGAAAGGCAACCCGCGCTCCAGAAGCGCCTCGTTCAGCACACGCCCAATGGGGCCGCGCGGGGTTAGCCCCAGCATCGGCACGGAACTCAGATCTTCCAGCCTGACACGGTCCAGCCGCGTCAGCGGGCCATTCTTCGGACTAAGCACAACCAGACGGCCACGCCCCAAAGGCTCTGCCAGTATGTCGTCAGCCTGAAACCTGCCGATGACGAGCCCGACATCGACCATGCCCGCACGTATTGCCTGAACCTGCTGCTGTGCGGTGCCCACATCCACGGCAACGCGCAGGCCCGGCATCGCATCCAGCACCCTGCGGAGTGCGGTGGGCACGAAATAGGGCGCGAAAAGCCCGACCGACATCACCAGAAGACGTGTGCCGACGCCCTTTCGCAGCGAGTCGATGCGTCGCTCCAGCCGGCTGATCCCGTCATAGAGAAAACGGCTCTCATTATAGATGGCGTCCGCCTCGACAGTCGGGATCACACGCCCCTTGTCGAGCACGAAAAGCGTCAGGCCGATGGCCGCTTCGAGGTCACGCAGATGGCGGCTGACCGTGGGTTGCGACAGGTTCATCTGCCGCGCCGCCGCCGTGATCGACTGCCGCTCGTAGACCGCGCAGAAAACCTGCAAACGCTGCAAAGTCAGTGGTTTCACGGCCGCGCTGCCTCCCGGTCTTTTCGACATCCCATAGAGATATACTATGGAATAGTGAAAACTTTTCTATTTTCTAACGCAAGCGCTTTCGCCAGATTTGTGTGAGCCATCGGGGAGGGGAACCCAAGAGCCATGCAGGCGCCGCTTATCATCGCATTCACCGTTTTCGGCCTCATGGCCGGCGCCGCCATTGCCTATGTCATTGGCGCTTCCGCGATCCTGACCTTCATTGCGGCAGACCGTCAGATGTATATGGCGGTGCTGCCCCAGCGGCTTTTCAGCCAGCTCGATGTGTTCGCCTTTCTGGCCATGCCGCTGTTCATCTTCGCCGGCGACCTGATGAACCGTGGCGGTCTGGCGACCTCACTGATCGATTTCTGCATGTCCTTCCTCGGACGCCTCAAGGGCGGCCTGGGCCATGTCAACGTGATGACCTCGGTGTTCTTTGCCGGCGTATCGGGATCGGCTGTCTCCGACGCCGCCGCACTCGGCAACTCGCTGGTGCCCGAAATGCGTCGACGCGGTTATTCGCTCGACTATGCAGCTGCGATCACGGGCGCATCGTCGATCATCGGCCCGATCATCCCGCCCTCGTCCATCCTGATTTTTTATGGCGCGCTGATGGAGACGAACGTCACCGCGCTCTTCGCCGCAGGCATTCTGCCCGGACTGCTTCTGGCCGGCGTTCTGATGGCGATCAACGCCTATTACGCCCACCGCGACAACCATCCCGGCGGGGCGGGCGAGGACGTGCCTGCGTTCTTCCCCTCGCTTCTGAGGGCCCTGCCCGCCATGACCCTGCCGGTGATCATTCTCGGCGGCACGCTGTTCGGTTTCATGACGCCTGCTGAAGCGGCAGCGGTGGCCGTGATTGCGGCTCTGGTGGTCGGCTTTACCCATGGCAATCTCACCTGGAGCCAGGTGGGCGCGAGCCTCCACCGCACGGCGGTGATGCTCGGCGGGCTGTTCATCATCCTGTGCGCGATCTCGACCTTTTCCTACATCGCCGCGCTTATGCAATGGCCGCAGGCCATCAAGGCGACGGTGGAAGACTGGAACCTCAGCCCGCTGCAATATCTGATGCTGATCAACCTGATCTTTCTGGTGGCCGGCATGGCGATGGATGTGAAGGCAGCCGTGGCGCTGTTCGCCCCCATCTTCGCGCCTGTGGCAATCGCCATGGGCGTCGACCCCGTGCATCTGGGCATCGTGATCTGTTTCAACATCACCACCGGCCTTCTTTCGCCGCCGCTGGGAGGGGTTCTGCTGATCCTCGCCACCACGGTGCGCATGAACTACTGGCGGCTCATACGCGCCACCCTGCCCTTCTTCTTTGCCGAAGTCGCGCTGCTGCTGGTGCTGACTTACTTCCCGGAGATTTCTCTGGCCATTCCACGCCTGTTGGGGCTCGCCTGACGGAAACCGAAACCAAACGGAGGAGAAAAAAATGAAATTCCTACCCAAAGCCCTCGCCATCTCGGCGCTTGCGCTCATGACCGCTGCCGCACAGGCGGCTGACATCAAGATCGCCATGAACGGCGCCGACGATACGGCGACCAACCCGGAAGCAGCCTTCGCCCACGGCTTTGCCGATGCGCTCAAGGGAACCGGATTCGAGGTTTCCATCTTCCCGTCGGGCACGCTGGGCTCGGAAAAGGAGCGCTTCGACCAGGTTGCCCAGGGCCTTCTGGAGGTCAATCTCGCCGCCCTTTCCACCGGCTTCGGCATGTCGCCGCTGATGAAGGGCGTCCAGCTCCCGTTCTTCTTCGAGAGCCGTGAACAGATCGACGCCGTGCTTTCTGAAACGGACATGCTTGAGCAGATGAACGGTCCGCTTCTCGACAATGGCGTGCGTTTCGTGGACGTCAATTACATCGGCATGGATATCGGCATTCACAATTCCAGGAAGCCGATCGCCACGGTCGAGGACATGTCCGACCTGCGCTTCCGTGCGCTCAACAGCGAGCAGATCGCCCTGCAGGAAGCACTGGGCGCGACCGGCACGATCGTCTCCTGGTCGGAAGTGGCAAACGCGATCCAGACCGGCGTCGCCGATGGCTATTTCAACCCGCCGAACTCGGCGATCCGCACCGGCCACACCGAGTTTCTGAAGCACTTCACACCCGCTGACATCACACCGTCCTCGCGCATCGTCCTGATCTCGGAAGACTGGTACGCCTCTCTGGGCGATGAGGAAAAAGACCAGATCGACGCCGCCCTCGAAGCCGGCAAAAAAGCGAACCGGGACTGGGTCAACAACTGGGCCAGCGAAGTGCGCACGAAGCATGAAGCCGCAGGCGTGACCATCACCGAGCTGGCCGAAGGCGAACGCGAAAAGATGGCCGAGCTGGCGCGCGCCACCTGGGCAACGTCTCTGCCCGACGACCAGCTGAGCCTCTGGATTAAAGCCCGCGACTCCGTCGCAGACTAAGCAATGGCCGCCCCCATGAAACACATCGCCAGATCCGTCATCCACATCAGCAACGGGCTCAATCGTCTGGCCTCCGTGATGGCCGGCGTGGCGCTGGTAATCCTCGTGGGGGCCGTCATGCTGCAGGTGCTCGCGCGCTATGTTTTCAACCAGCCGCCGGCCTATACCGAGGAGCTGGCCCGATACGCCATGATCTGGGCCGGCCTGATGGGGGCCACGATATCGTTCAAGCGCCGGTTCGATCCGGCGCTCTTCACCGGCGAGGGTTCACGCAATGCCCTTCTCGGGTTCGCCGCCGCGCTGATGCGGTCGGCCGTGGTTCTGATCTACCTTCTGCCGATCCTCTGGTACGTTTTCTACGGTCCCAACATGAACCCGGCGCGCGGTTTCCTGCTGCGCCACAGCCGCACCATGGCCGACGCGCTGCCCTTCAGTACCTTCTGGGTCGCCGTGGCCGTGCCGATCATGATCGTCTTCATTCTCGTTCATCTCGCCGCCCGCTGGTGCGGCGATGACGGCGTGCCGCCTGCGGACAGCGACGCCACCTGACCCTCGACGCAACAATACAGGAGCCTCCCATGCACGCTGATCTCATCATCCGCGGCGCAGACATCATCGACGGTACAGGAGCCCCCCGTCGCAAGGGTGATGTGGCCGTCTCCGACGACCGCATTGTCGCCACCGGCGACCTGAAGCACTGGACGTCCGGACGCGAGATCGAAGCAAAAGGCCGCGTCGTCGCGCCCGGCTTCATCGATCCCCATGTGCACCATGATGCTGCGATGCTCACCCAGCCCGACATGGAATTCATGACGTCGCAGGGCGTCACCTCCGTGATCAACGGCAATTGCGGTTTCTCCATCGCGCCGCTCGTGCCGAAAGGCGAGATCCCCGCCCCTTTGCGCATGATCATTGAAGATGAAGCGCTGCGGTTTGAAACCTACGCCGCCTATCGCGACCGGCTTCTGGTGGAACCGGCAGCGGTGAACGCAGCCTGCCTGATCGGGCATTCCACCCTGCGCGTAAACGAACTGCCTGACCTGAACAGACCCGCCGACGCAGCGCAGCTGAAAGAAATGTGCCGCAAGCTCGACCGCGCGCTGGGCGAAGGCGCAATCGGCCTTTCCACCGGACCATTCTACCCGCCCGCTCGCGCCTCCACCACCGAGGAGCTGATCGAGGTCGCGAAGATCACCCAGGCGCATGGCAAGCTCTATGTCACCCATATGCGTGACGAGGGCGACCGCGTGGTGCAGGGGCTTGAAGAGACCTTCACCGTGGGGCGTGAATCCTGCTGCGGTGTGCATGTCTCCCATCACAAATGCGCAGGGCTTGCCAACCACGGCATGTCGGTCACCACGCTGAAGATGATCGACGATGCGATGCAGAAGCAGGATGTGGGTCTCGACACCACACCGTGGATTGCGTCGTCGACCATCCTCGATTCCGGCAGGCACAGGCAGGCGACCCGCGTGATCGTTGCTGAAAGCATTCCCTACCCGCAAATGGCGGGCCGTGATCTGTCCGACATCGCCGAGGAATGGGGCACCGACATCGACACTGCGCTCCAGAAGCTTCTGCCTGCGACCGGCATTTTCTTCATCATGAGCGAAGACGATGTTCAGCGCATCCTGTCCTACGAACACACGATCATCTGTTCGGACGGCATCCCGAGCGGCAAGCATCCCCACCCGCGCGTCTGGGGCACATTCCCGCGCGTGCTTGGTCACTATGCCCGCGACCTGTCGCTGTTCTCGCTGGAAGAAGCCGTGCGCCGCATGACCTCCATGCCAGCAGACCGCTTCGGGCTTGGCGGCCGCGGGCGCATCGCCGTCGGCGGTTTTGCGGACCTCGTCATCTTCGATCCCGACACAATCGCCGAAGGCGCAACCTTCGAGACGCCGATCCGCCCGGCCGTGGGCATCGACCGGGTCTTCGTCAACGGGCGTGAGGTCTGGGTCGATGGCGAAAAGACTGGCGCACGCCCCGGTCGCCCGCTCGAACAAACCGCCCCGTGCATGGTGGTCTGACGACAACCGTAACAAGCGCCACGGCACCGGAACGGCAACTTGCCTCAGTGTCGGATTCCCGGGGAAGGAGTTCAGAGATTTGTGGAAGTGTTTTGGCAGAAGCTGCTGGCCGTAAAGACAGCATAGCAGCATTGGCCGGTTGCTGATTGAAGGCAGCCATACCCTGCTCTTCTTCGTCGCAATCAGGTTCGCGAGGCTACGCGCAGGCTCTCTCGCAAAACCAGCTTCGGCTCGAACGTGGTTAGGCCGGCCTCCTCGCGGTCGACCGCAGCCTGCATCGCGCGTTCTATGATGTGCTCAATGTCGGTGCGGATCGTGGTCAGCGGCGGAACCGCAAACTGCACCTCGTTCATGTCATCGCAACCGATTACCGAGACGTCTTCACCCGGACGCCGGCCCATCTTGTGGCAGGCAGAGATGACCCCGAGCGCGATCAGATCGCTGAAGCAGAGCAGGGCGATGTCGTCGGCCCCGTCCTCCGACAGAATGCGGGTTGCTGCCTCGAAGCCGAAAGCGCGCGAGGTGGGGCCATGAAGGATGCGTACGGGTTCGAGCCCAGCGCGACGAAACGCGGACACTGCGCCTGCCTCGCGCAGTCGGGAAGCGCTCGTTTCCTGTCCGCCACCGATCCAGTACATACGCCGATGCCCCGCATCCATCGCCGCACGGGCCGACAATTGCCCGGCATGAAACTCGTCGCTCACCACCTGGGGGGCGGCAAAGCCCTCGATTGAACGGAAGAAAAGCACCGTTGGCAGGAGCGGCTGGCCGTTTCTCACAAGAATCTCGTCCAGATCGGAGCGCGTGGTCCCATAGGCGGGGCAGAGAAGCAGAGCCTCACAGCCGATCTGCAATGCCTGGCGCAAAAAATCGGCCTGCCGCTCGCGCGATTCACGCGTGATGCCCAAAAGAAGCCTTCTGCCGCGGCGATGAATCTCACGTTCCGCGGAAATCAGCATGTCGTTGAAAATCGGGTTCGAAAGCTCTCCGAGACAGACAGCGATCGTATTGTTGCGCGACATGCGCAAATCGGCTGCGCCCTGATTGTATATATAACCAAGGCTGTCTGCTGCCGCCCGCACCCGGTCGAGCGTCTCCTTGGGAAAGCGCTTGTCGCCTCGCAGCGCAAGCGAGACGCTTGAGACGGAGAGCCCCGTCGCCGTCGCGATGTCTTTTAGCGTTACGCGTGCCATCATCCGAGTGTCTTTGTTGTTTGTTCCCCTGCCTGTCAGCTTGTTGCCCGATCCGGGGCGCACGTCAATCGTTTATCCAGCTAGGTCAATCGTTTTAATAAAACGATTGACCTAGCTTCAATCCCTATGTCATGCTTCCGTTTGAAGGAGAGGGTTTAGGCCCGCAAATCTTGGGAGAGAGAAATCATGAAAAGGACAATTGTGTCTGCGGTCGCGCTTGCTGCGACGGCATGGGCTTCTGCGGCTTACGCGGCCTGCGACTGGAAGCCGGAGCGGCCGGTAAGCGTTATCGTCCCGTGGGGAGCGGGCGGTACCACGGACACCAACACGCGTCAGCTCGCAACGATGCTTCAGCAGAAGTTTGACGTTCCTTTCAATGTCGTCAACCGCACCGGCGGCAACGGCGTGGTGGGGCATTCGGCCATCTCCCGCGCCAGACCGGACGGCTATACGATCGGGGCCGCCACGGTCGAGATCAACACGATGCACTGGTTTGGTCTCACCAACCTGACCTATAAGGACATCACGCCCATCGCGCTCATCAACCAGCCTTCGGCCAGCGTACTTGTTTCCAAGGACAGCCCGTTCGGCTCCCTCAAGGAACTGCTGGATCACGCACGCGAAAACCCCGGTGAGTTGACGGCATCGGGAACGGCGCTCGGCGGCATCTGGCATCTGGCGCTTGCCGGCATGCTCAATGCCGAAGGGCTCGAAGCCGAGACCATCCGCTGGGTCCCCTCCGAGGGCTCGGCGAGCGCATTGCAGGAGCTTCTTGCCGGTGGTGTCGACATGGTCACGCCCTCGCTTCTGGAAGGAAAGACGCTTATCGATGCCGGCGAGGTCAAGGCGCTTGCCTATATGAGCGACAAGCCGAGCGAGGCGTATCCCGATGTGCCGCTCACTGCCAGGGAACTGCCGAGCGGCTGGACCCTGTCGGCCTACACGACCATCTCGGCGCCGGCCAACATGCCGGAAGACATTGCATGCAGCTATGAGGCAGCGCTCAAAGAGATCGTGGAAACGAAGGAATGGGCCGAGTTTCGCAGCAGCCTCGGCGCACCGGTTGTCTGGGGCGGCAGCAAGGAACTGCTCGACCTCATGACCCAGTATGACGAGGGCCTCGGCAACACCGTCAAGGCAATCGGGATGGCCAAGGGTCAGTAACATGCAGTTCACCCGCGATGCGGTGACAGGCTTTGTCCTGATCGCCGCCGGCGCGGCCATGTTTGCAGGCGCGTGGGGGTTTGATCCCCCCGCGGGCACTGCATTCGGAGCCGGCTTCTTTCCAAAGATCGTTTCTTCCGGAATGGCTCTATCCGGCCTGCTCATACTGCTCGGGCGTGAAAGGCGCAGCCTCACGGAGGTGATGCGGATCGACGCCCGGGGCGTTGCCCGCGTGGCGTTGCTCGTCGCCATGATCGTTCTTTACGCTCTGGCGCTGGACCCGGTCGGATTTCACATTTCCACCGTCGCTCTGCTTTTCGCCGCGACCCTGTTTTTCGGCGGTTCGCTGCCTTCAGCACTTTTGTTTTCGGTGCTGGCGACGGCCGTGTTTCACTTCATTTTCTATTCGATCATGAAGGTCGCGCTGCCCTGGGGCCTTCTCCTGCCAGTCGCCTGGTAAGGCGAAAGTGGAGGGAGGTTGACCCATGGACTATGCAGCAATCCTTTCCCAGCTCGCAGACCCGGCGCTTCTGCTGACGATTGTGCTCTGCACGCTGTACGGCGCTCTTGTCGGTGCCTTGCCGGGCCTCTCGGCAACCATGGCGGTGGCGCTGCTCGTGCCGTTCACCTTCTTCATGGACCCTGTGCCGGCCATCGCCGCAATCGTGGCGACCACATCGACGGGGATTTTCGCCGGCGACATAAGCGGCGCACTGCTGCGCATTCCTGGAACGCCGGCCTCTGCAGCCTATGTCGCCGACAGCTCCACCATCGCCCATTCGGGCAGGCCGCGCACTGTTCTTTTTGTCTCGCTGTTTTCTGGCGCGGCCGGCGGGGTGATCGGCGTCATCGCTCTCAGCCTCGCTGCGCCGATGCTGGCCGGTTTCGCGACCAACTTCTCAAGCTACGAGATGTTCTGGCTCGCGGCCCTGGGCCTGAGTTGCGCCGTTTTCGTATCGGACGCACCGCCGGCGAAAACCTTCGCCAGCCTGTTCATCGGCCTAGCGATCGCGTGCGTTGGCATCGATGTCGCGGTCGGCATGCCGCGCTACACATTCGGCCTCTACGATCTCTATGACGGCGTCAATTTCATCTCGGCAATGATAGGCTTTTTCGCGCTGACGGAGCTGTTCCGTGCGGCGCTTGAGCCCAAAGCTCCGCGCGCAGATGCGAAATCGCCAAAGATGGAGCCTCTCCGGCAGGCCATCGGCGATGCATTCAAGGTGGTGTGCGAGCGCTGGGTCAGCGTGATCCGGTCCGGGCCGCTGGGTGTTTTCATCGGGGTCTTGCCGGGGGCCGGTTCCGATGTCGCTGCATGGATCGCCTATGCGGTCTCGCGCCGCTTTTCGAAGACGCCGGAGAAATACGGCAAGGGGCATTATGAAGGGATCGTCGATGGCGGCGCTTCCAACAATGCCGCCGTCAGCGGCGCCTGGACGCCCGCGCTCATCTTCGGCATTCCGGGTGACAGCGTAACCGCCATCGCCATCGGTGTTCTGATGATGAAGGGGCTTAACCCCGGACCTGACATCTTCGAGCGCAGCGGCGATCTGGTCTACACGCTTTTCGGTGCGTTTCTGCTGGCAAATGTGGCGATGGTCTTCACCGGCGCCGTGGCCATCCTGCTTGCCAGCCAACTCATGCGCATGTCGAAGAGCCTGCTCATGCCGCTGATCCTCGGCCTGTCTCTGATAGGCGGCTTCGCGGTGATGAACTCCGCCTTTTCGATCTGGATCATCATCACGCTCGGCATCGTCGGTTTTGCCATGACGCTGGGTGGCATTCCGCTTGCGCCGGCAATTCTCGGCGTCGTGCTGGGCAAGGTGCTGGAGCGGAACTTCATGACCTCGATGATTAAATCCCAGGGCGAGTTTCTGCCCTTCTTCTCGCGCGATATCTCGCTGGTTCTCGGCGTCGCGGCGATCCTGATCTGGGGCCTGTGCCTCTACCGTGCAATCCGGGCGATCATCCGACCGGAAAAAACTCCGCGAACCATGGAAAACGACGCATGACCAACCTTCTGAAGCAACGCCTCATGGCCGGCGAAACCATCGCCGCCACCTGGATTAATACCGGATCACCGGAAGCCTGCGACATCGTCGTCAATGCGGGTTGGGATGTCGTGGTCATCGACTGCGAACATGGCGCCGCGCCGCTGGAAGACGGTCTCAGCCTGATCCGTGTCGTGCAGGCGGCGGGCGGTCAGGCCGTGCTGCGTGTGCCGGATTCCTCCGACACCACGCTGAAGCGTGCGCTGGATCGCGGTGCACAGTCGATCATCGTGCCGATGGTCAATTCCGTCGCGCAGGCCAAGGCCATTGCCCGGTCCTGCCTTTATCCGCCGAGAGGTGCGCGCGGTTATGCAGCTCCCATCGTGCGCGGCTCGCTTTACGGGCGCAGGGCCGATTATGCGCAGAAGGCTCATGAAGACCTGCTGGTGATGGTGCAGTGCGAGCATGTCGATGCTGTGGCGCATCTGAAGGATATCGCGGCTGTCGACGGGATCGACATGGCGTTTGTGGGCCCCAACGATCTGTCGGGCTCCATTGGCCTTCTGGAGCAGCTTGAACACCCCGAACTGAAGAAGCTGAAGCAGCAGATCGAACAGACCGCGCGAGAAGCCGGCCTGCGCCTTGGCACGATCACCGGTGGCGGCCGCAGCTATGCCGAACTGCGCGAAGCCGGTTACCGGTTCATTGTCGGGCCGAGCGATGTGGGCCTTCTGTTCGGTGCCGCGCGCCAGGCTCATCAGGAAATGCTGGCCGAACTTTCGCCGGGTGCCAAAGCCGTTTCTCCCAGCCTGACCTATTGAGGAATGTCATGAAGAAGATCCTGAACGATCCCCAGAACTATGTCGATGAAATGCTCGACGGGCTCGTCGCGGCGCATCCTGAAATTTATGCGAAACCGGCGCATCGGATCATCGTGCGCTCCGGTGAAAAGACCAAAGGCAAGGTCGGTATCGTGACCGGAGGCGGCTCCGGACATCTGCCGGTCTTTACCGGCTATGTCGGCAAGGGTCTGCTGGATGGCTGTGCCATCGGCAACGTCTTCGCCAGCCCGTCAGCGGACCAGATGGCGGAAACCATCCGCGCGGTCGATGCCGGGGCAGGGGTTCTCTGTCTCTACGGCAATTACGGCGGCGATGTCATGAATTTCGACATGGCGGCGGAGATGGTGTCCTTCGAGGATGACATCCGCACGGCCTCCCACGCGGTCAGCGACGATGTCGCCTCCGCGCCGCGCGGCGAGATGGAGAAGCGCAGGGGCGTTGCCGGCATGATCTATGCTTTCAAGATCGCCGGCGCAGCCGCCGAACGCATGGCGGATCTCGACGAGGTTGCCCGGCTTGCCAGAAAGGCTTCCGACAACGTCGTGTCGATGGGTATGGCAATGACGCCCTGCATCATCCCGCAGCTTGGAAAGCCAAGTTCCGTCATCGGCGATGACGAGATGGAGATGGGTATGGGCATCCACGGAGAGCCCGGCACCTGGCGCGGTCCGATCAAGCCCGCAGACGAAATCCTTGATGAGATGTTCGACACATTGCAGGCAGACCGTCCGCTCGGCAAGGGTGATCGCGTTTCCGTGCTGGTCAATTCTCTGGGCGCTACGCCGCACGAGGAACTGTACATTCTCTACCGCCGCCTCGCCGGGCGTCTCTCGGAGATTGGTGTGGATGTCGTCATGCCCCTGGTCGGGCGCTATGCGACCTCCATGGAGATGACGGGCGCCTCATTGAGCATTCTCAGGCTCGACGAAGAGCTTGAAGACCTGCTTACGGCACCCGCCAACTGTGCTTTCTGGAGAGTCTGAAATGGAGATCACCTCCAGTGAGCTGAAGGCGGCAGTCGCCCGCATTGCCGAGCATGCGCGCGAGAATCGCGAGTTTCTGTGCCAGGCCGATGCGCAACTGGGCGACGGAGATCTTGGAATCACCGTTGCCGAGGGCTTTTCGGCCTGCGTAAAGCTCGACCTGAGCGATGACGTTGGCCGGGCCTTCTTTGAGATGGCCAAAACCTTCCAGCAGGCGTCTTCATCTTCATTCGGTACGCTGGTGGCCACCGGGTTGATGGCGGCAGCGAAGGCCCTGAAGGACAGAACGGAGTTCAGGCCTGATGAAATTGCCGGGCTCCTGGCGCAGGCGCGTGATGCCATGCTGGCCCGGGGTAAGTCATCTCTGGGCGAGAAAACCGTTCTGGATGGGCTGGACGCCCAGGTTCGCGCCCTTGAGGCCGAACGGTCCGGCGCCTTGATCGAAACCGCTGTGACGGCCGCCAGGGATACAGTCGAGAAATTCACGCAAAAGCCCAATCAGGCTGGACGCGCGCGCATCTTTGCCGAGAAATCCGTAGGCCTTCCCGACCCAGGACAACTGGCGCTCGTGGTGATCACGGAGGGGCTTCGCTGAGGCGGAACCGCATACCCGCATTCATTCCTGTCGCCTTCGGATCAGGTCTAAAGGTGTGCGGTGTCGTGCTCTCGGTATTGAAGCGCGGGAAGTTACGGCTCTACACCATCCCCGCAAGGCCTCGGCGGATGAGATCGAGCGCGAGCAGCGTGAGGCCGATCCTGAACCAGCGCCGAAACGTCTCTTCCGGGAGTTTTTCAAGAAGCCTGCTGCCGTAAATGGTTCCCAGATAGCCCGAAGCGATCATCAGCGCGATGAAGGGAAGCCAGCGCCAGAAGGCGAAGCCGGCAAGCGCGAATGCGATCACCTTGAGGGCGTGCTGCACCGTCATGCCGGCGGCATGGGTGGCGATGAGCGCTTTGCGGTCGTCGGCAATGAGCTGCGCGAAGAAGGCCGAGAGCAGCGGTCCGGTGGCTCCGACAAACATTGTGGCAAGCGCGAGAACCGCGCTGCCGGCTGCAAGGCCTGCATGGCTGAGCTGCGCCGCTCCGGGAATTTTCGTCCAGGTGACGGCGATGACGAATACACCCAGAACGAGCTTCAACAGCGCGTCGGGAAGCTGCACCACGACATAAGCACCGACAGTGGCGCCGATCAGGCTGCCGACGATGAACGGCGTAGCGATCGCGAAGCGGATATGCGCGCGCTGATGCCAGGCGCGACCGGTGTTGGAGCCGAGCTGGACGGCGCCATGGACCGGAATGAGGGCTGCGACCGGGATGAAAAGGCCGAGCAGCGCCAGCATGGCCACCCCGCCGCCAACGCCGAAGGCAGCGGTCAGTGCCGAGGTGAAGAAGCTGGCGATGACGAGAAGAAGCGCCGGGACCGCGCCCAGCGTTTCCGGCAGAAGCGTCTCCCAGCCGCCCAAGGACCCGCCTTACAGGAACTGCTTGCGGGTAAACTGACCTGCCGGGCGGTAGCGCCACAGATAGGTGGGCAGAATGGCCGCCAGCGAATGCTTCTGGATGCCAAGACCGTCGAGCGTGCGCCCGGCCGCCTTCGCTTCCTCGGAAACGACATTGTCGGTCTTCAGCAGCTTCACCTGATCGAGGGTCAGCATGGGTTTGGGCAAAAGGCCAAGAATGCGGGCCTGAATGCGTGCGACGAACCAGGGCAGGGAAACGAACCAGCGCTTGCGGTAGGTCGCTTCGAGCATCTCCTCGAGGCATTCGCGGAAGGAGAGCACTTCCGGCCCGCCCAGCTCGTAGATCTGGCCACCTTCCAGATCGCCGTCAACGGAGCGGGCATAGGCCTCGGCCACATCGCCCACATAGACTGGCTGGAACTTCGTCTCGCCACCGCCGATGAGCGGCAGGAAGGGCGAGAAGCGCGCCATGTTGGCAAAGCGGTTGAAAAAGTCGTCTTCCGGGCCGAACACGATGGACGGGCGGATGATCACCGCATCCTTGACGGTTTCCAGCACTGCCTGTTCGCCGAGAGCCTTGGTGCGGGCATAGTCGGAGTCGGACTCAGGATCGGCGCCGATGGCCGAGCCATGGGTCAGCTTCGCACCGGCGGCGCGGGCGGCTTCCGCCACGGCGCGGGCGCCGAAATGCTGAATCGCATCGAAGGACTGGCGGCCGGATTCATAGAGGATGCCAACGAGATTGATCACATGGTCCGCCCCTTCCACGGCCCGGTCGACCGAGGCGCGGTTGCGAAGGTTCGCCTGCACGGTCTGCACCTGGCCGACATTGCCGAGCGGCTGCAGATGTATCGCTGTATTGGGGTTGCGGCATGCGACGCGCACCCGGTGGCCGCGCCTGGTGAGGGCCTGCACCAGATGGCGGCCGACAAAGCCGTTGCCGCCAAAAATGGTGATGAGCTTAGGTTTCTGGCTGATGGTGGCCATTTGCCTCGGTCTCCGATTTCTCAAGGGCTACATAATCGGTTTCGCGCCAAAGGCAAAGGGTGCTCGGGCGTTGTTTTCCTCCCCAGGCGGAAATCGCTGCAAAACTTGGAAAAAAGCCCTGAAACGCCTATATCTTGGGGGATAGGCGCCGGATGATTCGCGGCGTGGATTTCCCATGCCCTAAAGGGGGTTCCCCCAGGGCTCCTGAGCGAAAGAATTTGATGAGCGACACGCCCGAAACTCTCCCAGGCGAACCGGCCGAATACGGCGCTGAATCCATCAAGGTTTTGAAGGGATTGGACGCTGTCCGCAAGCGCCCCGGCATGTATATCGGCGACACGGATGACGGGTCCGGCCTGCATCACATGGTCTACGAGGTGGTCGACAACGCGATCGACGAGGCGCTGGCCGGCCATGCGACGCTGGTGACGGTAACGCTCAATCCCGATGGCTCCTGCACGGTGACCGACAATGGCCGCGGCATCCCGACTGACATGCACGCCGAAGAGGGCGTGTCTGCGGCCGAGGTTATTATGACGCAGCTTCATGCCGGCGGTAAATTCGACCAGAACTCTTACAAGGTTTCCGGCGGCCTGCATGGCGTGGGCGTGTCTGTGGTGAACGCGCTTTCCATCTGGCTCAAACTCAAGATCCGCCGCAAGGGCAAGATCCATGAGATGAGCTTTACCCATGGTGTGGCGGATGAGCCGCTTGCCGTGACGGGCGATGCCGGTGACGAGACGGGAACGGAAGTGAGCTTCCTGCCCTCACCCGACACCTTCACCATGACGGATTTCGACTACGGCACTCTGGAGCACCGCCTGCGTGAGCTCGCTTTCCTGAATTCGGGCGTGCGCATTCTTCTTACCGACAAGCGCCATGCCGACGAGAGGAAGCAGGAATTCCTCTTCGATGGCGGTATTGTCGAGTTCGTGAAATATCTGGATCGCGCCAAGAAACCGCTGATCGACGCGCCGATTTCCATCGGCGGCGAAAAGGATGGCATCACGGTGGAAGTGGCCATGTGGTGGAACGATTCCTACCACGAGAATGTGCTGGCCTTCACAAACAACATCCCACAGCGCGACGGCGGTACGCATATGGCCGGTTTCCGCGGTGCGCTGACGCGGCAGGTTACGGGTTATGCAGAAAAGTCAGGCCTGACCAAAAAGGAAAAGGTTTCGCTCACCGGTGACGATTGCCGCGAGGGCCTGACAGCGGTTCTCTCGGTGAAGGTGCCGGACCCGAAATTCTCCTCCCAGACCAAGGACAAGCTGGTCTCCTCTGAGGTGCGCCCGGTGGTGGAAAGCCTCGTCAACGAGGCGCTCGGCACCTGGTTCGAGGAACATCCGACGGAAGCCAAGACGCTGATCGGCAAGGTGGTGGAAGCCGCCGCCGCACGCGAGGCTGCCCGCAAGGCACGCGAACTGACACGCCGCAAGGGCGTGCTGGATATTACCTCGCTGCCGGGCAAGCTGGCCGACTGTCAGGAGCGTGATCCGGCGAAATCCGAAATCTTCATCGTCGAGGGTGACTCCGCTGGCGGCTCGGCCAAATCCGGCCGTTCGCGCAAGAACCAGGCGATCCTGCCGCTGCGCGGCAAGATCCTGAACGTGGAGCGTGCCCGCTTCGACCGCATGCTTTCCTCCGACATGATCGGCACTCTGATCACGGCGCTTGGCACGGGTATCGGCAAGGACGAGTTCAACGCCGAGAAGCTGCGCTATCACAAGATCATCATCATGACGGACGCCGACGTCGACGGCGCCCACATTCGCACGCTGCTTCTCACCTTCTTCTTCCGGCAGATGCCGGAACTGATCGAGCGCGGGCACCTCTATATTGCCCAGCCCCCGCTCTACAAGGTGACGCGCGGCAAGTCGGTCCAGTACATCAAGGATGAGGCGGCGTTTGAGGAATTCCTGATCGATTCCGGCCTTGAAGAGGCCTCGCTGGAACTCTCCAACGGCGAAGTTCGCGGCGGACAGGACCTGAAACAGGTGATCGAGGATGCGCGCGGCGTACGCTCGCTGATCAACGGCCTGCACACCCGCTACGACCGTTCCGTGGTGGAGCAGGCGGCGATTGCCGGTGCGCTCAACGCGGCGGTGCTGGCTGACCCGGGCCGGGCGGCCGAAGCTGTAAAGCACGTGGCGGAGCGGCTCGACATGATCGCCGAGGACACGGAACGCGGCTGGGAAGGGCGCGTGAACCCCTCCAACGAGGGCGCGGGCGGCTATCTTTTTGAGCGCACGGTGCGTGGCGTGCGCGAGGTGGTGGTGCTCGACTCGGCGCTGGTCGCTTCTGCCGATGCGCGCGCGATCGACCGCTACACCCCGCGCCTGCAGGAGATTTACACCAAATCGCCCGTACTGCGCCGCAAGGACAAGTCCGAAGTCATTTCCGGGCCGATGGCACTGCTTGACCAGGTCTTTGCGACCGGCCGCAAGGGCCTTACCATGCAGCGCTACAAGGGCCTTGGTGAGATGAATGCCGAGCAGCTCTGGGAGACGACGCTCGACCCCGATGCCCGCTCGCTGCTTCAGGTGAAGGTGACGGACGCGACGGACGCGGATTCGCTCTTCTCGCGCCTTATGGGCGACGAGGTGGAGCCGCGCCGCGAATTCATTCAGGACAATGCGCTGTCGGTGGCAAACCTCGACATCTGACTGTTTTCCATAGAGAAAATTATCGAGCGGCGCCGGGAGACCGGCGCCGTCTTTCGTTTCCGGCAGGGGAATTCCAGTGCCTTGTCGGGTTGCGTGCCCGATCCACGTCCTTGAGGGGAAGCCGGAATTGTCCGGCCCGGAACGGGAGAGAAGACATGCGAAAAGTCATCGTGAGTGCGATGGTCAGCCTCGATGGTGTCATGCAGGCGCCGGGCGGACCCGAGGAAGATCCGACGGGCGGCTTCCCTTTTGGAGGGTGGGTCGAACCGCTCGCCGACGAAGGGCTGGGTGAGGCCATCGGCGAGATGTTCTCAAAGCCCTTCGACCTGCTGCTCGGGCGCAAGACCTACGACATTTTTGCCGCCTACTGGCCCTATCAGGACGAAGGCGACCCGATCGGGAGTATTTTCGACCGCGTGACAAAATATGTCGCCACCCGCAATCCCGACCTGAAGCTCGACTGGCAGAACAGCCGGACCCTCGGCGCGGATGCGGTGGCTGCGGTAAAGGCGCTCAAAAGCGAGGATGGTCCGGCTTTGCTCACACAGGGGTCCACGGATTTCCTGCAGACCCTGTTTGCGCACGAGCTCGTCGACGAGCTGACCATCACCACATTTCCGGTGGTGCTGGGCAAGGGAAAGCGGCTGTTCAGGACCGGCACAGAAGTGGCTCCGGGCACGTTTCGGCTAACGGGCTCCAGAACCACCGAGGCCGGCACGCTGGTCAACCGATACACCCGCGCGGGCGAGGTGAAGACGGGAACCTTCGCGATAAAACCCCCATCAGATGCCGAAATCGAACGGCGTCGGACGCTGGTCTGAGCGAACAGTCGCAGCCGCAGGGTTACAGGACCGGCGACACCCGGGTGCGCCGGTTCTCCCGTCTTCGCGCTTTTGTTGACTAACCGGCAAAACTGCTTTAGCTGGTTGGGCTAAAGGAGCGTGCGATGCATGATGCCCGAATTGCCGCGTGGCCGGTTCCGTTCTTCTTCGGTGGTCGGACCTGCCTGGACTTCGTCAACACGGTCAACAGCCGCTCGCGGCCGGCAACGAAGGATTACCTGTCCGACTATGCTGCTCTGCTGGGCTGGTCCGGGCAGGTAGACCTCTTTGACGCGCCGTCGCTCGCGCGTCTGCGTACGCTGGCGGAGGCGGACAGGCGCGGGGCGGAGGCGTCCCATGTCAGGGCGATCCGGTTCCGTGAAACGCTCTTCGCCCTTTTTCGAAGCGTGATCGAGGGCTGCGATCCGCCGGAAGGCGGGCTGGAAGAGCTGAGCCGGCTTGCCGGCGAAGCCCGGCAGCGACAGCGGCTTGCACGGGAACCGGCCGGCTTTGCCTGGAACTGGGACGAGTGCCGCCTCGACCTCGATGCGCCGCTCCATGTGGTCGCGCTTTGTGCCGAAGCGATGCTTACAGGCGACGATCTTGCGCGGCTGAAGGCCTGTCCCGGACCGGAAGGCTGCGGATGGCTCTTCTTTGACGAAACAAAGAATGCGTCGCGCCGCTGGTGCAGCATGGATCATTGCGGCGGCACGGCAAAAGCGCGCCGGCATGCCGCCCGTGTAAGGGAGAAACGGGCGTGAAATCCATCTCTTTGCGAAGCATAATCATTGCCGCGCTGGCGCTCTGCGCCGTGCTTTTCGCCATCGGCTGGTTCACCCGCAACGACCCCTCTCAGGATCCCTATGTAAAGATCCTCGGTGGCGGCTTCATGTTCAACTATCGCGAGGCGGAGGTCTTCTACGGTTTTACCGCTCAGGTGGTGCGGCCGCTGGCCAGCGGCTCGATCATCGAAGCGACATTCGACGATCCGGCCGGCGGTGCGCCGCTCGTGGTATCGGAGCGGGTGAGCACGATGACCGACCGCTACGCGCTGCGCACGCCACCCGTTCGCGGGGTCGAGGCCAGGAAGCCCTATCATGTGTCAATCCGTGTCTACGACCGGCAGAAGACCTCTCTGCTCTGGCAGACCGAGATGGATTTCACGAGCCAGATCAGCGACCGGGTGGTGCCGGACAAACCGCTCACCATCGGTCCGGGTTATCATCTCAATCCGGATTGAGAGTCCGCAGCCTACCTGAATTTTTTCATGAACCTTTCTCCAGGCCACGGCAACTGACGGATGCCGGGGCGCGATTGCCCCATCCTGAAACCCGTACTGGAGATGACAATGCCCTACTCGTTCAAGACAAACCGGATCGCCGTGGCCGCAGCTTCGCTCGTGATGCTTTCGGCGACGGCCATACCGACCGCCGGCGTCGCCGGCCAGTTCGCGCTCGCCCCGCAGATGGCGGGCCCCTCGATGAACTGCTCGGTGCCCAACCATGTGGTGTGCACCATCAGCAGCACGAAGGGTCTGAAGCTGGTGAAGATCACCGCCAACACGCCGCAGGGAAGCGTGAACCTCGTCAACAAGACGTATCGCAGCTGTCCGAAGTCGGTGAAGGTTTCGTGGGACTCAGCCTACCAGATGGCCGGCAAACAGATCGTCGAATGTAGTGGCGGCGGTTTCAAGCTGAAAGCGCGCTGAACCGCCGATCCTTGACCAACACCCGCCAGAGCGCACGCGCTGCACCAGTAGCCAGGGTCAGCACTCCCGCTGAGCTGGACAAGAGACGATGTCGCCGGGCCCGGGTGGCGGGGCAGCCCGTATCAGCGGCATCGAGGGTGGGTTTGTCTGCCGTTGCAGCAAGCCCACCCGTTTTCGTCCTTAAGTGCTAGTCGCTCATCTTCAGCGCCTGGATGAAGGCTTCCTGCGGAATCTCCACCTTGCCGAACTGGCGCATGCGCTTCTTGCCCTCTTTCTGCTTCTCGAGCAGCTTGCGCTTGCGGGTCACATCGCCGCCGTAACACTTGGCCGTCACATCCTTGCGCATGGCCGAAATGGTCTCGCGGGCGATCACCTTGCCGCCGATCGCCGCCTGGATCGGGATCTTGAACATGTGACGGGGGATCAGCTCCTTGAGCTTCTCGCACATGACACGCCCGCGTTTTTCAGCGGCCTGCCGGTGCACCAGCATCGAGAGCGCATCAACCGGCTCTTCGTTGACGAGGATCGACATCTTCACCAGATCGCCTTCACGATAGCCGGTGAGCTGATAGTCGAAGCTGGCATAGCCCTTGGTGATGGACTTCAGCCGGTCGTAGAAATCGAACACCACCTCGTTGAGCGGCAGCTCATAGGTGACCATGGCGCGCTTGCCGACATAGGAAAGATCCGTCTGGACGCCGCGCCGCTCCTGACAGAGCTTGAGGATCGAGCCGAGATAGTCGTCCGGTGTGAGGATCGTGGCTTTGATCCAGGGCTCTTCGATGGAGGCGATCTTCACCACGTCCGGCATGTCGGCCGGATTGTGCAGCTCGACCTGATCGCCCGAGGTCAGGTTCATGCGATAGACCACCGAGGGGGCGGTGGCGATGAGATCGAGATTGAACTCGCGCTCAAGCCGCTCCTGGATGATCTCAAGATGCAGGAGGCCGAGGAAGCCGCAGCGGAAGCCGAAGCCGAGGGCAGCCGAAGTCTCCATCTCGAAAGAGAAAGAGGCGTCGTTGAGGCGCAGCTTGCCCATGGCGGCGCGCAGGTCTTCAAAGTCCGCTGCATCGACCGGAAAGAGGCCGCAGAAGACAACCGGCTGCGCCGGCTTGAAGCCCGGCAGGGGCTTGGCCGTCTGGCGCTTGTCTTCGGTGATCGTGTCGCCGACGCGGGTGTCTGCCACTTCCTTGATGGAGGCGGTAATGAAGCCGATCTCACCGGGACCGAGCTCTTCAACCATGACCATCTTCGGGGTCATGACGCCGACCCGGTCAACCGGGTACCTGGCGTCCGTGCCCATCATGCGGATGGTCTGACCCTTCCTGAGCTTGCCGTCGATCACGCGGACCAGCACGATAACGCCCAGATAGGCATCGTACCAGCTGTCGACGAGCAGTGCCTTGAGCGGCGCCTCCCGATCGCCGTCCTTCGGCGCCGGGAGACGGGTGACAATGGCTTCGAGCACCTCGTCGATGCCCACGCCGGTCTTGGCCGAAATCGGGATTGCATCGGAAGCGTCGAGGCCGATCACCTCCTCGATCTGCTCCTTGACGCGGTCGGTGTCGGCAGCCGGCAGGTCCACCTTGTTGAGCACGGTCACGATCTCATGATCGTTGTCGATTGCCTGGTAGACATTGGCAAGCGTCTGGGCTTCCACACCCTGGCTGGCATCGACCACCAGAAGCGAGCCCTCGCAGGCCGAGAGCGAGCGAGAAACCTCATAGGCAAAGTCTACGTGGCCGGGCGTGTCGATCAGGTTCAGCACATAGTGCTCGCCGTTGCGCGCGTCGTACTCCAGTCGCACGGTCTGCGCCTTGATCGTGATGCCGCGCTCGCGCTCGATATCCATCGAGTCGAGGATCTGATCCTTCATCTCGCGGTCTTCCAGCGAGCCGGTCATCTGGATCAGCCGGTCGGCGAGCGTCGACTTGCCATGGTCGATATGCGCGACGATGGAAAAGTTGCGAATATGGGAAAGTGGCGTGTTCGTCATGCCGCTGGCCTTAGCAGGCGGCCCGTTCTTCGACAAGCAGATTGCTGCAGGGGAGGAGCCGAGCGCCGTGTCAGGAGGAAAAAACAGCAACATTGCGGATGCGATCGGGCGACCATATATCCCGCGCATGTGCGATCCTGACCAAAACAAGCTGGGTTTCCTGATCCATGACGTTGCGCGCCTCATGCGCAAGCGCTTTCTGGAACAGGACAATGAATTCGGACTTTCATCTGCCCAGTGGCGGCTGCTTTTCCGGCTATTGAAGGAAGATGGTGTTCCGCAGGTGCGGCTGGCCGAGCTTCTGGAAGTGGAGCCGATCAGCGTTTCGCGAATGGTCGACCGGCTGGCAGAGAGCGGCTGGGTGGAACGTCGCCTTGCCAGAACGGATCGGCGCGTGCGCATGATCTATGCGACGAGAAAAGCAAGGGACGCCTGTGGCGGCATCCAGGAAATCAGCGCTTCGGTCTATGAAGAGGCCCTTTCCGGCCTGGCTGACGATGAGCGCCGGGTTCTTTTCGGGGCGTTGGGCAAGATGGCGCAGAACCTCTACGGACCTGAAGCCGCAGACAGGGCGTGACCGCGCCTTGCCGTCGCGGGTTTCAATCGGCGACCAGCTTGCGGTAAAGGTGCCATGTGGCGTGGCCGAGAATTGGCATGACCACGGCAAGACCGGCAAAGAGCGGCAGCGACCCGATGATCAGTCCACCCGCCACCAGCACGCCCCAGAGCGCGATGGGTAGCGGATTGACGCTGGCGGCTCGGACCGAGGTGACGATTGCGGCGACGGCGCCGCAGTCGCGGTCAAGCAGCATGGGGAAGGCGATGGCCGTGGTAATCAGCACCACGAGGGCAAAAATGAAGCCAATCGCATTGCCGAGCGTGAGCAGCATGAAGCCGGCGTCGGTGGTGAACAGGCTCTCAAGGAACAGCGAGATCGATGCCGGCGGTTCCGGACCGAGCAGGCGCACATAAAGCCCCTGAGCAACCAGCAGCCACGTCACGAAGATGGCGAACAGCATTGCCCCAACTGCGATGATGGATGGTATCGCGGGTGACTTGAGCACTGCCAGCGCGTGCCGCCAGGATGTATCGAGCCCGGCTTCGCGTCTTCGGCTGATTTCGTAGAGGCCGATGGCTGCAAATGGCCCGAGCAGCGCAAAGCCGGAGGCCAGGGGGAAGAGTAGCGGAAGCGCGTTTGCGTCCGAAGCCCAGTAGATCAACACCACCCCGACAAGCGGGTAGATGAGGCACAGGAACGCGTAGTGTGAAGGTTTCTGCCAGAAATCATCGAGCCCGCGCCCAAGCGCATCGATGACATCGGACGTGCTGATCTTGCGAACAGCCGGCAAGGACAGAGTCTTGTCGGTTCCGGCCATGACATGAAAATCCGCCATTTCAGACCTCCCGGATCTGCCGGGACGCAGACCGCACCCCGACGGCAAACCAAGCCCGGATTATAGGGCCTGAGCGGCATCGCGGCGAGACAGGCGTCGGTCACATCTTCTGGAGCGGGCAGTGAGCGGCGTCAGGATCGCGCGGGGAAGAATGTCCTTTTGGCGAAGGGTGCGGTGGCGCCGTGCAGGATGACGGACAGAAGGATCGTGAAGACGGCAATGTTGGTGATTGCGTCCGCCACGTCGAAGCCGGACTGGTCGACCACGAGAATGAGATAGAGCACGGAGGCGAGGCCGCGCGGGCCGAACCAGCCGACGAAAAGCCGTGCCCGTGTTCCTGTTCCGGTTCCCAGCATGGCGATGAAAACGGGAACGATGCGAATGACGGTGAGGCTGAGCACTGCATAGAACAGAGCCGGCAAGGCGGGCGCTTCCAGCGCCTGCGGCAGCATGGCCGCGCCGAACAGGAGAAAGGTGAGATTGGTGAGGATCGATCCCTCGGTCATGGCAAAATTGCTCGCCTTCTCCACCGTTTCGGCAGGCAGCCGCCAGCCAAAGGCCAGCCCCGCTGCAAAGGCGGCAAGAAACCCGTTGCCGCCTGCCAGTTCTGCGCCGAGATAGGCTAGCCCGGCTAGCCCGACCATGATGGGCGTGCGCCCGGCCGGGTTGGAAAAGGCGCGTGTAAAGGCAAAGTCGGCGGCGACTGCGCCGAGATAGCCAACGGCGAGCCCGACGAGCGGTCCGAAAACCACCTGTTTCAGAAAGAAGGCCGCGTGCCCGGCCATGCCTTCACCGCCACCGGTGTCGGCGGCGAGCGCCAGTGCAATGAGCAGCAGGGGCAGGCACAGCCCGTCATTGAGCCCGCTTTCCACGTCCAGGGCTTCGCGCTCGACTTCGGGCAGTCCGTCATTGCCGAAAACCGGCTGCGCCAGCGCCGCGTCGGTCGGGGTCAGGACGATGGCGAGCACAAGCGCGCCAAAAAGGCCGAGCGCGGGAAAGAGAAACATCCCCGCGGCAGTGCCGGCAAGGATGGTGAGCGGAATGCCGATGAAGAGGAGCCGTGCGGAAAGGAGGGCGGTCGCGCGCTCGGCCATCACGCCTGAAATTCGGATGTTCGCAGCATCGCGATAGAGGATAATCGCGAGCGTCGCCGTTGCGAGGAACTCGACGACCGAATTGTCGAGCGGTGAGGTCAGCGTGGCATCCGTGAGATGGAAGCCATAGCCCAGCGCGGTGAAGAGCATGGGGCCGGAGAGAACCGAGGCTTCAAGCTTTCGAGAGACCAGTGAGTAGGCGGTGAAAGCGATGAAAAGAAGAACCAGCGCCACGTGAACGTCCATCAGTTTGATCCCCTGTCTTCCGCAGCCGCGTTATCGCCCCGCGGTTTCCCCCAGTTCAGCGTCTTGTAGTCGAAGCCGAAAGCCAGGGTCGGTTTGACGATGGCGAAATAGGGCGAGAGATCGAAATCGCGCGGCGTGAAGAGGCTGTGGTGGCGGATGTGCAGGATTTCCTGCCGCGAATAGGTGGATTCGGCCGAGGCGTGCCCCTTGGCCTTGGTGATTTCAGGCAGGATCGGGTAGCCGACTTTCTGAAAAGCCTGAGCGATGAGCGAAGAGCAGATGGCGCGCGTCGGATCGCCCGAGCCGATGGCGATCATGCGCCGGCGCCAGCGTACTGGCACGGGGGGCGTCGGCAGGAAATAGCGCAGCAGGTCGAAGATGTTGCGCATGTCGTAGTGCAGGCCGAGCTTTTCGATCATGAAGCCGACGATCAAATCCCGATCGTCAGGCGTAAGGCCGTTCGCCCGGCAGATGCGCGTGTTGTAGGTCTTGTACTTGGAAAGCGGCACGGCAATGCAGCCATCGCCCAGGATGACCTCGACGAGACGGGGGCGTTCGGAGCCGTCTTCAGGCTCCGGCAGCGCATCGCCCACATAGAGCGCTGCATGGCTCCAGGTGGACTGGGTCAGATATTTGATCGCCGCCGAAATGCGCTGATTGCCTTCGATCAGCAGAATATCGCCGGGCTGCAGGGTGCGATGCAGCGTTTCGGGGTCGGACGGCGTGTAGGGTTGATACCCAGAGGATTCGCTTTGCAGCCGCCGTGCCAGAAAGCGGCCGAACCGGTCGAGCAGGGTGCTGGGTTGTTCGCTCATTCGCTCCCGTCCGCGATTCTTCGATCAATGGCAGGTGGAACTTAGAGGTTTTATCGCGTCGGGCAAACGGCCTGATGTGGCTCGAGGCAAACAGACACTGGCTTGACTTAATTCAAACGTTTGATTAAATCGAGGACATGATGCATGACAATGGCAGTACACAGAATGTCGAAACACGGCTTTCATCGGCGGATCACACGCGGCTTTCGCTCATCCGCGCGGGGCTGAAGCTCTTCGGCGAGAAAGGGTTCGACGGCACGACAACGCGCGAGATCGCGCGCGCGGCCGGTGCGAATATTGGCTCGATCTCCTATCATTTCGGCGGCAAGGAAGGCCTGCGCGCGGCTTGTGCCGATTACATCGTCGAATTGATCGGCAGGATTGCCGGCAGTGCCCTCAATCTCAAGCCGGATCACGGCGCAACCCTGACGCCATCCGAGGCCCGCGCCGTCTTGATGCAGGTGCTCGACACGATGACCGGGTTCATCGCCGCGCGGCCCGAAGCCGGGCTCATCGTCAAATTCGTGCTGCGGGAACTCTCCCACCCCACGGTCGCACTCGACCGCATTTATGAAGGCATATTCGCCCCGGTTCACAAGCGCCTCTGCGCGGTCTGGGAGGCGGCGACCGGAGAACCGGCGGAGAGCGACGAGACGCGGCTGACCGTGTTCACACTGATCGGCCAGCTCGTCTATTTCCGCATCGCCAGCGAAGCGGTGCAGCGGCGCATGGGCTGGAGTGAAATCGGCGCACGCGAAGCAGCGGCCATCACGGCCATAGCCGGGGGCAACCTCGACGCCATACTCGCCGCGCGGACGCGTGGAAAGGAAACATCATGAGCATGCTCTGCGCCATACCGGTTCTCGCCGGGCTGATTTCCGGTTGCGGTTCCGCGGAGCCACTGGCCGTGGGCTATGTGGAAGGCGATTATGTGCTGCTCGCACCCACGGAAGTAGGGCAGTTGAGCGCCGTTCCGGTGCGGCGCGGCGCCTTTGTGGAGAAAGGCGCGACGGTTGCCGTGATGGATGACACGGATGCGCGCATCGCCGTTCGGCAGGCTGAGGCGGGACTGGCAGAAGCGGAAGCACAGCTTGCCGACCTCAAGGAGCCGAAGCGACCCGAAGAGATCGCCGTTCTGGAGGCTGCCCTTGCATCGGCAAAGGCCGAGGCGGCGGAAGCCGGCCGCGTGCTCTCACGAACCGAAGATCTCTCGCGCCGCGGCATCGCTACGCAGGCCGAGCTCGACAAGGCACGCACGGCAAAGGAACTGGCGGACACGCGGGTCGGCCAGGCCGAGGCCAATCTGTCGGTGGCAAGACTGCCTGCCCGTGCTGAAGCGATCAAGGCTGCCGCCAGGCGCCGCGACCAGATGGAGGCAGCACTGGAACAGGCGCGCTGGCGCCTTTCGGAACGCGCCATCACAGCCCCATCCGCCGGCCGTATCGACGATGTGATCCGCAATGCGGGCGATGTGGCAGGACCCTCGGCGCCGGTCGTCTCACTGCTGCCCAATGGCGGCGTGAAGCTCAAGGTCTATGTGCCGGAAGCGGCGTTTTCCAGCCTGAAACCCGATGCGCTTCTGGCCGTGAACTGCGATGGCTGCGAGGCGGGTTTGACAGCGCGCATCACCTACATTTCGCCGGATCCGGAGTTCACGCCGCCGGTGATCTACTCGCTCGAGACGCGGCAGAAGCTCGTCTATCTGGTCGAGGCGCGGCCTGAGGGCGACGCGCGCAGTCTGCAGCCTGGGCAGATCGTGGATGTGCGCCTGAAGGCGAATGCGCCATGAACGCGATCGATGTCCACGGTCTTGTGAAACGCTTCGGCGACAAGACGGTCGTCAACAATGTGACAATGCAGGTGGCCAGGGGCGAGATTGTCGGCTTTCTCGGCCCGAACGGTTCCGGCAAGACGACAACGATCCGCATCATGTGCGGGCTTCTGACGCCGGATGAGGGCGATGGCACGGTGCTGGGCTTCAACCTGCGAACCGAGGGGCTGAAGATCAAGCGCGAAGTCGGCTACATGACCCAGCGCTTCTCCTTTTACGAAGACCTGACAATTGCCGAGAACCTGGCCTTTGTCGCAAGGCTCTATGATCTCAAACCGGTAGGCGCGCATGTGGACCGGACGCTGGAGGACCTCGGCCTTTCCTCGCGTCGCAACCAGCTGGCCGGCACGCTTTCGGGCGGATGGAAGCAGCGGCTGGCGCTGGCGGCCTGCATCATGCATCAGCCGAAACTTCTCCTGCTCGATGAGCCGACGGCGGGTGTCGACCCGAAGGCGCGGCGCGATTTCTGGGACGAGATCCACCGCCTTGCCGCAGACGGGCTGACGGTTCTGGTCTCCACCCACTACATGGATGAGGCCGAGCGCTGCCACCGCATCTCCTACATCTCCTACGGCACCATGCTGGCCACGGGGTCTGTGACAGATGTGGTGCGCGATGCCGGGCTTGTCACCTATCTCGTTGACGGGCCGAAGCTTGAAAAGCTGGCCGCCGAGTTGCGGGAGCGGCCCGGCGTGGAGCAGGTCGCGCCCTTCGGCGCAAGCCTTCATGTGGTGGGATCGGATGAAGAAGCGCTCAAGGCGGCGCTACAGGATCTCGACGGGCGCGAGGGCGTGAGCGTGTCACGCGGCGAAACGAGCCTCGAGGATGTCTTCATCCAGTTCATGGCCAATTCCACGGACAACATGCAATGAACGGCTTCTTTTCATTTAGTCGGCTCATGGCGCTGCTTATCAAGGAGTTCATCCAGATGCGGCGCGACCGCATCACCTTCGGCATGATGCTCGGCGTTCCGCTCATGCAGCTCGTCCTGTTCGGCTATGCGATCAATTCCGACCCCAAGGCGCTGCCGGCGGCACTCGTGTCGCTGAGCCAGGATCACTACAGCCGGGCGATGGTCTCGGCGCTAGAAAACACCGATTATTACCGCTTCGATCATGTGGTGGAGAGCGCGGCGGAGGCCGAGCAACTCATGGCGAGCGGCAAGGTGGTCTTTGTGGTCACCATCCCCTCGGATTTCGCCCGCCGTGTCGACCGGGGGCAGCGGCCGCAGATCCTGATCGAGGCGGATGCGACCGATCCGTCCGTCGCATCAGGAGCGATTTCCACACTCGGAACGGTTGCCTCGGAGGCGCTTTTGCGCGAGCGCGGCGTGCCGGCTTCGGAGGCAAATCCGACAGACCGGCTGGAGGTTATCGTCCACCGCCGCTACAATCCCGAAGGGCTTTCGCAATACAACATCGTGCCGGGGCTGCTTGGCGTCATCCTGCAGATGACCATGGTGATGATGACATCCATCGCGCTCACCCGCGAACGCGAGCGCGGCACGATGGAGAACCTGCTCGCCATGCCCGCCAGCCCGCTGGAGATCATGATGGGCAAGGTGCTGCCCTATCTCGTCGTGGGCGCCGTGCAGGTTGCCGTCATCCTTGGTGCGGCGAAGCTGCTTTTCGGTGTGCCCTTCGTTGGCAGCATATGGCTTCTCCTGACGGCGGTACTCATCTTCGTTCTGGCGCTCGTTCTGCTTGGTTACACGATCTCGACCGTCGCCCGCACGCAGATGCAGGCCCTGCAGCTCACCTTCTTCTTCTTCCTGCCGTCGATCCTGCTCTCCGGCTTCATGTTTCCGTTTCGCGGCATGCCCGAGTGGGCGCAATGGCTGGGAGAGATCTTTCCGCTCACCCATTTTCTGCGCGTCATCCGCGCCATCATGCTGAAGGGGGCAGACCTGCCAGCAGTGGCCTTCGAGACGGGTATTCTCGTTCTCTTCATCCTGATTTATGCCGGCCTGGCGCTGATGCGGTTTCGCCGGACGCTGGATTGAGATCGCCGGTTGGAGCCATGTGTGAATTCACATTTTAGAATGGTTCTAATATATTGACGGCGATAGAGCCGGCCCTTATCTTAGAATTATTCTAAATAACGGATTGCCTCTGTCATGTTTTCTCGCTTTTTCGGTTCCCACCGCCGTCCATTCTCCTCACTCGATGAACAGGAGATTCTCGCTCTTGCCATCTCTTCGGAAGAGGACGACGCGCGCATCTATCGCGCCTATGCCGATGGCCTGCGCGACGAATACCCGCATTCGGCGGCCGTGTTCGATGACATGGCGGAGGAAGAGGACGGACACCGTGCGGCGCTTATCGAGGCGCACAGGGAGCGCTTCGGCGAGCGCATTCCCCTGATCCGCCGCGAGCATGTGCGCGGCTATTACGACCGCAAGCCCGACTGGCTGGTGCGCCCGCTCGGGCTCGACACGGTGCGTTCGCAGGCCGAGCAGATGGAGGAGCAGGCGCATCGCTTCTACGTGGAAGCGGCCAAGCGGACCGAGGACGCCGGCATCCGCAAACTGCTTGGCGATCTGGCCATAGCCGAAAAGACACATGAATCTCTGGCGCACCGGCTTTCCGAGAAGCATCTGGGCGAAGACGAACGCGCCGAGGAAGAGCAGACCGAGCGCAAGCAGTTCATCCTGACCTATGTGCAGCCTGGCCTTGCCGGCCTGATGGACGGCTCGGTCTCAACGCTTGCGCCCATCTTCGCTGCCGCATTTGCCACGGGCGACACATGGCAGACCTTTCTCGTCGGTCTTGCCGCGTCCATCGGTGCCGGCATCTCCATGGGTTTCACGGAAGTGGCCTCCGACGATGGTGTCATCTCGGGGCGTGGCTCGCCGATCAAGCGCGGTCTTGCCACGGGCATCATGACGACCGTGGGCGGCCTTGGCCACGCGCTTCCTTATCTGATCCCGCATTTCTGGACCGCGACGATCATTGCATTCGTCATCGTTTTCATCGAGCTGTGGGCGATCGCCTGGATCCAGAACCGCTATATGGAAACCCCGTGGAGCCGCGCCACCTTCCAGGTGGTGCTTGGCGGTGCGCTGGTCTTCGCCACGGGCATGCTCATCGGCAATGCCTGACGCCGCTCATGCGTCATGCAGCGCGCGGCTGTCTTCCGGCGCTTCCGCGCGCTCGGCCATGCCATAGTCGCGCAGGACATGGGCGATGCGCAGACGGTAGCCGGCAAATATCCCGCCGCGACCCGCGCGCTGGGCCTGCCTGTGCTCCTCCGTGTTGCGCCAGGCCTTGACCGCCTCCTCGTCGCGCCAGAAAGACAGTGAGAGAATGCGGCTTTCGTCGTTGAGGCTCTGGAAGCGTTCGATGGAAATGAAGCCGTCGATCCTGTCGAGCAGCGGACGCAGATCGGCGGCGATGCCGAGATAGGCATCGCGCCTGCCATCAGCCGGCTCAACCTCGAAGATGACCGCGATCATGGCCGCACCCATTCGGCATGGGGCGTGGAAGCGCGTTTCAGGAACATGCGATCCTCCTTGAGAATAAAGCGCTCGCGCCTTGCGAACTCGTAATTCGCGCGACCCTCGGGGCTCGCCGCAAGCCGTGTCCGATAAGCCTCATAGGCAGCGAGACTGTCGATATTATAGACGCCATAGGCGGTCGTCGCCGACCCCTCGTGTGGCGCGAAATAGCCGATGAGGTCGACACCGGCGCGCGGGATCGCCTGCCCCCAGTTGCGGGAATACTCTTCAAAGGCATCCCGTTTGAACGGGTCGATCTCGTAGCGGATGAAGCATGTGATGGTCATGGGTATGATCCCTTTCTGCTGGCATGCTTCGATGAGCATGGAAGCGTTTTCCTGTTTTCTGTGTCAGACGTCCCAGAAGGGCTTTGCGCATTCGCGTTCCACGTCACGGCGGGTGAGGCCGACATCGCGGAGTTGCTCGTCGGTGAGATCGGAGAGGTCGCGCCGCTGGCGGTATCGCTCCGAAGCAAGCGCGAGCCGGTAGAACCACGACAGGATCGAGGTTCGGCGGTTTTTGGCCTGTTCCACGGGGGGAATGATCGATCTCTCATATGCCCGCATCGCTTCTCTCCCTGTTCGATGGTCCGAGAATAGCGCTTGTCGAACATTCATACTTTGGTTAGCATCGAACTATGAAAGCAGGAACGGACCTCGCCCAGATCGCAAGCCTCGTCGGCGACCCGGCGCGCGCCAATATGCTGGCGGCGCTGATGGGAGGCACGGCCCTCACGGCCAGTGAACTGGCGATGGAAGCCGGCGTCACTTTGCCCACAGCCAGTGCGCATCTCGCCAGGCTGTCAGATGGCGGGTTGCTGCGCATGACGCGGCAGGGCCGCCACCGCTATTACGCACTGGCGGATCATCAGGTGGCCGCCATGCTTGAATCCATCATGGGCGTGGCGGCGGCGCTGGGGCCGCGAAAGGTGTTGCCCGGCCCGCGCGATACGGCCATGCGCGAAGCCAGAATCTGCTACGACCATCTGGCGGGCGAGGCAGGCGTCGCCATGTTCGACGCCTTTGCCGGGCGCGGGTTGATCGCCATCGATGGAGACGACGTGAACCTCACGGACAAAGGTGCCGGATTCTTCAGCGATTTCGGTCTCGACATTGAGGCGATGCGCGGGAAACGCCGCCCGATATGCCGCTCCTGCCTTGACTGGAGCGTGCGGCGCTCGCATCTGGCGGGAAGTCTGGGAGCCGGGATGCTCGACCGGTTTATGGCGCTGAAATGGGCACGGCGGGAAAAGAACAGCCGCGTAATCCGCTTTACGCCGCCCGGACGCGCAGCCTTTGAGCGGCTACTGCGCGAAGCCTGAACCAGCGCGAAACGGAAACGTGGCCGTTTCCTTCGGCGATTGTTTGCGCCATGGTCGCGCTTCACGAATGATTCCAACACCTCTCTGCCGGGGACGCTGATGAACACCGAACTGCTGCGCAGGCTCTGCGAAACGCCGGGTGCGCCGGGCCACGAAACGCGCGTGCGCGCACTGATCGAAAAGGAGATCGAGGGTCTTTTCGATGAGGTGCGGACCGATCCGATGGGCTCGCTCCTGTGCGTGCGCAAGCCACGCAAGAAGGTGAAGGGCGACCCGCTCAAAATCATGCTTCTGTGTCACATGGACGAGATTGCCTTTCTCGTCACCCATGTGACGGAGAAGGGCTTCCTGCACCTCGACCCGGTAGGCGGCTTCGATCCGCGCAACCTGTTTTCCCGCCGCGTGCTCGTCTGTACCGAGAGCGGCGACTACAAGGGTGTGATGAACCCCGCCGGCAAGCCCATTCACATCCAGAGTGCGGAAGAACGCAAGAAGGTGCCCGAGCCCGGTGACTTTATCGTCGATATGGGGCTCGGCGAAAAGGCGCGCGATCTCGTTCAGGTTGGCGACTTCGTGGTGATGGACGAACCATTCCTTGAGATGGGCGAAAAGTTCGTTTCAAAGGCGCTCGACAATCGCGTCGCCTGCTGGCTCGGCATCGAGGCGATCCGTGCGCTGGAAGAAGCGGGCGAAAAGCATGCGTGCGAGATCCATGTGGCGTTCACCGCTCAGGAAGAGGTGGGGCTGCGCGGCGCGCGCACGGCTGCCTATGCGGTCAAGCCCGACATCGGCCTCGGCATCGACACGACGCTCTCATGCGACACGCCGGGCATCGGCGAGCACGAGGCGGTGACGAAGCAGGGAGAAGGCTTCGGTCTTCATGTGAAGGACTCTTCCTTCATCGCAGATCAGGCGCTGGTGCGCGAGGTCGAGCAACTGGCAAAGAAAAAGGCGATCCCCTATCAGCGCACGATTCTGGCCCGGGGCGGGCAGGATGGCGCGGCAGCCCAGCAGGCGGCCGCCGGCGCGCGCGCCGTGGGCATCGTGGTGGGCACCCGCTACATCCACACAGTGACCGAAATGATCGACCGCAACGACCTTCAGGCCGCGCTCGACATCATCGTCGCCTATCTCGGCGAAAACTAAAGCTGAAGCGCCGCCGCGCTGCATAAAACTGTGGCGCGGCGGCCACACTGCGCGCTCTTCCGCAACAAGACCCGATTTACGCCATCAAAGCGGCACAAATCCCGGCGAAATCCGGCCGGCATTCACGGAGCGTTCACTTCGTGCGTGTACTTTTGGCCCGATACTTCACACAGGCGGTTTTGGAGGAGCCGCCACCGGTTGGACATGACCCATGGCTCTGATTATTCGCCTCGTTGCCGTTCTTCGCGATTTCTTCGCCCCGCGCTATCACCCCGAGCGTCATTATATGCGTGGCCCCGGCCCTGCCTGCCAGAAACGTGGCGGCGGTTCGGCCACGGCAGCCTGACGGCAGCGCTCACTCACAATATCTGACGATCACCGGCTTTCCGGCTGCCGCGCCCAGTTCGTGGCATTCATCTGCTGCGCACAATTGCCAGCCGGAGCCTGTTGTGCCCGAAGCCGCAAGGGCAAGTTCGCTCTGCGGTGGCAGGGAAGGGCGATAGCGCCACCAGCCATCTTCAAAGTGCGCGTCAGGCGGCGGCTCCATGCCCGCGCCCGATCCCTGAACCCTCGCCTCGACAAGTTCGAGCCCGGCGGGACCTGCCCGCCAGTCTTCCTCCCAGCGGATTTTCTCCACCGAATGCGTCCATGACAGGGTGAAAAGCGCTGCCCCGAGGGTCAGCGCTTTTCCGCCCGCCAGAACGCATATGCTCATGCGTCGGCCTTTGTGTCTTCCGAAGCGTGCGCCGTGCGCGTGCGATACCAGTGCTGGCCGAGGAACAGGGCGGCAAGCGCGAAGCCGAGTTCATCGGTAATGGGAAGCGCCGCAATCAGCGTAAAGGCCGCTGCGGCTGCAAGAATGCGCTCCCAGACGGCAAGCTTCGAGCGCAGGAAGCCGATCACCGCCGCGCCCCAGAGCGCAATGGCGAGCAGCGCCTTGAAAACGATATAGACGACCGCCGGATAATAGCCCCAGGCCTCCGCCAGCGGTCCGCCGTCCTGCAGCATCAGCGCCGGTGTGTAGACCGCCATGAAGGGGATCACGAAGCCGGCGGCAGCCACCTTGATCGCTTCCATGGAAATCTTGAGGCCGTTCTCCTTGGCGATCGGACCGGCTGCGAAGCATGCAAGCGCAACGGGCGGCGTCAGGTCCGCCAGAATGCCGAAATAGAACACGAACATGTGGCTGACGATCAGCGGCACACCAAGCGCCAGGAGCGCCGGCCCGGCAATCGAGGATGTGATGATGTAGTTGGGAATGGTCGGGATGCCCATGCCGAGCACGATGCAGGTGATCATGGTCAGCACGAGCGAAAGGAACAGGCTGGTCTCGCCCACGGAGACGATGAACTGGCCGAACGTGTTGGCAACGCCGGTTAATGTCATCGTGCCGATGATGATGCCGACCACGGCGCAGGCCACGCCGACCGGAAGCGCCGTCTTGGCACCCTCGGCAAGGGAATCCCGGCAGACGACGAGCGTTCTGCGCCCGCCATCGACGAAGAGGTTGGCGAGGATCAGGGCAAGGGCGGCGATAAGGATGGCCGTGATGCCATAGCGAAAGAAGCTCGCGGCAACGAGACCAAGGCCAACCCAGAAGATCACCCGCAGCACCTGGCCGGGAAGACCGAGCGCGACCGAGCCGCCGAGGATCAGCAGCACTGTCAGCGACAGGCCGATCGTACCGGCGAAGAGCGGCGTGTAGCCGGAGAAGAGAAGGTAGACGAGCACGGCCAGCGGCAGGATGAGATACCAGCCCTTGCGCAGTGCCTTGCGTGGAGACGGTAGCTCCGAGCGCGGCAGGCCGTGCAGGCCGTATTTGCCGGCTTCCAGATGCACCATCCAGAAGGCGGAGGCGAAGTAGAGCACGGCGGGAATGATCGCCGCCTTGACCACTTCGTAATACTCGATGCCCAGCGTCTCGGCCATGATGAAGGCCACCGCGCCCATGACCGGCGGCATGATTTGCCCGCCCATGGAGGCGGTGGATTCCACGCCGCCGGCGAAGGCCGCGCGATAGCCGAAGCGTTTCATCAGCGGGATGGTGAACTGGCCGGTGGTCACCACATTGGCGACGCCGGAACCCGAGATCGTGCCCATCAGGCCCGACGAAATGACCGACACCTTGGCCGCGCCACCGCGCGCATGGCCAACAAGGCCGAGCGAGACATCGGTGAAGAGCTTGATCATGCCGGCGCGTTCGAGGAACGAGCCGAACAGGATGAACAGAAAGATGTAGGTGGCCGACACGTAGATCGGAATGCCGTAAATGCCTTCCGTGCCATAGGCCATGTGGTCGATGACCTGGCTGAAATCATAGCCGCGATGGTTCAGCGGCGAGGGCAGATACTGGCCGAACAGGCAGTAGGCGAGAAACGCGCCGGAGATGATCGGCAGGGCCGGGCCCATCAGCACATAGGCGGCGGCAAAGACGGTGACGAGCGCGATCACGCCGAAGACGATGTCGAGCGGCAGGGGATCGCCGGCGCGCAGGAGCAACGGCTTGTACTCGATGTATTGATAGAGCGCGACGGCCACACCGGCGAGCGCCAGTGCCCAGGCCAGCGCCTTGATGGGAGGGGCGCTGTCACGCGCCTGCGCCACCAGCGGGAAAACCAGGAGCGTCAGGAAACCGACGTGGAAGGCTCGGACGACCTGGCTCGGCAGGCTGATCACATGCGCGGCGGTGGCAATCTGGTACAGCGAGAAAACCACCGCGATCCAGAAGAGCAGCCGGCCGATGCGATCGGTCCCGAACTCACCATGCGTATGGTCGTGCAATTCAGCCTCGGCCGGGCTCGCGGCCTGGCCAGTTTCGGTATTGGTCATCGGGCGCTCCGCTTCCCATGCTACGCGTCAGGGCCTTGCCGATTGTCCGCTCGGGTGCATGGCACGCGCGAGGGCTCGACATTTCGGGCCTTCCTGTCACGCCCCGCCCCGGGATGTGACAGGAAGGCCCCGTCGCTGGACGGGGCCTCGCAGGACTGGCCTAGAGCAGGCCCTTTTCCTTGTAATAGCGCTCTGCGCCGGGGTGCAGCGGCAGCGGCAGGCCCTTGGGGCCATTCTCGGCAGAGATCGCCTTGGCAGCGGCGTGTGCGGCCACCATGTCGTCGAGATTCTCGAAGAGCTGCTTGGTCATCTCGTAGGCAACCTCGTCGGACACATCCGAATGGGTGACGAGAATGTTGGTGATGGCCAGCGTCGGCACGTCCTCGCTCTGGCCCTCATAGGTGCCGGCGGGGATGGTGGCGGCGATGAACGGCGCACCGAGCGTCTCGGCCACGCTGTTGGGCACCGACACGATGGTCACCGGGAGCGAGAGCGCGAGATCCTTGATCGAAGCAACGCCAAGGCCGGCCGACTGGAGGGTCGCATCGAGCTGGCGGTTCTTGATCAGCTCGACGGATTCACCGAACGGAAGATACTCGGTCTTGCCGAGATCGTCATAGCTCATGTCCATGGCGCCGAAGATGCGCTGCGCGTTGAGCTCGGTGCCGGACTTCGGCGCACCGACGGAAAGGCCCTTGCCCTTCAGATCCGCGAATTCCTTGATGCCGGATTCCTGCGAAGCGACGATCTGGATGTAGTTGGGATAGATCGCGGCGATGGCGCGCAGCTTGTCGAGCTTCTGGTCGAAACCCGCTTCCGCATCGCCTTCCCAGGCCGACTTGACGGAATCGCCGAGCGCGAAAGCAATTTCGCCACGGCCCTGCTGCAGCAGGTTGAGGTTCTCGACCGAAGCCTTGGTCGACTGCACCTGCGTGCGCACGCCGTCGATCTTTTCGCCATAGATTTTGGAAAGCTGAGAGCCGAGCGGGTAATAGACGCCCGAAGTGCCGCCGGTCAGCACGTTGATGAAGTCCTGCGCCACGGCGCCGGCGGGTGCAAGACCCAGCGACAACGCCACGGCACCGGCTGCGAGATACTTCCTGCTTGCATGTAACATCATGTCTCCTCCGCAATGTAGCTGCTCCGCAGGCATGACCGCCTGCGCTGCCCATGACTGTAGACAACCGCGCGCGCTTGCCAACAGGAAAGCGACCGGCAAGGGGGCGAACGGCCTGTGAAAGCCGATAATCGGACAAAAAACCGCGTGCAACCCCCTTCAGCTTCGCTAAGAGCCTGTACGTCTTATACCAAAGTCTAGGGCAAAAGCGGAAAGGAGCCAGGCGTCAGGCGATACCGGTCGAGCCAAACCCGCCAGCACCGCGTGCAGTGTCGCTGGCATGGCTGCGCTCTTCGAGCCTGGCCTGCACCACCGGGGCAATCACGAGCTGAGCTATCCTGAGGCCGCGCGTTATGGCGAAGTCGTCTTCACCATGGTTGATGAGGAGAACCTGAAGCTCGCCGCGATAGTCGGCATCGATGGTGCCGGGCGCGTTGAGGCAGGTGATGCCATGTTTGAGCGCGAGGCCGGAGCGCGGGCGCACCTGCCCTTCAAGGCCTTCAGGCAGTTCGAGGATGAAGCCGGTCGGAACCAGCACCCGCTTACCGGGAAGCAGCACGATGCGCCGGTCTTCCGGCACGGCGGCGCGCAGGTCCATGCCGGCGGCGGCCACGGTTTCGTAGGCCGGCAGCGGCAGTCCTTCTCCATGCGGCAGGCGGACGATGCCGGCGGTGGGGCCGATGACGGGCATGGAGGAAACGGTGTTGGACATGGCTTGATCCTGTGCGCTGCAATCCGGGGGCGGTGATCACGACCCTTTCCGTCTGGCCCGTTTTGCCGATGAATTCAACCGCGGCGTGGCTGGCAGGCGCATCTCTTCACCATTATGTGGACCGGGAGGCGTCCACTTTCTGTTCGACACGCGCCCTGCTGCTTGTTACAAGCGCCCGGCTTCAGGAAAACCAGATCAAGATGACCGACAAAATCGCCGATGCGGTGTCGCGCCGCCGTACATTCGCAATCATTTCGCACCCGGACGCGGGTAAGACCACGCTGACCGAGAAGCTGCTTCTTTTCGGCGGCGCGATCCAGCTTGCCGGCGAGGTGAAGGCGAAGAAGAACCGCGTCCAGACCCGTTCGGACTGGATGAACATCGAGCGCGAGCGCGGCATCTCTGTCGTCACATCGGTGATGACATTCGAGTATGGCGACCACGTCTTCAACCTGCTCGACACGCCGGGCCACGAGGACTTCGCCGACGACACCTATCGCACGCTGACCGCCGTCGACAGCGCCATCATGGTGATCGACGCGGCCAAGGGCATTGAGCCGCGTACGCTGAAGCTGTTCGAGGTGTGCCGCCTGCGCGACATCCCGATCGTCACTTTCGTCAACAAGCTCGACCGCGAAAGCCGCGATCCGTTCGAGATCCTCGACGAGATCGAGCAGAAGCTGGCGCTGGACACCGCCCCCGTCACCTGGCCGATCGGTCGGGGCAAGAGCTTTGTCGGCACTTACAATCTTGCCAACAATACGATGCGCCGCTCCGACGGCGATGTGGAGCCCATCGCTGTCAACGGGCCGGACTCCGATGCCGTTGCCGGGCTCCTGCCCGAACATGAGCGTGAGATGCTGGTGGAGGAGATGCTGCTGGGCAAGGAAGCCTGCCGCCCGTTCGACATGCGGGCCTTCCGCGAGGGGCATCTGACGCCGGTCTATTTCGGTTCGGCGCTGCGCAATTTCGGTGTGCGCGACCTGATCGAGGCACTTGGCAGCTTCGGTCCCGCGCCGCGCGCGCAGGATGCGGATTCGCGCAGGGTGGAAGCGACGGAGGAGAAGATGACCTCCTTCGTTTTCAAGATCCAGGCCAATATGGACCCCAATCACCGCGACCGCATCGCCTTCGTGCGCGTGTGCTCCGGCAAGCTCCAGCGCGGCATGAAGGCCAAGCTGGTGCGCACCGGCAAGCCGATCAGCCTGTCGGCACCGCAGTTTTTCTTCGCCAAGAGCCGCATCACCGCCGACGAGGCCTTTGCCGGCGATGTGGTGGGCATTCCCAATCACGGCACGCTGCGCATCGGCGACACGCTGACCGAGGGCGAGGAGCTTCTGTTCCGGGGCGTGCCCAATTTCGCGCCGGAAATCCTGCGACGCGTGCGTCTTGGCGACGCCATGAAGGCCAAGAAGCTGAAGGAAGCCCTGCAGCAGATGGCCGAAGAAGGCGTCGTGCAGCTCTTCACGCCCGAAGATGGCTCACCCGCCATTGTCGGTGTGGTTGGCGCGCTGCAGCTCGATGTGCTCAAGGAGCGGCTGAAGATCGAATATTCGCTTCCTGTGGATTTCGAGATGGCGCGTTTCAGCGTGTGCCGCTGGATTTCGTCCGACGAGCCAGGCGAAGTGGATCGATTCATCGCCAGTCATCGCGGCGACATTGCGCGCGATCTGGACGACGATCCGGTGTTTCTTGCGCCGCACGAGTTCGGTCTGAACTACGAGGCCGACCGCTGGAAGGCCGTGCGCTTCGCCACGGTGAAGGATTACCAGACGCGCAAGGCTGCCTGAGCGAACGGATTCGCTGATCATTCACCGGTCGGGATGAATTTTTCTCAATAGGCAGATTCTACGGAATTAAATTCCAAGCGAATGGTTCAAATAGCGCCTAGATGAGGTTCATCTGTGCGTGTGCGGGTTGCTATCCTGCAGCGTCAGGAACACCAATCGCGTTTCATCTCACCCAGGAGGAGAGAACGATGAGCCTTCGCATCAACGACACCGCGCCGGATTTCAGCGCCGAGACGACCCACGGAACGATCAACTTCCATGACTGGATCGGCGATGGCTGGGCCGTTCTTTTCAGCCATCCCAAGGATTTCACGCCCGTTTGCACGACCGAGCTCGGTACGATGGCGGGGCTCGAGGGCGAGTTCAAGAAGCGCAACACCAAGATCATCGGTATCTCGGTCGATCCGGTCGAAGACCATGTGCGCTGGAAGGACGACATCAAGTCGGCCACGGGCCACGCCGTCGATTATCCGATGATCGGCGACAAGGATTTGAAGGTCGCCAAGCTCTATGACATGCTGCCGGCCGATGCGGGCGACAGCTCCGACGGCCGCACCGCGGCCGACAATGCGACCGTGCGCTCGGTCTACGTTGTGGGACCCGACAAGAAGGTCAAGCTTGTGCTCACCTATCCCATGACCACGGGCCGCAATTTTGCAGAAATCCTGCGCGCGATCGATTCCATCCAGTTGACGGCAAAACATCAGGTGGCGACGCCCGCCAACTGGCAGCAGGGCGAGGATGTGATCATCACGCCTGCCGTTTCCAACGAGGACGCCGAAAAGCGTTTCGGGTCGTTCGAGACGATCCTGCCCTATCTGCGCAAGACCAAACAGCCTGCGGGCTGATCATTTAGCAGGACAGGTATCAGGAACATCGGCCCCGGAAGCCCGCTGCTTCCGGGGCTCTTCATATGCGCGCCAGGCCCGGCCTTGTCTTCAAATCGACACGCTGTCACGGTCTCATGATTCTGTGTGAAACCGTTACAGGAGCCCGCCATGCGCCACCCCGCTCTGTCACTGATCGCCCTCCTCGCAATCGGTTCCCCGACCCATGCGGCAACGCTTGAGATCGATCTGCCCGATGCGGAAAGCGTGGAGACCGTCGCGGTAACCTATGCGTGCCCGGACGGCGATATCGACGTCACCTATTATAATGCCGAAGACAATTCGCTTGCGGTGGTCATGATCGACGGCGGCCCGGTGGTGATGAGCAGCGTTCTTGCCGCCTCGGGTGCGAAATATGCCGGCGGCCCCTATGTCTGGTGGACCAAGGGTGACGATGCCGATCTCTACGATCTGATGAAGGGCGAGGGCGCGGAACCGGTGCCCTGCACCGCAAAAGACTGACCTGACCGGACGGTAAAGAAAGTAAACCATTAGGTTGACTATCTGCTTTGCGGCTGATAAATAAACCATATGGTTGAATATCAGTCGCCCCATCTCGATGCCGTTTTCCACGCCCTGTCGGACCCGACCAGGCGGGCCATGCTGCACCGTCTTTCCGGCGGTGAGCAAAGTGTCTCGCAGCTGGCGCAGCCCTTCGACATGTCGCTGGCCGGCGCCTCCAAACATGTGAAGGTTCTGGAAGGGGCGGGCCTCGTCAGCCGGCGCGTGGACGGCCGCACCCACTATTGCCGGCTGGAGGCGGCGCGGCTTGCCGAAGCACAGGCGTGGTTCCGCTACTACGAACGCTTCTGGTCCAACCGGCTCGACACGCTGCAGGCGATCCTGGAAGCGGAGGATCGGGAGAGTTCGCCGGAAGAGACTGACGTCCCGCTCCCTCAGCCACCTCAACCGTTGAGAGGAAGATGATGAGACAGATCGAGGAAAGTGATTATGGCGTCGCTACGGCACCCAATGAGGTTCGCTTCGAAAGATCTCTCCCGGGCCCTGTCGAGCGCGTTTGGGCCTATCTGACCGAGGCGGACAAGCGCCGGCAATGGCTGGCGGGCGGAGAGATGGAGCCGCGTGCAGGCGGTTCCGCAAAACTCCTGTTCCGCCATTCCGAATTCACCGACGAGGACCCGCCTGAGGTCTATAGGGAAATGAACGAGAAGGGATTTCTCTCCGAGGGGCGGATCATTGCCTGGGATCCACCGCGGCATCTGGCCATGACCTGGCCGGGAGACGGTGCCGATAGCCAGGTTGAGTTCGAGCTCTTTCCCGAGGGCGACAGGGTTCTCCTTGTCGTGACCCACAAACGCCTCGCCGACCGGGACGAGATGATCAATGTCTCTGGTGGCTGGCACGCGCATCTCGCAGTTCTGGAAGCGGTGCTTTCGGGCGAGAAGGCGCCGCCATTCTGGTCGCAGATCACGGCGCTGGAAGCCGCTTACACCGCACGCTTCAACGAACGGTGAGACCCCTTTCGCTATTGGCACCAAGGAGGATGACATGAACGTTTCCGCTACGCCTCCCAAGGCTGGCGCCCAGCCCGATACCGCACCGAAGCTTTCCGGCGGGCGCAACATCGCCATGAAGGTGCCGCCGCATCAATATGACGAGACGGTGCGCTTCTACCGGGATGTTCTCGGCATGGAGCAGATCGAGGAGCTTCTGCCCGCTGTCGGCTTCCGCTTCGGAGCCAACCAGCTCTGGATCGATAAGACCCCTGGCATGAGCCAGTCGGAACTCTGGCTCGAAATCGTGACCGATGACACGAAGGCCGCAGCCGCGCGGCTCGAAGCGGCGGGCATCGTGCGCTGCGACGAGATCGAACCGCTGGGCGAGAGTTTCGACGGGTTCTGGATATCGAGCCCCGCGCAGATCATCCATCTTGTCGACAATAAATCCGGCGCCTGGTGAGGAGGAGACATGCTCAGGATCGCACTGACGAGCATCCTTGTGGACGACCAGGACAAGGCTGAGGCATTTTACACGGACGTGCTCGGCTTTCGGAAGAAGCAGGACTTTCCGACCGGCGGTGCCCGCTGGCTGACTGTCGTGACACCGGGAGCCGAGAACGGCACCGAGCTGCTGCTGGAACCCATGGGGTACGACTTCGCGCGCACCTACCAGAAGGCGCTCTATGATGCCGGCATACCCTGCACGACTTTTGCCAGCGAGGACGTGCAGGCAGAGTATGACCGGCTGAAAGCGCGCGGCGTGGTGTTTCGCGCAGAGCCGACCCGGATGGAGGGGATGCCCACCATCGCCGTGTTCGAGGATACGTGCGGCAACCTCGTTCAGATGTTCGAGGCATCTTGAGAAGAAAGGGCGGACACAAGGCGTCCGCCCTCCATTCAGTCTGACGTCAGAACTTCGCGCCTTCGCGGATGAACGTGCCGGCATTCAGTTCGTTGAACGCCTGCACCAGTTCCTGGCGCGTGTTCATGACGATGGGACCGTGCCAGGCGACGGGCTCCTGGATGGGCTTGCCCGAAACGAGCAGAAAGCGGATGCCTCGTTCGCCGGCCTGCACCACCACCTCGTCGCCCGTGTCGAAAACCACGAGCGTGCGGTCACCGCTCATGTCGCGCAGATGCACTTCCTCGCCTGCGACCTCCTTTTCGACCAGCACCCCGAATGGTTTCGAGGCATCGCGGAACGTGCCGGACCCTTCGAAGATGTAGGCGAAGGCGCTGCGATAGGTGTCGACGGGCAAGACCTTGCGCTTTCCGGGCGGCACCCAGACATCGAGATATTGCGGGTCGGCGGCAATGCCGTCGACGGGACCGCGCTTGCCCCAGAACTCACCGACCACGACACGCACCCGCGTGCCGTCATCGTCGATCACTTCGGGAATGTCGCCGGCCTTCACGTCCTGATAGCGTGGCGTCGTCATCTTCTCGCTTGAGGGCAGGTTGGCCCAGAGCTGGAAGCCGTGCATACGGCCAAGCCTGTCGCCATGCGGCATCTCCTGATGAAGGATACCGCTGCCGGCCGTCATCCATTGCACGTCGCCGGCGCCGAGCGAGCCGGCATTGCCGAGACTATCGGCGTGATCGACACTGCCCGCCAGCACATAGGTGATCGTTTCGATGCCGCGATGCGGATGCCAGGGGAAGCCGGCCTGATAGTCTTCCGGCCGATCATTGCGGAAATCATCGAGTAGCAGGAAGGGATCGGCCAGCTTCGGATCGCCAAAGCCGAACGCTCGATCAAGTCGAACACCTGCACCTTCCATCGTGGGCTGGGCCTGCGAAATCTGCTTTACGGGACGAATGGACATGATCGTCTCTCCATCTGTTGCTTGCAGCCAAGATAGGCCGTGCATGCGGTCATCGCATCCGCAACAGCGAAGACATGCTGTTCACATATTGGAGACAATCGGCGGCATTGACGCTGTGCGTGGTCCAATGCTCTGGTCACGCCAGAACACGATTGTCGGGCGGTCCTTGTACTCGGTGCGCGCCTTTTCAACAAAGCCGAGGCGCCCCGCGAGCTTGCGCGACGGAGCGTTCTCCTCATCGATGATGCAGGTGATGGCCTTGTCTCGGTGTGCCCGCGAGCACCAGGAAAACACGGCTTCCATGGCTTCTCTCGCATAGCCCCTGCCGTGGACTTCCGGGAGGAAAACCCACCCGGCTTCGAGTGTGTCTTCCAGCGAGGGAGTGATGACGCGCCGCGCTTCCTGAACGCCGGCATCGCCCAGAAAAGAACCCGTCGCCTTCTCCGTCACGGCAAAATAGCCGAAACCCATCAGGTCCCACATGCCGCGATGCATGGCGAGACGGCGCCAGGCATCTTCGCCGGTGAGCGGCTTGCCGGAGGTAAAGCGCGTGGCTTCAGGCAGCGACCAGAGGCGCGCGAAGGCATCGAAATCTGCGATGGAGTGCGCACGCAGCACGAGGCGCTCTGTTTCGAGAACCGGAGTCTGCAGGGTCATTCTTTTGGTCCGAGCCGATCCGCGATCAGTTGTGCCAGGCGTTCTGCAACATCGTCCTTGCCCATCTCCGGCCATTCGTCGTGTCCGTCCTGGCTGACGATCACCACGCTGTTGCGGTCGCCACCCATCACGCCACCGGGGCCGACGCCGCTGTCATGCGAGACGTCGTTGGCGACGATGATGTCGGCACCCTTCTTGTTCAGCTTTGCGCGCGCATTCTTGAACAGGTCCTGCGTTTCGGCAGCGAAGCCGATGACGAGCGCAGGGCGCTTCTCATGGTGGCCGACACCGGCAAGAATGTCCGGGTTCTCGGTGAGTTCGAGCGTGGGGGCACCTTCGCCCTGCTTCTTCTTGATTTTTTCGGCGGTCTCGACAGCCGGACGCCAGTCGGCGACAGCAGCGACGAAGACACCGGCATCTGCCGGAAGTGCGGCTTCCACCGCTTCGCGCATCTGGCGTGCCGTCTCCACATGGGTGGTCGTGACACCCTGCGGGTCCGGAATGGAGACGGGGCCCGAAACGAGGTGAACCGAAGCCCCGAGGCGGGCAAGTGCCGCAGCGATGGCGTGTCCCTGTTTGCCCGAAGAACGGTTGGCAATATAGCGGACCGGGTCGATCACCTCATGGGTCGGTCCCGAGGTAACGATCACCTTGCGCCCCGCAAGCGGCTTTTCGCCGGTGTCGAGCAGGGTCTCTATGGCCGCAACAATCTCCAGCGGTTCGGCCATCCGGCCATCACCGGCTTCGCCGCTTTCGGCCATCTCCCCCCGGTTGGGACCAACGAAATGCACCCCGTCTTCCCGGAGCGTCCTGGCATTGCGCTGTGTGGCCGGGTGCTCCCACATGTGGGGGTTCATGGCCGGTGCCATGAGAACGGGCTTGTCGGTGGCAAGCAGCACCGTCGATGCGAGGTCATTGGCCTGGCCGGTGGCGAGCTTTGCCATCAGGTCGGCTGTCGCGGGCGCGACGACGAGAAGGTCGGCCTCGCGCGAAAGACGGATATGACCGACATCGTGTTCGTCCTGACGGTCGAACAGATCGGTGAAGACATGGTCCGCCGAGAGTGCGCCCACGGAAAGCGGGGTGATGAACTCCTGTGCGGCCTTGGTCATCACACAGCGCACGCTTGCCCCGCGCTCGCGCAGGCGGCGGATCAGGTCGAGGCATTTATAGGCTGCGATACCGCCCCCGATCAGAAGCAGGATGCGCGATTTGCGAAGGGTCTGCTGCGGGGCTGTCATGGATGCAGGCTCTCTTACGACGGCTTCATGGCTGGCTCGATATCGGTATGAACGAAATCGTCGCCCTTGAAAAGAAGCGGCAGGTTAGCGCTGCGGGCAAGCGCGTAAGCGAAGCAGTCTCCGATGTTGAGCGCGGCTTTGTGGCCGGTGCCCGGACCATAGATCGCGTATGCCTTGCGGGCGATGCTCAATTGCCGGTCGTCGAAGTCGATCGTTTCCGCGTCGAGAGCCTTGAGCAGCGTGTTGAGGCGTGCGGTTCCCTCGATCATCGCAATGTGCCTGGCAACGCAGTGCGCCTCGAAGGTGGTGGTGCTGCTAATGAGAATCTGCTCGGCCTGCACGAAAGCCTGCCGAAACATGTCCGCATCCGCATCGCCGTTCAGAACGGCGATCAGCGCCGACGTGTCGACGACGAATTTCGCTTCACAATGTACGGCCATTCCAGATCTCGTCGGTGATGGCTTTTAGGTCGAAAGGGCCGATGGGTCTGACCGAGATCGATTCGATCAGCTCGATGCGATGACGGATTTTCTGAGTGCGGGTATTCTGGTGAGGCTGCACACTTTTTGCGAGTATGCGACGGACCTCTTCCTCCATCGAGACGTCGTTTTCAGCGGCGCGTTTCTTCAGGGCGCGCCGAACCTTCTCGTCCACATTTCGAATGGTCAGTGTCGCCATTGTTACTCCGTTACAAAACACTTCAACCTCAACGCTGCGGCAGGCATGGTGCACGCCACCCCAGGCAGCCACATTCACGTCTGGGCATAACGCACTGACAGCATGACTGTCAGTGCTGGCGTTGCATTATGCACACTTCTTCGGCGTGGAATAATGAAGCGAATCCGTGCCTTAGGTGTGGTTTGCTAGCATTGCTGTCATTGCCTTCAGGGCAAGCCTGGCGCGACTGAAAGCCGATGCTCGAGCGAACGGATACGGGCTGGATTGGATCAGGACATCTGCCAGGCGATGGCGACAAGGGCGATCGCGATCACCCATAGCGCCAGGCGCCCGCCGCGCGAATGGCGCGCTTCCGCCCTGCCGATCGCCTCGGCCGTCTCGGGATCAAAACGCAGCCCCTTCTGGGCCATCGTGTCGATCTCGCGGGAGAGGCGCTCCGTACGGGCGGCCAGGTCCGGGGCCTGACGAACGAGCGCGACGAGCGCTCCCACCCCCTCGCGGGCATCGTTCAGCATGCCGCGCGGTCCGAGATTGGCGGCAATCCAGTCGGACACGACGGGCTCGGCCGTCTTCCACATGTTGAAATGCGGATCGAGCGTGCGCGCCACGCCCTCGACCACGACCATGGTCTTCTGCAGCAGCAGAAGCTCGGGCCGGGTCTGCATGTCGAAGAGCTCGGTGACTTCGAAGAGAAGTGTTAGAAGCCGCGCCATGGAGATGGTCTCGGCCGACTGGCCGTGGATCGGCTCGCCGATGGCCCGCAGCGCCTGCGCGAACGCGGCGACATCGTGATGCGCGGGAACATAGCCCGCCTCGAAATGCACCTCCGCCACCCGGCGGAAATCGCGGGTAATAAAACCGTAGAGGATCTCGGCCAGGAAATGCCGCTCTTTGCGTCCAATCCGTCCGGTGATGCCGAAATCGACGGCAACGATGGTGCCGTTATCCTCGACAAACAGGTTCCCGGGATGCATGTCGGCGTGAAAGAAGCCATCGCGCAATGTGTGGCGCAGGAAGGACTGGATCAGTGTCCGGGCGAGCGCATCGAGATCGTGGCCCGCCTCACGCAGCGCGTCGATGTTCGACATCTTCGTGCCGTTGACCCATTCGAGCGTCATCACGTCGCGACCGGTACGCTGCCAGTCCACAGCCGGTACGCGGAAACCCGGATCGTCCTTTGTGTTTTCCTGTATCTCTGAAATGGCGGCGGCTTCCAGTCGCAAATCCATCTCGATCTTCGTCACCTGCGCGAGCGTCTCCGCCACCTTCACGGGCTTGAGACGGCGCGTGGACGGCATGAACCGCTCCTGCAGATGCGCGGCCAGAAAATAGCTTTCCAGATCGTTCTGGAAGCGGCGCCTGACGCCAGGCCGAATGATCTTGACGGCCACCTTTCGCGGCTCGGCTTCGCCCGCATCGACGCGGGCCTCATGCACCTGCGCAATCGACGCGGCAGCAACCGGCCCGTCGAACTCGACGAAGAGTTCTTCGACGGGCAGGCCGAGTGAACTCTGAATGGCCATCCTTGCCTGGGCTTCTGGAAACGTGTCCATCCGGTCCTGCAGGAGGGAAAGGTCGCGGGCCATGTCATGACCAACGACATCGGGCCGTGTCGCCAGGAACTGGCCGAGCTTCACATAGGAGGGTCCGAGCCGGTTCACGGCCTGCGCAAGGCGTTCAGGTCGGTCGCGCCGAGCCGAGCGTCGCCGCGACATCAGCTTTGCGACACGCCAGCCAAAGCGCGGCATGCCTTCCAGCTGATCGCCGGGCATGGCTGCAACCACACCTTCACGAACGAGAATCCAGCCCGCGCGTGCAAGCCTCAGATATGCGCCGACCGTGCTCATGAATATGCCGTCAAATCTTCCAGCCGGAGTGCAGGGCGGCGATGCCGCCCGTGTAGTTGCGCCAGGTTACGCGCGAAAAGCCCGCATCGGTGATCATGGCGCCAAAATTCTGCTGGTTGGGGAACTTGCGGATGGATTCGATCAGGTAGCGATAGGGTTCGCCATCGCCCGTCACCGCCTGCCCGATGCGCGGAATGGCATGGAAGGACCAGTTCTCATAGACCCTGTCGAGAAGCGGCATCTCGACTTCGGAAAACTCGAGGCAGAGAAAGCGCCCGCCGGGTTTCAGAACGCGGAAAGCCTCATCCAGCGCCCGATCGATATGCGGAACATTGCGAATGCCAAAGGCAATCGTATAGGCGTCAAAACTGTTGTCCTCGAAGGGCAGTTCTTCTGCGTTGGCTTCGACAAAGGTCAGGTTTTCGGCAATGCCCTTCTTCTCGGCGCGTTCGCGGCCGACTTCCAGCATCGAGCCATTGATGTCGAGAACCGTCACCTCGGCGTTGCGGCGGGATGCCTCGACGATGCGGAAGGCGATGTCGCCCGTACCGCCAGCCACATCCAGCGCGCGATAGCCCGGCTGTTTTGAAGGGGCGAGCCATGAAATCATGGCATCCTTCCAGACCCGGTGCAGACCTGCCGACATCAGGTCGTTCATCACGTCGTAGCGTTTTGCAACGCGGTGGAACACAGTGTTGACCAGACCCTGCTTCTCGTTTTCGTCTACCTGACGAAAACCGTAGGCCGTCTCCATGCCGCCATGGGCGGTGGTCCGCTGATCTGACATTGTCACCCTTTCGAAATCGCCGGGACCATAGCTCATTGCCGCTTCTGGCGCTATTGTCAAAAGCGCGATGAACAGCCGCGCCGGCGGACTGGTTAAGACGGAGCCCACATGGTCCCCAAAGCCGAGCTTCACTGTCATATCGAGGGCGCGGCCTCGCCCGACCTCGTTCTGTCCCAGGCGCGCAAATACGGTGTCGATACATCGGATTTCCTGCGCGACGGGGCCTATCACTGGTACGACTTCACGAGTTTTCTTGCGGCCTATGACGCGGCGGCAAACCTCTTCCGAAGCGAAGAGGATTACGCGCTTCTGGCCGAGGATTATCTGACGGGCCTTTCAAGCGAGGGAGCCGTTTACAAGGAGATATTCACCTCGCCCGATCATGCCGAGCGTGCCGGGCTCTCCCGCATGGCCTACACAAATGCCCTGGGTGAGGGGATCGAGCGAGCGCGCAAGGCAACCGGCATTGAGGGGCGGATCATTATAACGGGCGTGCGCCATTTCGGAGCGGGTGCGGTCGAGGATGCGGCCCGCTTTGCCGCTGCCTGCGGGCACAGGCTGGTGACCGGTTTCGGCATGGCCGGCGATGAGCGTTTCGGCAATATGCGTGACTACGAAAACGCCTTCGAGATCGCACGCGAGGCGGGGCTCGGTCTGACTGTCCATGCGGGGGAGTTCAGTGGCTGGGAGAGTGTGGAGGCAGCGCTGAACCACATTCGCCCCGCGCGCATCGGTCATGGCGTGCGCGCCATCGAAAATCCCGATCTGGTGCGTCGGCTCGCCGGGGAAGGGGTGGTGCTGGAAGTGTGTCCGGTCTCCAACATCGTGCTGAAAGTCTTTCCGGACTATGCCAGTCACCCGCTGCCTGCCCTGCTCGGCGCGGGTTGTCGCGTTACGCTCAATTCGGATGACCCGCCCCATTTTCACACCTCGCTCGGTCACGAATATCAGGTGGCGCGGGAGCATTTCGGCCTTGACGATGCAGCATTGCGCGCCATGACACGCACCGCCATAGAGGCTGCCTTCGTCGATGAAACCACCCGCACACGCCTGCTCGGCATTCTTGACGACAAAACTGTGGCTCAATGAGGCTTGCGGTATGCGGAAACGTTTGCGGCGGTTAGATCGCCGTGCGTCCATCCGGACGCACAAAGGACGATCTAAACTATTGATGGAGCATCGGAACAGCCGAAAACCGGATTCCACTTTTCGGTCCGATGCTCTAGTATCGGCACCAAGAAATCAGCATCCGGGGAACATCATATGCAGGGCGTTACAGTCGTCGATCATCCGCTTGTCCAGCACAAGCTCACCATTATGCGCGACAAGGAAACATCGACTGCTGGCTTCCGGCGTCTCCTGCGCGAGATTTCGCTCTTGCTCTGCTATGAGGTCACGCGCGATCTGGAACTGACCACCAAGCGAATAGAAACACCCCTTCAACCCATCGATTCGCCGACGCTAGAGGGCAAGAAGCTCGTCTTCGCGTCGGTGCTGCGCGCCGGCAACGGGCTGCTCGACGGCATGCTGGACCTGGTGCCGGCGGCCCGCGTGGCGCATGTCGGCATGTATCGCGATCACGAGACGCTGGAAGCGGTTGAGTATTTCTTCAAGGCACCGAGCGACCTTGGCGACCGGCTGGTGATCGTCGTCGATCCGATGCTGGCGACTGCCAACTCCGCCATCGCTGCAGTCGACAAGCTCAAGGAGCGCGGCGCCACCAATCTGCGCTTCCTGTGCCTGCTGGCCGCACCGGAGGGTGTCGACAATTTCCGGAAATCTCATCCGGACGTTCCGATCTTTACGGCCTCGATTGACGAGTGCCTGAACGAGAAGGGCTATATCGTGCCCGGCCTCGGCGATGCGGGCGACCGCATGTACGGCACCAAGTAACCCGCACTTAACCAACCGGGACGGTTGTCGCTTCCGTTAAGCGAATGATCGGCGGCTCTTCTTATGGTTCTTCCGGACGCAGGCTGGAAGGAACCGATGTTTCGCAAGATGATCATGCTGGGGGTCGTGGTTGGCGCGGCAGCGGGCGTTCCCGCCCTCTATCAGAGCAATCCGGATTTCTACCGGGGCCTCCTGCAAGCGGCGCTGAGCGGAAGCGGGGACGACGCTCCAGAAGAGGTCGCAGTCGCGCGCCCGTCTTCCAGCGCTTCAAAGATGCGCGGTGAGACCTCCGTCCTCCTTGGCAAGAAGGTCAGCATAGCGGCTGACAAGACCGGTCACTTCGTGGGGCGTTTCAAGCTGAATGGCCGCGAGATGAGCGCTATGATCGACACGGGCGCGACCTATGTGGCGATCAATCGGGAAACGGCCCGCCGGATCGGCGTAAAGCTGAGCCCGTCCGATTTCAAATATGAGGTGAATACGGCCAACGGAAAGGTTCGCGCTGCAGCCGCCGCGATAGAAAGCCTCCAGATCGGCCGCATCTATGTCGAGAACATCGACGCCGTTGTGCTGGACGACCGGGCGCTGGACAAGGTTCTGATCGGCATGAGCTTTCTCGGGCGCCTCTCGCGCTTCGAGGTGGAAAACCGGGCTCTGGTGCTCGAGCAATAGCGATACATCTAAGGTATTGTCAGGCCTCGGCCGTCACGCGGCGCAGGATTGTCTTGCGCGCGCGCGGCTTGGTCTCAGCAATTTCATAGGCGTTGCGCACGGAACGCACTGCGCGCTGTGCGGCGTCTTCCGATGAGGCATGCACCATGCAGATCGGCTCACCGCGTCGGGCTTCCGCACCGACGGGGAGAAGGCCGGTCAGGCCGACCGAATGGTCGATCCTGTCTTCGGGCGTGCGCCGCCCACCGCCAAGCTCGATGACGCCAATGCCGACCGCCCGGGAATCGATCGCCCCGACAAATCCGTCCCTTTCGGCGGGAACAGGCAGGATGACTTTCGCACCCGGCAGGTGTTTCTGTGGGCTTTCGACAAAATCCGCCGGTCCGCCGAGGGCGGACACCATCTTGCCGAACCGCTCGGCAGCACGGCCGCTCTCGAGCGCATCATGGGCCCGGTCGAATGCCTCGCGCGTGGTTGCGGCAATACCGGTGGCAAGGAGCATTTCGCTCGCGAGTGCGAGTGTGACATCCTCCAGCCGCCGGTCACGTCCCCTGCCGGTCAGGAAGTCGACGGCATTGAGAACTTCAACCGCGTTGCCGGCGGCAGGGGCGAGCGGCTGGTTCATGTCGGTGACGAGTGCGGTGGCCGAAAGGCCGGCTTCGCCAGCGACACGCACCAGATTTTCGGCGAGTTTGCGCGCCGCCCGGGCATCGTCCATGAAGGCACCGTTGCCTGATTTGACATCGAGCACCAGCGAGGAGAGGCCTGCGGCAAGCTTCTTCGACAGGATCGACGCGGTGATGAGCGGGATCGATTCCACGGTGCCCGTCACGTCGCGCACGGCATAGAAGCGTTTGTCGGCTGGCGCGAGATCCGCTGTCTGGCCGATGATCGCACAACCCACCTGGCGCACGGTGTCGGCAAAGCGCTGCTGGCCCGGCTGGCTCGTGTAGCCGGGAATGGAATCCATCTTATCGAGCGTGCCGCCCGTGTGGCCGAGGCCGCGCCCGGAGATCATCGGCACGAAGGCTCCGCAGGACGCCACGATGGGAGCGAGCATGAGGGAGACATTGTCGCCCACGCCACCGGTGGAATGTTTATCGGTCACTGGGCCGGGCAGGTCCGACCAGTCAAGCACGGCGCCCGAATCGCGCATGGCGAGCGTGAGGGCCGCACCTTCCGAGGCATCCATACCGTTGAGGAAAATGGCCATGGCAAGAGCGGCGATCTGCCCTTCGCTCCATGTGCCACCGGCCAGCCCGCCGGCGAACTCGGCGATTTCCTCGCCCGTCAGCGCCTTGCCGTCGCGCTTTCTGCGGATGATCTCCTGCGGCAGCATCGCGCCCTCAGCCGGCTGGGAGGCCATCGGCGCACAACTGGCCGAGGATGGTGGCGAGCCGCTGCCCGCCAATGGGCGCCATATCCTTTGTTTCCTGATGCGAAAGCTCGCCCGCGCTCATGCCGGCACCCAGATTGGTGATGACAGAGCAGGCCGCGACGCGAAGGCCGAGATAGCGCGAAAGAATGACCTCGGGAACCGTCGACATGCCGACAGCATCGGCCCCCAGCGTGCGCGCCATGCGGATTTCCGCCGGGGTTTCGAAGGTGGGGCCGGAGAACCACATATAGACGCCCTTGTGCAATTGCGTGCCCGTCTTCTGCGCGGCTTTCTGAAGGCTCGTGCGCAGGCCCGCATCATAGGCCTCACTCATGCCCACGAACCGGCGGTCGCTGCCTTCACCGATCAGCGGGTTGGCGCCCGAGAAATTGATGTGATCCTCGATCAGCATGACCGAGCCGGGCGGCATGTCCTCACGCAGAGAGCCGGCGGCATTGGTGAGGATGAGTTGCGTGATGCCTATGCCCCATAAGGTTTCGAGTGCCGGGCGCATGGCGGCGGGGTCGCCGTGCTCGTAATAATGGGCGCGGCCCGCCAGCATCAAAACCGGTGTACCGGAAAGCCGGCCGGCGACGATCTCGCCCGCATGGCCGGTGACGCCGCTTTGCGGAAAGCCCGGTAACTCGGAATAGGAGATACGCACGGCATCGTCCACATCGTTGACAAGCCCGCCGAGCCCGGAGCCCAGCACCAGCGCAAGCTGCGGGGCAAGCCCGTTGAGCCGCTCCGTCAGACGATCGACCGCCTGTTTCATTTGCCATCCTCGAAGCTGAATCCGCGCGGAAAGACCGCAGAAAACGGCACCGTTTCCAGAACGCCGTTGGTGTCGCACAGATGCAGCACCGCATCTTCCGTAGCGAATTCCGCCAGCCGCTGCCGGCAGCCGCCGCAGGGCATGATCTTCGGCATCTTTTCCGCCACCACGGCGATCTCGGTTACGCGACCGCCGCCCGCCATGACGAGATGGCCGAGCGCGGTGGTCTCCGCACACCAGCCTTCGGGATAGGAGGCGTTCTCGATGTTGCAGCCGGCATGGATGGTGCCCGCCTCGGTCCTGACCGCGGCCCCCACGGGAAAGCGCGAATAGGGGGCGTAGGCGTTTTTCATGGCCGCACTGGCGGCGGAAAAAAGATCTCTGGCGCTCATCAACGCTCCTTCACATAGGGCACGCCACCGGCGCGCGGCGGCACGGCCTTGCCGATAAAGCCGGCCAGAAGCACCACGGTGAGGATATAGGGCAGGGCCTGCATGAATTGCACCGGCACCTGGCCGACAAGCGGCAGGGGCGTGCCCTGAATGCGGATTGCGAACGCATCGAGAAAGCCGAACAGAAGGCAGGCGAACATCACCGGCACGGGCTTCCATTTGGCGAAGATGAGGGCTGCCAGCGCGATGAAGCCCCGGCCTGCCGTCATGTCCTTCACAAAGCCGGCATTCTGCGCCAGCGACAGATAGGTGCCGGCCATGCCGGTGAGGATGCCGGTGCAGATGACGGCGCGATAGCGCAGCCATGAGACGGAGATGCCTGCCGTGTCGACCGCTGCCGGGTTTTCCCCCACCGCCCGCAGTCTGAGGCCGAAACGCGTTCGAAACAGCACCCACCACGTGAAGGGCACGAGCAGGAAGGCAGCATAGGTGAGAAGCGAATGGCCGGAGATGAGCTCGGAATAGATGTCACCCAGGATGGGCACGTCGCGCAACGCCTCGGCAAAGGGCAGCTCGATGGCGCCAAACCGGGCATCACCCGGCAGCGAGGGGGTGCGCCCGCCCTGCCGGAACCATGCCTGGCCGAGAATGATCGTGGAGCCCGCGGCAATGAAATTGATCGCAACGCCGGAGACGATCTGGTTGCCGCGATGGGTGATCGAGGCGAAGCCATGCATCAGAGCAAGGAAGATGGAGATCAGCATCGCGGCGCCGAGCCCGGCCCAGGCGGAGCCGGTGACGGCCGCCGCCGCGCCGGCCGCAAATGCGCCGGCCAGCATCTTGCCCTCAAGGCCGATGTCGAACACGCCCGACCGCTCCGAATAGAGCCCGGCGAGCGCCGCCAGAAGCAGCGGTATGGATAACCGTACCGTCGAATCCAGAACGAGGATCAGGGAATGAAAGAAATCCATCTCAGCCACCCTCTCCCTGCTGCGCCTCGATGCCTGCAGAGCGCGGGCTTAGGCTGGCGAAAAGCGCCTGTATCGAAGGCCGGAACATGTGCTCCAGCGCGCCGGCGAACAGGATGACGAGACCCTGAATGATGACGATCATGTCGCGTGAGATGTTGGGCATCTCGAAGGCGAGCTCGGCACCGCCCTGATAGAGCATGCCGAACAGGATGGCCGCCGGCACGATGCCCGCCGGATGCGAGCGCCCCATCAGCGCCACGGCGATGCCGACGAAGCCGGCCCCGGTGACGAAATCGATCTGCAAACGGTTCTGGTCGCCCATCACCGGGTTGAGCGCCATCATGCCGGCAAGCGCGCCGGAAATGAGCATGGTGATGATGATGATCTTCGTCTCGCTGACACCGGCATAGCGCGCCGCCTTGGGGCTGAAACCGCGCATGCGGATCTCATAGCCGAGCCGCGTGCGCCAGATCAGAACCCAGACGAAAAACGCCGCCAGAAGCGCCAGCAGAAAGGAGAGGTTGAACGGGGCGGAGCGGATGGAAAAGCCCATCGCCTCCAGCACCCAGTTGAGCTTGGGCAATTGCCCGCCTTCAAGAAAATTGCGGGTCTGCGGGGCCTGCGCGCCGGCTGGCTTCAGGACATTCACCAGCAGATAGACCATCAGGCTTGCGGCAATGAAATTGAACATGATCGTCGTGATGACGATATGCGAGCCGCGCTTTGCCTGGAAATAGGCCGGGATGAAGGCCCACGCCGCACCGAACAACGCAGCACCCACAATGGCCAGCGGAAACACCAGCCACCAGGGCAGAATGCTGTCGAAGGCGAGGCAGACCACCGCCACGCCCAGCCCGCCCACATAGGCCTGCCCCTCGCCGCCAATGTTGAACAGGCTGCAATGGAAGGCGACGGCCACGGCAAGCCCGGTGAAGATGAAGCTCGTCGCGTAATAGAGCGTGTAGGCGATGTTCTGCCCGCGGCCCAGCGCCCCTTCCACCAGAATGGCGGCGGCGCGAAAGGGGTTTTCCCCCACCAGCATCACCACGAGCCCGGCCACCAGAAAGGCGACGGCGAGATTGATGAGCGGGATCAGCCCGTAATCGGCCCAAGCGGGCAGTTTCGCATAAGGCGCACTCATTCCGCCGCCTCCTTCTCCTCGACGCCGGCCATGAGCAGGCCGAGTTCGCCTTCGCTGGCTTCGGGCCCGCGTTCGCCCACCACGCGGCCGGCGAACATGACCAGGATGCGGTCGGAGAGCGAGCGGATTTCATCGAGTTCCACCGAGACCAGAAGCACTGCCTTGCCCTGATCGCGCATGTCGATCAACCGTTTGTGGATGAACTCGATGGCGCCCACATCCACGCCGCGCGTCGGCTGGCCGACGATCAGCACCTTCGGGTCCTGCTCCATCTCGCGCGCCAGCACGATCTTCTGCTGGTTGCCGCCGGAGAAGTTCGCCGTCTTCAGCCGGCAGTCGGGCGGGCGGATATCGTATTTCTCGATCTTCTCGCGCGCATCGGCGCGGATCGCCTCGATGTTGAGGAAGGGTCCGTTGAGGTATTTTGCCTGCCGGTGATAGCCGAGCATGGCGTTCTCGTTTTCCTCAAAGGGCAGGACAAGCCCCACATGATGCCGGTCTTCGGGCACATGGGCCATGCCGCGCGCGCGCAGGTCTGCGGGGTCTGCCGCGCCGGTCAGGTCCACCGGCTCGCCATCCAGCGTCACCGTGCCGGAAACGGCCCTGCGCACGCCGGTGATGGCATCGAGAAGCTGCGACTGGCCATTGCCCGCCACGCCGGCAATGCCGACGATCTCGCCCGCGCGCACATCGAGCGATACATTGTCGACCATGGTGACGCCGCGCGAATCCTTCACGGTGAGATTGCGCACCGAAAGCAGCACCTCGCCTGGGCTTGCCTCGCCCTTTTCCACCTGAAGCAGCACCCGCCTGCCCACCATCAGCTCGGCCAGCTCCTCCACGCTTGTCTCGGCGGTCTTGCGGGTCGCCACCATCGCGCCCTGCCGCATGACCGAGACATTGTCGGTGATCGCCATGATCTCGCGCAGCTTGTGGGTGATGAGGATGATGGTTTTTCCCTCTTCCCTGAGCTGTTCGAGAATGCGGAAAAGGTGATCCGCCTCTGCCGGCGTCAGAACGCCGGTCGGCTCGTCGAGGATGAGGATGTCCGCGCCGCGATAGAGCGCCTTGAGGATTTCCACACGCTGCTGCAGGCCCACGGGCAGATCCTCGATGATGGCGTCGGGGTCCACCTCCAGCCCATAGTCGCGCTCCAGCCGCTCCAGCTCCGAGCGCGCCCTGGCGATGGAGGTGTTGAGCAGCGCCTCGCCTTCGGCCCCCAGGATCACGTTTTCCAGAACGGAGAAATTCTCGACCAGCATGAAGTGCTGATGCACCATGCCGATGCCGAGCGCGATGGCGTCGCTCGGCGTGTTGATCGCGGCCTGCCTTCCGCCCACATGGATCCGCCCGCGATCGGCCTGATAGAAGCCATAGAGGATCGACATCAGGGTCGATTTCCCGGCCCCGTTTTCGCCGATAATGCCGTGGATTGTCCCGGCTTCGATTTTCAGATCGATGTTGCGGTTTGCATGAACCGCGCCAAAGCTCTTGCTGATGCCCTTGAGCTCGATTGCCGTTTCAGCCATCGGCGGCCCGCTTCCCTGTTTTTATCGTTTGGTCAAATTTCTACCATGCCGGCCTGCCGCCTGCCAACCTGTGCGGGAGGCCCGGGCGAAAGGTACCTCAGGCACTCTCGACAAATCAGGCCTTGCTTGTCAATTTCCGCAGGCGAGAATGCACCGAAACCGCAGAAAGAAGCGCGCCATGAGCGAAGACCGCATCACCAAGCTGGAAATCCTGGCCGCCGAGCAGGAAAAGACCATCGAAGAGCTTTCCGCCGAGCTCACGCGCCAGTGGCGCGAGACGGAAGCGCTGAAGAAGAAGCTCGATCGGCTCTCGGAGCGTTTCATGGAGCTGGAGGAGCAGACGGCAGGCGATGTGCCGGTGACCAAGCCGCCGCATTGGTGAGGGGGTGCCGCCTGCTTTCCGGGCGGCAGTGCCTCCCTCGGGGGCGCCAGCCAAGTCCAGCACTTCAGGCAATGAGGTTCTGCGCTGATATCTGGCGTTGATTCACTGCCCAATCCTCACGATCAATGAGGATATCAGCGCAACCAGGCCGATGAAGATGTATCTGAACCCGCCGCTAATGTGGTAATTATCCGATATGTATAGCGCCGCTATAATGGATATTACGACAAATATTATCTTGTATGTCATGGGGAATATTCGGGCGTTTTTTGTAAAAGATATGAATTTTTCATCGTGACCGGCGCGAACAAAGCAATCGGATGTGTGCTGAGTAGCTCTGCTAAGGCTGCGGTCCGCCTATAGAAACGCCGGAACCAGGGCCGTATCCGCCCATGGGATCAGAGCCGATACTGCCGCCGACATCCTGACCTATCGAGGCCGCCGCAGCGCCGAGGCCAATCGCGCCGGCAGGCCCGATGCTGGCACCCAGCGTGGTGCCCACCAACCCGCCGATAGCGGCCCCTATATAGCCTCCTGCAGGATTGCCGGAACCGGGTCTTTCGTTGCCCGGCCTGCTTCATTGCCTGAGCCGCCGCCACCGCCAAAGCTAAAATCCGACGCAAGAGAGGTATCAAAAAATTCCAACGATATAATCATAAATAAAAATTCTCTAAACAATAAAATAAAATCTAGTATCTAGTGGTCATGTATAGGCTGTCAATGATTTTTATTGATTAACTCGTAACAAAATATTATTTTATATAAAATAAGATTTTTTCGAAGCATCAAAAAACCCCGCCGGATTGCTCCGGCGGGGTCTTTCATTGTCGTCCGAAAAAGCACTGAGGCTTATTCGTCGCCGCCCTTGTTCTTCAGGGCTGCGCCGAGGATGTCGCCGAGGGAGGCGCCGGAATCGGTGGAACCGAACTGCGCGACAGCTTCCTTCTCTTCCGCGATCTCCAGAGCCTTGATCGAGACGCTGATGCGGCGGGTCTTCTTGTCGAAGACGGTGACGCGGGCGTCCACCTTCTGGCCGACGGAGAAGCGCTCGGGGCGCTGCTCGGCACGGTCACGCGACAGGTCGGAACGCTTGATGAAGCTTTCGACGTCGTGATCGACAAGGCGAACCTCAAGGCCGCCGTCCTTCACGCCGGTCACTTCACAGGTCACCACGGCACCCTTGCGCAGCTCGCCGGAAGCGGCGGCCTCGCCAATGGCGTCATGGCCAAGCTGCTTGATGCCGAGCGAGATGCGCTCCTTCTCGACGTCCACGTCGAGAACCTGCGCCTTCACCATGTCGCCACGGTTGTACTCCTCGATCACCTGCTCGCCCGGACGGTTCCAGTCGAGATCGGAGAGGTGAACCATGCCGTCCACATCGCCATCGAGACCGATGAACAGGCCGAACTCGGTCTTGTTCTTGACCTCGCCCTCGACAACGGAGCCGACGGTGTGGTTGCGGGCGAATGCCTCCCACGGGTTCTCGAGCGTCTGCTTGAGGCCGAGCGAGATGCGGCGCTTCACCGGATCCACTTCCAGCACCACCACTTCGACTTCCTGCGTGGTGGAGAGGATCTTGCCCGGATGAACGTTCTTCTTCGTCCAGGACATTTCCGAAACGTGGATCAGGCCTTCGATGCCCGGCTCCAGCTCCACAAACGCACCGTAGTCGGTGATGTTGGTGACGCGACCCAGAACCTTCTTGCCAAGCGGGTACTTGCCGCCGATGCCGTCCCACGGATCGGCCTCGAGCTGCTTCATGCCCAGCGAGATGCGGTGGGTTTCCTGGTTGATGCGGATGATCTGCACCTTGACCGTCTGACCGATGTTGAGGATCTCGGTCGGATGGTTGACACGACGCCATGCCATGTCGGTGACGTGCAGCAGGCCGTCGATGCCGCCCAGGTCGACGAACGCACCATAATCGGTGATGTTCTTGACCACGCCTTCGACCACCTGACCCTCTTCGAGGTTCTGGACGATCTCGGAGCGCTGCTCGGCGCGGCTCTCTTCGAGAACCGTGCGGCGGGACACGACGATGTTGCCGCGGCGCTTGTCCATCTTGAGGATTTCGAAGGGCTGCGGGGTGTGCATGAGCGGGGTGACGTCACGGATCGGACGAATGTCGACCTGCGAACGCGGCAGGAAGGCCACGGCGCCGTCCAGATCGACGGTGAAGCCGCCCTTGACCTGGTTGAAGATGAAGCCCTCGACGCGCTCGCCGGCGTTGAACTTCGCTTCAAGCTTGACCCAGCTTTCCTCGCGGCGTGCCTTCTCGCGGCTCAGCATGGCTTCGCCAAGCGCGTTTTCGATGCGCTCGACATAGACTTCGACTTCGTCGCCGACCTTGAGATCGGATTCCTTGCCCTTCGCGCCGAATTCCTTGAGCGGGACACGGCCCTCGACCTTGAGGCCGACATCGACGATCGCCATGTCTTTTTCGATGGCGGTGACGAGGCCCTTTACGACGGAGCCTTCGGCGGCGTCGCGTTCGGTGAAGGATTCTGCGAGAAGGCTCGCGAAATCATCGCGAGACGGATTGAGTTCTGACATTGATGCTCCTGAAAAGCCCCTGTCATTCAAGCGGGGCAAAAGCGCCGGTGGTTCGTGTTGCGTTTGTCCGATCATGCATCCGAGCGGATCGCTCTAAGGCCGCGTGAAGCGGCAGATCCGGCGCAGAGAATGCGTGGCAGACGGTTCTTTCAGTCTTCGTTCCGGGCCGCCAGCCTGGCATCCACCAGTTTGCAGGCCGCCTCGAATGCCGTCTCTATATCCATTTCACTCGTATCGAGCAAGTGCGCATCCGCTGCCGGCCTCAACGGACTGTCCGCCCGGCCCATGTCGCGGGCGTCGCGCTGCTCGATATCGGCGAGGATCTGCGCATAGTCGGCGCTGCCGCCGCCGGCCTCGATCTCGCGCCAGCGGCGCGTGGCGCGCACCTCGGCGCCCGCGATCACATAGAGCTTCACATCGGCATCGGGGCACACCACCGTGCCGATGTCGCGCCCGTCGAGCACGGCGCCGGGCGGGGCGCTCGCAAAGGCGCGCTGCTTGTCCACCAGCGCGGTGCGCACCGATGGCATCACGGCCACTTTCGAGGCTGCCTCGCCGATGCCGTGTTCGGAAAGCACGGCCCGGTCGAGCGCGCCGAGATCGAGCGCGCGGGCGGCCTTTTCGGCAATCGCCTCGTCGTCCAGTGGCTGCCCTGCCTCGATCAGTGCCCGGGCGACACCGCGATAGGTGAGCCCGGTGTCGAGGTGGCGCAGGCCGTAATGCGCCGCCAGCCGCCGGGCGAGTGTGCCCTTGCCGGAGGCGGCCGGCCCGTCGATGGCGATGGTCAATCTTCCGTCCATGTCGTCAGACCGAGCGCGTGATGCCGCCATCGATGCGGATGTTCTGGCCGGTGATGTAGCTGGATTTCTCGTCGGCAAGGAAGGCGATGAGCTCGGCAACTTCCTCCACCGTGCCATAGCGGCCCATGGGGATGCGCGCGCGGCGGTCTTCCTTTTCCGGCAGGGAATCGATGAAGCCCGGCAGCACATTGTTCATGCGCAGGCCCTCGGCTGCGTATTTGTCGCAGAAGAGCTTGGTGAAGGCAGCAAGCCCGGCGCGGAACACGCCGGAGGTCGGGAAAGCCGCTTCCGGCTCGAAGGTGGCATAGGTGGAGATGTTGACGATCGCGCCCGATTTCTGCGCCTGCATGATGGGTGTGACGAGCCGTGTGGCGCGCACCACGTTGAGCAGGTAGACCTCCATGCCCTGATGCCAGTCTTCGTCGGACATGTCGAGCACATCGCCCTTTGGCCCGTGGCCGGCGCCGTTCACCAGCGCGTCGATGCGGCCGAAACGCTCCATCGTCGCGTCGGTGAAGCGTTTGAGATCGTCCGGTGAAAGGTTGGAGCCGGTGAAACCCAGCCCGCCGAGTTCCCTGCCGAGCGCCTCGCCCTTTCCGGAGGACGACATGACAGCGACCTCGAGGCCGCATTTTGCCAGTTTGCGGACCGCTGCGGCGCCCATGCCGCTGCCGCCGCCAATGATCATGGCTACCTTCAGTCCAGTCATCTTTTCTCTCCCATTCCGATCCGGGTGTCAGTCCAGCGTGGCGCCGAGCCGCGTCATGAGCGCGGTGAAATCGGGAAAACTGGTGGCGATCATCGTCTGATCGTCAATGGTCACTGGCTTTTCGGTCGCAAGGCCCATGACGAGGAAGCTCATGGCGATGCGGTGGTCGAGATGGGTCTTGACTGTGCCGCCGCCCAGCCCCTTGCCGCCGGGGCGTCCCGTGACCCTGAGCGAGGCCTCGCCCTCTTCGCAATCGACGCCATTGGCCTTGAGCCCTTCGGCAACGGCGGAAAGCCGGTCGGATTCCTTGACACGCAGCTCTTCCAGCCCCTGCATCACCGTATCGCCCTCGGCAAAGGAGGCCGCCACGGCAAGCACGGGATATTCGTCGATCATGGAGGGCGCGCGGTCTTCCGGAACGGTCACGCCCTTGAGTTCGGAGCCGCGCACGCGCAGATCGGCCACGTCCTCGCCGCCTTCGTTGCGGCGGTCGAGGATCTCGATGTCAGCACCCATTTCCATCAGCGTGGTGACGAGCCCGGTGCGCGTCGGGTTCATGAGCATGTTTTCGATGACCACCTCCGAGCCCGGCACGATCAGGGCCGCCACGAGCGGGAAGGCAGCCGAAGACGGGTCGCCGGGAACGGCGATGGTCTGGCCGGTAAGCTTCGGCTGGCCCTCGATGCGGATATGGCGCACGCCATCGGCGTCGGTCTCCACTTCCAGCGACGCGCCGAAGCCGGCCAGCATCTTCTCGGTGTGGTCGCGGGTCGCCACGGGTTCGATCACCGTGGTCACGCCCGGCGTGTTGAGCGCGGCAAGCAGGACGGCCGACTTCACCTGCGCCGAAGGCATCGGCACCCGGTAGGAGATGGGCGCTGCGTGTTTCGGCCCGCGCAGCGTGATGGGCAGGCGGTCGCCCGGCTCGGCGGAAACCACCTGCAGGCCCATTTCCTTCAGCGGATCGAGCACGCGGCCCATCGGACGCTTGGAGAGCGAGGCGTCGCCGATAAAGCGTGTCGTCATGTCATAAGAGCCGACAAGACCCATCGTCAGCCGCACGCCTGTGCCGGCATTGCCGAAATCGAGCGGCTCTTTGGGTTCCAGCAGGGCGCCGTTGCCGGTGCCGGTGGCGATCCATTCATCGCCGCGCTTTTCGATGGTCGCGCCCATGGCCTTCATGGCTTCTCCGGTGCGCAGCACGTCTTCGCCCTCCAGAAGACCGGTAATGCGCGTCTCGCCGGCCGCCAGGCCGCCAAACATCAGCGCCCGGTGCGAAATCGACTTGTCGCCGGGCACGCGGGCCCGGCCCGAAAGGGCGTCTGATCTTCTGGCGCTCATGGGGCGCGGCTCGGTCGTGTGCATTGTCTGGTCCCTGATGATAGGCGTTCTGCCGGGCGGCAGATTATTCGAGGATTTTGCCTGCTCGCTCTAGCATGATGAGGATAGTCGGTCATCCCCCGGTTGACGGATGGCCCCTGTCGGGGTTGTAAAGAGAGTGGACCTTGGGAGGAGAGGCCTTTCCAGGGTGCGTATTAGGCTTTGACAGGTGCGCGACTTGCCGTTATGGGGACCGAAATTTTCAGTAAGGCAGGAAGCGCTTCCGGTGCCGGCCGCGATGGAGCCGTCGCAGGCTGGGCCGACCGCAAGACGATGAGGCAGCAAGGTGGCTAAACCGGAACTCGGAACAAAACGCGTCTGCCCGGAAACGGGCCGCAAATTCTACGACCTGAACAAGGACCCGATTGTTTCGCCCTATACGGGCCAGACCTATCCGCGCAGCTTCTTTGAGGCCGGCGGCGATACCTCCATGGATGAAGAAGACGAAGTGGAGGAAAAGGAGCTGGACGGCGAGGAAGATGCTCCGGAAGTCGTGTCGCTTGAAGACGCCGACGATGAGGCATCGTCCAGCGACAAGGCCGAGATCCCGGATCTCGACGATGAAGACGATGATGTCGACCTCGGCGACGATGAAGACGACACGTTCCTCGATGACGACGAAGACGACGAAGACGATGATGTGAAGGACTTCATCGGCGTCGGTGACGACGACGACGAGAGCTGATTTTTCAGCACACGCGGGAAGAATGGCTTCGGCCCCCTGTCAAAAGTGACGCGGGGGCGCAAATCGGGGCTTGATCTTCCCGCCGGGCGGGTTTAGAAGCCGCCCACACGGTTGGCCCGGCGGGCCTTCCGGACCTCTTCGCCGGAGACGGCGACCGGCCATATTGCCGGAGTGTGGGGCCATAGCTCAGTTGGGAGAGCGCTTGAATGGCATTCAAGAGGTCAGGGGTTCGACTCCCCTTGGCTCCACCAATCCTCCTCTAAGTTAGTAAAATCTTTAACTTAGTTGGAAATTCAATCACTTGCATCAGGCCATTGGGTTACACGTGTGGTATACACGGGGCATGGAACCGGTGGCAGATACTCTACATCTTATGAAGCGTGGTGACGTTTGGCATTATTATCGTCGCGTCCCGAAGCATCTCGCGCCGATCATCGGTCGAACCTTTATCAAGAGATCACTCGGTGTAACTGCGCGCGCCGACGCGAAGCGGCTGCGTACCATTGAGGACCTGAAGGTCGAGGCCATGTTCGCTGCAGCAGAACAGGGACGCTTGCCTGCCGACCAACGCCCGAAGACTGCGGCTGTTTCACTTGCAATGCTCACCGAGCATATCCGTAGGACTGTTGCCGCACTGGATGAGCGGTCGATACAGCAATTCTGTGAGGAACCACCGGTAGATCGAGACGATCTTAAAGAGCGATTGGAGAGTGCATCAGTCGAACTGTCGATTTTAACCAACCCCGCAGACCCGCGCCGCGACGAATGGATTACCGGCATGTTTCAGCGGATCGTTGGTGAGCTCGGAATAACAGACTTAGATGCCAAAACCGAAAATCGTCTGGTGAACCTTGTTGAACGTGCACTTCTCGAGCTGGGACACAGAAGGATCGCCAGATACGAGCAGCGCTACGACCGGCCATACTTCGATAGCCTGTTTGACCCATCAAGAGCCCCTTCGGTTACCTTAGGTGAATTGAGCGACATTTTTCTCGCGGAGAAGGAGCGGGATGGCCTGCTGCCGGTTTTTCGGACACGAGGTTAAGCTAACATAGCTCGCTCCTCGAACTCCACGGGGCTCAGATAGCCCAGTGTCGAGTGCCTGCGC
>NZ_JBWKMB010000019.1:0-82877 GCF_056431025.1 Nitratireductor lacus | reverse complement strand
CCTGATGACGCCTGTTCCTGACAGGCAAAAACCAGAAACCGCACACACTTGAACAAAACCCCGCCGAAAATCGACGGGGTTTGTCAGTGGTCTGAGCGGGGCTCCGGGGCCCCGCTTTTTTTTCGTTTGAGAACAGGCTTTTTCAGCCCTTGAGGCCGCTTGCCTCACGAGCCAGCGCCTCGATGGAGGCCCAGTCTCCGGCCTCGATCGCCTTGTCGGGCGCGACCCAGGAGCCGCCGACGCAGATCACATTCGGCAAGGACAGATAGTCATGCACATTCTTCGGCGAGACACCGCCCGTCGGGCAGAAACGGATGGAAGCGAGTGGTGAGGAAAGGGCTTTCAGGAAGGGCGCGCCGCCCGACTGCTCGGCCGGAAAGAACTTCAGAAGGCTGTAGCCTTCCTCACGCGCGGCCATCACCTCACTCGGCGTTGCCGCACCAGGCAGGAACGGCACCTCGGACATCGATGCCGCATCGAGCAGTTCCTGCGTGATGCCGGGGCTGACGATGAACCGCGCACCGGCCGCCACCGCGTAGGAGAAGTCCTTCGAGGTCAGGATCGTGCCGGCACCGACAATCGCCTCCGGCACTTCCTCGCTAACGAGACGGATCGCATCGATGGCGTCGGGCGTGCGCAGCGTGATTTCGATGGCCGGCAGCCCGCCCTTCACCAGTGCCTGCGCCAGCGGCACGGCATCCGCCAGGCGGTCGATCTTTAGAACCGGGATCACCGGCTGACCTTCCAGGATCGCCAGCAGCACCTCGTTCTTCTTCTGCATGGCAGCGTTCATGTGCACACGTCTCCTCAAAGCCTCTACATTTCAGGCGAAACCGCACCGTTAAAACGGTTCAATACACGTATTTCGCCGCCCATGAACACTTTTCTCCCAAAACTGGCAAGCCGCAAACCTCAATTGTCTGTTCGCAAACGCTTCCAGAAGCCGGTCAACCGGCCCCAAAGGCGCCGCAGCAAACCGCGAAAAGGCAGCGCGTTCTGCAGCGCGCGCCATGTCGCGCCTCCCGCCACGCCGTCCACAACAAGGCCGGCCTCTTTCTGAAAGCGCCTCAAAGCCATCTCCGTCCGTGCGCCAAACACCCCGTCCACGACCACCGGGTAGCCCAGTGCGCATAGCATCGCCTGAAGGCTCGCCACCGCAGCGCCCCGTGCACCGATCCGCAGCAGGTCGCCGGCACCGGATGTTTCGCGCGCCGCATAGGCCCGGTAGGCCCGGGCGAGCTTCCGGTCATACTGGTTGCGTCTGTAGCCCGGCCCGTTATAGCCCCGCGCAAACCGTGCCCAGTTCCGCGCAGCCAGCGCCTCCTTCAGCCCCGCCTTCTCGATGTAGCGCAGCATCAGACGAACCTGCCCGGCGGTCCCGCTCCGGGCCTCGGCCACCAGCGCCTCCACATCGGCAAAGCCGAGCCAGCTCCAGTGTGCTCCCATCACCTGCCCCAGCCCCCAGGAAACGGATTCGCACGCTGCCTTTCTGTCAATGCGCGCAGCCTTCTCAAAAAGCACCCAGCGTTCGGCCTGACCCCGCGGATTGGCTATTCCGCCGGCTTCCGGCGAAGCCAGCCCCGCCGCCCGCGCCTCCGCCCGCTTGCCGCCTGCAACCCTCCGGTCGAAATAATGCCCTTCGAACCGGATCACCGGCTCTGCCCGACCGCGAACCATGACATGTGACCTGCCACCGCTCTCCACCTGAGCCACCGCAAGAAGCAGGGCCGGTTCAAATCCTGCCTGTAAAGCCGCTTCACCGATTTCCCTGATTGCTGTTTCTGAAAACATCGCTCTCGCCCGTAATTGCTTTCGACAATTATCGATCGACACAATCAAAAGGGGATAAATTGAAAATGATACAATTTTAAATACCCTGCCGCGACACCTCGGGAATGGGAGAACTCCGCTTTTTCTTGCAAGCCGACGGGGAGAAGCGTAGGAGACCGCGCATGATTTCTTCCACGCCTGAACAGAGATTTCGCGTCGCCGCGCTATACCGTTTCGCCGACCTGCCGGGGTATGAAGTGCTGCGTCCCGAGCTTGCCGCATTCTGCTGCGAACGCGGCATTCGCGGCACGCTTCTTCTCGCCGCCGAAGGCATCAACGGCACCGTTGCCGGCACGCCCGAAGCCATCGACGCGCTGATCACCCATCTGGAAACGATCCCTGCCCTCAAGGACATCGAGGTCAAATACAGCACGGCCTCCGAAATGCCCTTCCACCGCATGAAGGTGCGGCTGAAGAAGGAGATCGTCACCATGGGCGTGCCCGAGGTCGATCCCGTTAATCAGGTGGGAACCTATGTGGAGCCTTCTAACTGGAACGCGCTGATCGCCGATCCCGACACGCTGGTCGTCGACACCCGCAACGCCTACGAAACCGCCATCGGCACGTTCTCGCGCGCCGAAGATCCGGAAACGGAAACCTTCCGCGATTTCCCCGCCTGGGCCGAGCGCAACCTCAATCGCCTCAAGGGGCGCAAGGTCGCCATGTTCTGCACCGGTGGCATCCGCTGCGAAAAGGCCACAGCCTATATGAAGCTGATCGGCGTCGACGACGTCTATCACCTCAAGGGCGGCATTCTGAAATATCTGGAAGAGGTTCCGGCCGAGGAAAGCCTGTGGGAAGGCGAGTGCTTCGTGTTCGACGAACGTGTCTCGGTTCGCCACGGCCTCGAAGAGGGCGATGCAACCCTGTGCCGCGCCTGCCGGCATCCGCTGACGCCTCAGGAGCGCGCCTCCCCGCTGTTTCAGGAAGGCATCTCCTGCCCGCATTGCGCCGAAACCCGCAGCGAAGCAGACCGCGCCCGCTATGCCGAGCGCCAGCGCCAGGTGGAACTGGCCGAGAAGCGCGGCCAGAGCTTCCCCATCGGCACGCCGTCAGAGAAGCACAAGACCTAGATCGCCGCAGCTAGATCCCCGAGGATCGCGTCCGCATGGCTCCACAGAATGGCGCTGCCCTCGCCTTCAAGCCGGTGCAGCGTGCTGTTGACGAAACGGCCATGCAGCGTCGCGCCGAAATCCGGCGAATGCACCGGGCTCGTATCGGCAAGGCCGAACCACAACGCCACCGGGCAGGCAATCTCCTCGACCCGGAACGGCCATGGCTCCATGGCAAGCCGCGTGTCGCGGGCATACCCCGCCGCCCCCTGCCGAAACCCGTCCGCCAGCGCTGCGCGATAGAGCGGCGCAAACGCCTCGCCGGCATAATAGGCGCGGTCCTGCGGCCCGCTCATCGTCTCGATCATCTGCCACAGCCAGTCGGCTGTCGCGAAGGCGGCAATATCCGCCTCCAGACGCGCCGGATCGTCCTTGGCAAGCTGCACCATATCGGCGACAGGCCCGGGCAATTGCGCAAACACCTTCGGCGCAGAAAGCTCATCCTGCCCTGAAACCAGCGCGACGGCCTTCGCCACGCCGGCATCCGCCAGCGCCAGCGCAAAAGGCGCACCCTGCGAAAAGCCCATCGCAAGCGCATTGTCTTCACCCAGATGCTTAAGCAGCGCCGCCACATCTGCGCTCCAGCGCTGAAAGCTCTTTTCCGGGTCCGCGTCAGACGCACCAAGCCCCGCCCGGTCCACCGCGACAATGCGCAGGCCAAGCCGCTCTGCCGCCGCGCCGCCAAACGGGATCGCTCCCGCCATGCCGGCGCCGGAGCAGAAAATCACAACACGGCCTGCAGGCGCACCCCATTCATGCCAGCCGAGGCCGCGTCCATCGGAAAGGGTCAGGGTGTGAGAAATGACGTCGGTCACGTGAATGCCTTGCTTTTGAAAATCGGGCTGGAGCCAGTGCCACCCGATGCGCGAAATGTCAAAGCCCGATCACAAAGCCTGACGCAATGCCGCAGCCACGCTGGCGCGCGCAAAGCGCTTCAGCGCCGCCTCGTCCGCGCCCGCACGGGCCTGAACGGCAATGCCGATCAGCACCGACACCATCAACTGCGCCAGCCCCGCCGCTTCACCTTCAGCCGCTTCGCGCGCAATCCGCGCCGTAAGCTGCGCCTCGATCCCGCTGATCGTGTCCGCCAGCGCGGCTGCGATCTCCTCATCAGCCGGTGCTTCCGCCGTTGCCGTGCACAGAACGAGACAGCCCGGCGCGGCACCCTCGCCATAAAAGCCGATGGCCGCGTCGAAGAACCCCGTCAGCGCATCGCCCAGAGGCCCCTCACCCTCCAGCGCCGGCGAAACCGCCTGCTCCATCCGCCGCCGGTAATCTTCAAGTGCAGCCAGATACATGGCCTTCTTGTTGCCGAACGCGGCGAAAAGGCTGGGCCGGTTCATCCCCGCTGCCCGCGCGATCTCGTCCAGCGAGGCAGCGGCATAGCCGCGCAGGCGAAACGCTTCCGCGATGGCCATCAGCGCCGCTTCACGGTCGTAGGCCGGCGGGCGTCCTCGGCGTGCAATCATTTTGTACCATCTTGCATAAAATTCATCTCCGTGCATTTTTATGCGAAACAGTACAAATATCAAGGCGCATCACGATGACCGAATCACCACATCCCCAAATCGCAGCCATGGGCACGCTCGCCTGGGGCCACGGAACGGATGGAACATTGAGCAGCGGCGAGAAAATCCGCCTCATCGGCAATCTCGCCTTCGTGCAGGTGCATGCCGCACTCGACACGGTTCGCCACCGCCTCGGCCTTCTCACCCCGGCTCCGGTCTCGCTCGACGCGCTGATGCCGCCGCAGACCGCGCTGGTGGAAGACGCGCTTCAGCTCGCCACCGAAACCCATCGCGATGCGCTGCTTTTCCATAGCTGGCGCACCTATCTGTTCGGGTCACTGATCGCGGCCCATGAGCGCCTCGACCACGATCCCGCCCTGTTTTTCGCCGCCGCCATCCTGCACGATATCGGCCTGACCGAACGCCACGAGCCGTCACTCTGCACGCGCTGCTTTGCGCTTAGCGGCGGCGAACGGGCGCGCGATCATCTCTGCGCGAAGGGACATGGCGGCGAGATCGGCCAGAAGGTCGGAGACGCCATCGCGCTTCATCTCAATGGATGGGTGTCCGCCCGCGCGCATGGCGTAGAGGCGCATCTGGTGTCGCGCGGCGCGGTCTGCGATCTCTTCGGCGCAGGCCGCCACCGCATCGCACCCGCCACACTGGCGCGGGTTCTGGAGCATTTCCCGCGCGACGGCGTCATCGAAGCCCTCCGGTTCGAGACAGCCGAACACAGGAAGGGCACCCGCCCCGCCATCATGACCGGGCTGTCGGGCGGCAAGGCTCCTGCCGAGCCCTTCGGATGACATTGGACTTTCGTCTTCCCCTGCCGGTTGCATCATCCTCCAACATTGCAATGCCACAAATGCGTTCCTACCTTTTCGCCAACGCTACGGCGCGACAGGCGCGAAACGAGGAGATGCGGATGTTTGATCCAAAGAAGCTGCTGAACGACCTTCTGGGCTCACAGGTGCCCGGAACGCAGGGAACCGTGCGCGACAAGGCGGGCCAGGCGGTTCAGCTCGCCAAGGACAATCCGCTTGCAACCGGCGCCATCGCAGCCGTCCTGTTAGGCACCAGCACTGGACGTTCCGTCACCGGCAGCGCGCTCAAGCTCGGCGGCCTCGCCGCCGTGGCCGGCATCGCCTACAAGGCCTATCAGAACTATCAGGCAGGCAAGGAGCCGACCGAGGCCGCGAAAGAAGGCGAGCTTCTGCCCCCGCCGGAAGACACCAGCTTCAATCCGGCCCAGGCCCCGCAGGGCGAAGGCGAATTCGCGCTGGCGCTGGTGCGCGCCATGATCGCCGCCGCCCGCGCCGACGGCCATATCGATGAAGGCGAGCGCGCCAAGATCGCCGACAAGCTCAGGCTCTCCGGCATCGACAGCGAAGAGGAAGCCTTCCTCATGCGCGAGCTGGAGCGCCCGGTTGATCTCGATGCGCTGGTCGAGGCCGCACAGACCGACGCCCAGAAAATCGAGCTCTACACGGCGTCGCGCCTCACCATCGAGCCGAAGACCCGCGCCGAGCGCGGCTATCTCGACATGCTCGCCGGCCGCCTGCGCCTGCCCGACCCGCTTGTCGACCACATCGAGGCAACCGTCTCCGAAGCAACGGCCTGACCGTTTCTCAACCGTCCGGTCATGATCTTCCAGTCATGGCCACCCCTTCTCCCCGCAAACAGGGAGAAGGAAGCTGCTCAACCGCCCCGCCTAAAGGCCAAGGGCCGCACGCCGCCAGACAGCCCAGCCCAACCGTCAATGCCCCCTTCTCCCCGCACGCGGGGAGAAGGTGAGGATGAGGGGCGAGCACCGGCATCGCCACAGCCCTCACGTCCCAGTCAGCACAAAACCACACACATTCCCGCCCGCCCCTCATCCCCCTGCCGGGACCTTCTCCCCGCAAACGGGGAGAAGGAGGTAGCTCACCCCCCCCCCCGCCTAAAACCAAAGGCCGCACGCCGCCAGACAGCCCAGCCCAACCGTCAATGCCCCCTTCTCCCCGCAAGCGGGGAGAAGGTAAGGATGAGGGGCGAGCACCGGCATCGCCACAGCCCCAGCGTCCAAGCCCGCGCAACACCGCACACATTCCCGCCCGCCCCTCATCCCCCTGCCGGGACCTTCTCCCCGCAAACGGGGAGAAGGAGGCTGCCCAACCGTCCCGCCTAAAAGCCAAGGGCCGCACACCGCCGGACAACCCGGCCCCAACGTCGAGGTCCCCTTCTCTCCGTTTGCGGGGAGAAGGAGGCAGCTCAACCGTCCCGCCTAAAGCCCAAAGGCCCCACGCCGTCAGACAACCCAGCCCCACCGTCTATGCCCCTTCTCCCCGCACGCGGGGAGAAGGTGAGGATGAGGGGCGAGCACCGGCATTCCCGAAATGCCCACCACACCCCACACCACCCCCATCCCCAGCGCTTTGCCCCATTCTCCCTTGACCCCGCCGTCACGCCCCTCCTAATATCCGGCCCGGGCAGCGCGTGATGGCTGCCTCTGTCCCAAGGTTCGGGCGGCATTCGGGGCGCGAATGTCCAGACCTGACCACCATGCATTCCCGTTGACCGGCACGCGGCACCCGTCCGCGCCAATGACCTATGGTGGTTCCATGTTCAAACGTGCTCTTGTGAGCCTCGCCCTCCTCGCTTCTCTTTCCACGGCGGCCACCGCCGAAAAGATCACCGTCTTCGCCGCTGCCAGCATGAAGGACGCCATCGAGCGCGCCGCGGGCGAATATCAGGCGGCCGGTGGCGACGAAGTGGTCGTCTCCTTCGCCTCCAGTTCCGTTCTCGCCCGACAGATCGAGGCCGGTGCGCCGGCGGATGTGTTTATCTCAGCAAACACCGACTGGATGGCGTATCTGGTCGAACGTGATCTGGTCCGCGCCGACAGCGAGACCATCATCGCCGGCAACAATCTCGTCATCGCAGCCGCAGAGGGCACAGAGCCGGTGGAGAGCCCCAGCGCCCTGCTCGACGAACGCTTCGCCATGGGCGACCCGAGCCATGTGCCCGCCGGCAAATATGCCCGCACGGCGCTCGAAAACCTCGACATCTGGAAAGACGTCGAAAAAAACGCCGTGTTCGGTGAAAACGTCCGTGTGGCGCTGGAGCTCGCCAGCCGTGGCGAGGTGAAAGCGGCAATCGTCTACGGGTCGGACCAGAAAGCCGCCGGCGATCTGGTGCGCGCCTATGTCTTCCCGGCAGACAGCCACGCACCGATCCTCTACCCCGCCGCCGCCACGAAGGATGGAGCCGAAAGTGCAGAAGCCTTCCTCGCCTTCCTGAAAAGCGAGGCCGGTCGCGCGATCTTCACCGATCTCGGTTTTTCCGAAGCTACGGAATAGACTGCCGACATGGGCGAGACCGAACTTTCGATCATACTCCTGTCCGCGAGGGTGGCGTTGACCGCCATCCTCTGCGCGCTCGTTCCGGCCTTTGCGGTCGCCTGGCTTCTGGCCCGCAGGGAGTTCCCCGGAAAGGGCGTCGTTCAGGCGCTGGTCACCCTGCCGCTCGTGCTGCCGCCGGTCGTCACCGGCTATGGCCTGTTGATCCTGTTCGGCTCCAAAGGCCCGCTTGGCCAGCTCTTTGAAAACCTGTTCGGCATCAGCTTCGCCTTCCGCTGGACAGGTGCCGCGCTCGCCGCCGGCGTCATGGCGTTTCCGCTGCTCGTGCGGCCCATCCGCCTGTCGCTGGAAGCCATGGATCAGGGCTTTGGCGAGGCCGCGCGCACGCTCGGCGCATCGCGTCTCACCGTGTTCTTCACCGTCACCCTGCCGCTCGCCCTTCCGGGCGTCATTGCCGGCGCCGTGCTCGGCTTCGCCAAGGCGCTCGGCGAATTCGGCGCGACGATCACCTTCGTTTCCAACATTCCGGGCGAAACGCAGACCCTGTCGCTCGCCATCTACGCGCTGCTGCAATCGCCATCCGGCGATGCCGCCGCCCTTCGCCTCATCGCAATCGCCGTTGCCCTGGCGCTCGCCGCCATCGTCGCGTCCGAATATCTGGCCCGTAGGCTCACCGCCGGAGGACGCGCATGACCGCTCTACACGTCGACATCAGGGGCCGCGCCGGTAGTTTCGAGATCGAAACCGCCTTTCAGGCCGGCGCAGGCGTCACCGCCCTGTTCGGGCCATCCGGCGCGGGCAAATCCACCCTGCTCAAGATGATCGCGGGCACGGCCCGTCCGCAGTCGGGGCGCATCGTGGCAGGCGGGCGCACGCTGTTCGATTCGGCCACCCGCACGAACCTCCCACCGGAGAAACGCGGCATCGGCTTCGTCTTTCAGGATGCGCGCCTCTTCCCGCATTTTTCGGTGCGCAGAAACCTCACCTATGCCCGCTGGGCCGGTCGCCGCCCGGCATCCCGCGCTTTCGATGAAGTGGTGGCCCTGCTTGGCCTTGAAGACCGTCTCGATGCCGCACCCACCACGCTTTCAGGCGGAGAGCGCCAGCGCGTCGCCATTGGCCGGGCGCTGCTTGCCGACCCTGCGCTGCTTCTCATGGATGAGCCGCTCTCCTCGCTCGACAAGGCGCGGCGCAACGAGATCCTGCCCTATCTGGAAGCGATCCGCACCGAGGCCGGCATTCCCATCCTCTATGTGAGCCACGAAACCTCGGAGGTCGCACGTCTGGCCGACACGGTCGTGCTGATCGAAAACGGACGCGTTTCCGACAGCGGCCCCGCCGCCGCCATCCTCGCCCGCCTCGGCCTTGCCGCCGGCGGCGATCCCGACGAGGCCGGCGTCATCCTTGAAGGCCGCATCACCGATGTTGACCCCGCTTACCACACCGCCGTCATCGCGCTTGATGAAGACCGCATCGAGCTGACCGGAAACGGCTTTGCACCCGGCATGACGGTGCGGCTGCGCGTGCGGGCCGGCGATGTCGCCATCGCCAATGCGCCCCATGACGGACTGTCGATCCGCAACCAGCTTCCCGCAATTGTCGAGGAAATTCGCCGCGACGGCGCATTCGCCACCGTCGCGCTCGGCTTCGGCGGGCAGCAGCTTCTGGCCCGCATCACGGCAAAATCGGCAGATGCGCTCGACCTTCAGCCGGGCAGCCGGGTTCACGCCCTGCTCAAGGCCGTTTCCGTAGAGATGGCCCGTATCGAAAAGCCTCGCCCCGCGCTCACATTCGCGTCATCGCCACGCTGAGCGAAGGGCCGTTCGCGATCGTCTGGTAAACCACGCAGTAGCGCTCGGTGAGTTTCAGAAGCTGATCGAGTTGCTCCTGCGATGCATCCGTGTCGAGATCGAAGGACAGCCGGATTTCCGCAAAGCCCACCGGCGCATCCTTCACCACGCCCAGCGTGCCGCGAAAGTCGAGATCGCCCTCGGCTGAAACCACGCCCGCCCGAAGCGGTATCTCCAGCGCCGTGGCTACGGCCTTCAGCGTCACGCCCGCGCAGGCGACCAGCGCCTCCAGCAGCATGTCGCCAGAGCACAGTTCCAGCCCCGTTCCGCCCGTCGCCGGGTGCAGTCCGGCAATGGCGATAGCACGGCCGGTCTCCACCTTGCAGGCAATGTTCTGATCGTCGAGCGCGCCCCTGGCGTGAAGCGTGATGAGGGCTGCGCCCGGCTCGCCGCGATAGCGGTCCTTGATCGGCGCCTGAATGGCGCGCAGTTCTGCAGCGTCCATGGCATTCACCTTCCCCGAGGTTTGGTCCTGACCTGTTCAGGCTCTTCAGCACCGCCCAGAATAGCACCATAAGCGTGCCCCAGCGAACTTCCCGCCTGCCACCCAAGTTTCACTTGCATCACTTGCAAGCCGGTGAAAACATGCGGCCCGGACAGCCTTTAAAACGGCGTCACAATGCGGCGGTAGAGACCGCAAAGAGCCATTCGGGAGAAGTCACAATGAACAGATCGATCTTCAGGAAGCGCCTTGCCCTTGCATCGCTGACCGCATCGGCACTGACGCTGAGCGCCGGCGCGGCCTTCGCCGACTACACGCTCAACATTCTCCACATGAACGACTGGCACAGCCGCATCGAGCCCATCAACAAATACGATTCCACCTGTTCGCCAGAAGACGATGAAGCCGGCGAGTGCTTTGGCGGTGCTGCCCGCCTCGTCACCGCAGTGGCCGAGTCCCGCAAGGCGCTCGAAGGCGAAAACGTTCTGCTTTTGAACGCCGGCGACAATTTCCAGGGATCGCTCTTCTACACCACCTACAAGGGTGCCGCCGAAGCCGAGTTCCTGAACCTGATGAAGACCGACGCCATGGTCGTCGGCAATCATGAATTCGACGACGGCGAAGACGGCCTCGCCACCTTCCTCGACAAGGTCGAATTCCCCGTGCTGGGCTCCAACGTCAAGGCCAAGGAAGCCTCCGCGCTGGGCGACCGGGTGAAGGAGTATCTGCTGCTCGATGTCGGCGGCGAGAAGATCGCCATTGTCGGCGCGGTCGCCAATGACACGGCGGAGCTTTCCTCGCCTGGCGAAAACGTCTCCATCATCGAGGATGTCGCGGGCATCACCGCAGCCGTCGAAGCCGCCACCGCCGAAGGCGCAAACAAGGTCATCGCGCTCACCCATGTGGGCTATCCGCGCGACCTTGAGGCCATCGCCAAAATCTCCGGCGTTGACGTGGTCGTCGGTGGCCACTCCAACACGCTCCTGTCCAACACGGTCGAAGGTGCCGAAGGCCCCTATCCGACCATGGTCGACAATCCCGACGGCCATCAGGTGCCCGTGGTGCAGGCCGCGTCCTATTCCAAATATCTCGGCGAACTGAAGCTCACCTTCAGTGACGAAGGTGTCGTCACCGCCGCCACCGGCGACGTCAAGCTGATCGACGCTTCCGTTGCCAAGGATGAGGCCGTTGTCGCCCGCGTCCAGGAGCTGGCCGGCCCCATTGAGGAACTGAAGAACAAGATTGTCGCCGAGACCGCAGCCCCCGTGGATGGCAGCCGCGAAACCTGCCGCGCCGGTGAGTGCGAGATGGGCAATCTCGTGACCGACGCCATGGTCGCCCGCACCGCCGATCAGGGCGTGCAGTTCGCCATAACCAATGGCGGCGGCCTGCGCGCCTCCATCGATGGCGGCGAAGTCACCATGGGTGAAGTGCTCGGTGTCCTGCCCTTCCAGAACACGCTTGCCACCTTCCAGTTGAAGGGCGCCGACGTCGTCGCCTCGCTGGAAAGCGGCGTGAGCCAGATCGAGGAAGGCGCGGGCCGTTTCCCGCAGGTCTCGGGCCTGCGTTACAGCTTCGATCCGTCCGTCGCTCCCGGCGAAGGCCGCATCAAGTCCGTCGAGGTGAAGGACGGCGACGGCTGGTCTCCGATCGACCCGGGCACCACCTACACCATCGCCTCCAACAATTTCATGCGCAATGGTGGTGATGGCTACAGGCTCTTCGCGGAGAATGCCGAAAACGCCTATGACTACGGCCCGGGCCTTGAACAGGTTCTTGCCGATTATCTGGCCGAAAACAGCCCCTATACGCCAGCCATCGACGGCCGTATCACGAAGGTCGCGGCGAGCGTTGCAGGAGCAGAGACCGAGGCCACAACCCCCGACCTGCCCGAGATGTCGAAAACGATTGCCAGCGAGGCGCCAAAAGCGGTCGAAGAGACCGTTGAAAAGGCTGGCGAAGCCGTCGAGAGTATGGCTGAAGGCGCCAAGGAAATGGCGGACAAGGCTGTTGAAGAGGCCGGCGACGCCATGAAAAAGATGACCGAAACCGCCGGCGATGCCGCGAAAGAGGCCGGTGAAGCCATGGAGGGCATGGCCAAGGACGCTTCCGACACGATGAAGGAGGCTGCCAGCACCGCCGGTGAGGCCATGGAAGGCGAGAAGAAAACCCACACCGTCGCACGCGGCGACACGCTTTGGGAGATCGCCCGCACACATTATGGCGATCCGGCCAAATGGCGGGCGATCGCGGAAGCCAATCCGCAGATCAATCCCAACCGGATCGACGTCGGCATGGAACTAAACCTCCCATCGGCAAACTGACCGGTTGCTTCCAGAGCTTCATGGAGCCTCGCCACACGGCGGGGCTCTTTTTTCGCCCCTGCGGCCACGCGCTCCATTGAAAACCAGCCCGGCTTCGCTAGCTTCCCTTGCATGATCGGAGCCAAAGCATGAATCTCCCCACGAAAATCGACCCAAAAGCGACGAAGGCCATTGGCCCGCTGCCAGCAGAACACCCACCTGTCCGCGTCGGCAAGGTAGGCGTTCTTCTCGTCAATCTGGGCACGCCCGACGGCACGGACTACGCGCCCATGCGGCGGTATCTGAAGGAGTTCCTGTCAGATCCCCGCGTCATCGAATGGCCGAAAGCCATCTGGTATCCGATCCTTTACGGCATCGTTCTCAACACGCGGCCAAAGAAGTCAGGCGCTGCTTACGCGGAAATCTGGAATCAGGAGCGCAATGAATCGCCGCTGCGCACCTTCACCCGCTCTCAGGGGGAAAAGCTCGGCGAGGCGCTTGGTGAACATGATCATGTCATTGTCGACTGGGCCATGCGCTACGGACAGCCGTCCATCGAGACGGTGACGAAGAGTCTGATGGAGCGCGGCTGCGACCGCATCGTCATGTTCCCGCTCTACCCGCAATACTCCGCCACCACCACGGCAACGGTGAACGACAAATTCTTTGAAGCGCTTGCGAAGATGCGCTTCCAGCCGGCCATACGCACCGTGCCCTCCTATCAGGACGAGCCGGTCTATATCGAGGCGCTCGCCCGCTCCATCGAAAAGCACCTCGAAAGCCTGGATTTCGAGCCGGAAGTCGTCATCGCTTCCTATCACGGCATCCCGCAAAGCTATTTCAGGCGCGGCGACCCCTATCACTGCCATTGCCAGAAAACGACCCGCCTCCTGCGCGAACGCCTCGGCTGGGACGAGAAGAGACTCATGACCTGCTTTCAGTCACGCTTCGGCCCGGAAGAATGGCTCCAGCCTTATACCGACAAGACCGTTGAAAAGCTCGCCAGAGAGGGCGTCAAATCCATCGCCGTGTTCAATCCTGGCTTCGTCTCCGACTGTCTGGAGACGCTTGAAGAAATCGCCGGTGAGGCCGGAGAGATTTTTCACGAAGCCGGCGGCAAGAACTTCACACATATCCCCTGCCTCAACGACACGGATGAGGGCATGGCCGTGATCGAGACACTTGTACGCCGCGAGCTTTCGGGCTGGCTGTAGGATCGGACGCCGCCTTGCCACAGGCACGTCATATTTGGCGAGGCATATGCACCGCGATGCAACTTGCTGTGGAAACAGGCTTTGCCTCCGTGCAGTCTGTTTCCGTGGTGGTGCGATCCGTGGTCTTTCTATTCACATCGTGGCGTAGTGCCTTAAACTGCGCGCTCGCGTATCACTCATGCCCCGCTGAAGCGGTCCCAGGAGCCGAATATGCCTTTCTCCGGTTTTGACTTCATCATTCCAGTACTCGTCGTCCTTGTCCTGCTCCTGCTGTTTGCCGGCATCAAGACCGTTCCGCAGGGCTTCAACTTCACCGTCGAGCGCTTTGGTCGCTACACGAAAACGCTCACGCCCGGCCTCAATCTCATTGTCCCCTTCATCGATCGCGTCGGCGCGAAGATGAACATGATGGAGCAGGTGCTCGACGTTCCCACCCAGGAAGTCATCACCCGTGACAACGCGATTGTCGCCGTCGACGGTGTCGCCTTCTACCAGGTGCTCACCGCCGCCGAGGCAGCCTATCAGGTCTCCGGTCTCGAGAACGCGATCCTCAACCTGACCATGACAAACATTCGCTCCGTCATGGGCTCCATGGACCTCGACGAACTTCTGTCCAACCGCGACGCAATCAACGAGAAGCTTCTGCGCATTGTCGATGATGCGGCGAGCCCATGGGGTATCAAGATGACCCGAGTGGAGATCAAGGACATCAATCCACCGGCCAATCTCGTGGAATCGATGGCCCGCCAGATGATGGCCGAGCGCAACAAGCGCGCGCAGATTCTGGAGGCGGAAGGCCTGAAGCAGGCCGAGATTCTTGAAGCCGAGGGCCGCAAGGAAGCTGCCTTCCGCGATGCCGAAGCGCGCGAGCGCGCTGCTGAGGCGGAAGCCCGCGCAACTCAGGTTGTTTCGGAAGCCATTGCTGCCGGCGACGTCCAGGCCGTCAATTACTTCGTTGCGCAGAAATACACGGAGGCATTGGCCACCATCGGCTCCTCCAGCAACAACAAGATCGTTCTCATGCCTTTCGAGGCTTCCTCGCTGATCGGCTCGCTGGGCGGCATCGGTTCAATCGCGCGCGAAGTGTTCGGCGAAGGCGGCACACCGCAAGCGCAGTCAAACCGTGTCTCATCGGCCCGTCCGCCCCGCACGGGACCGGCGCAGGAGTAGCGCCATGATCGAGCATGTAATCGCGGAACTCGGCCCCTGGAACTGGATGCTGCTTGGCTTCGTGCTTCTTGCAGCCGAGATTCTGGCACCCGGTGTCTTCCTGCTCTGGATCGGCATCGCCGCCATTCTGACCGGCGCGCTTTCGCTGCAATTGTGGGACCTGCCGGCCTGGAGCTGGCAGGTGCAGGTTCTGGTTTTCCTGGCGCTCTCGCTGATCTCGGCCTATGCCGGCAAACGCCTCATGGATTCGCGCCGCAACGAAGAAACCGACCAACCGCTCCTCAATCGTCGCAGGGAGCAGCTCGTCGGACGCACGGCAACGCTCGAGGAGGCCATCGAGAACGGCTTTGGCCGCATCCGGCTTGACGACACCTTGTGGCGCGTCGCGGGCCCCGAACTGCCGGCAGGCACGCGCGTCAGGGTCGCTTCGGTGGACGCTGGCACCTTGCGCGTGGAGGCGGTTTGACGAATTGGCCGGTCAGACCGGCCAAAGCATCTGTTCCCGCCTGATCAGGCAGCGCCGATGCGCAGCAGATCGTGCAGATGCACCACACCGCATGGCTTGCCGTCTTCAACCACCATCAGCGTGGTGATGGCTGATGAATTGACGATCTGCAGCGCGCTTTCCGCCAGTGTTTCCGGTCCGATCGTTTTCGGATTGCGTGTCATCACCTGATCGACCGTCATGGAGAGCAGCTCGCTATCGATGTGGCGGCGCAGATCGCCATCGGTGATGATCCCGATCAACACACCGTCCGCATCGGTAATACCGACACAGCCGAACCCTTTCTGGGTCATTTCCAGAATGGCTTCACGCATCAGCGCACCGCTGCTGGCAAGCGGCAGTTCACTGCCCGAATGCATGATCTGGCGCACCTGTGTCAGTTTCGCGCCGAGCTGTCCGCCGGGATGAAAAGTGCGGAAATGATCGGCCGTGAAGCCCCGCGCTTCAAGCAGCGCCACCGCCAGCGCATCGCCGATGACCAGTTGCAGAACCGTCGACGTGGTGGGCGCGAGCCCGTGCGGGCAGGCTTCGGGCGCACGCGGCAATCCGAGAACGACCGTGGCCTCCCTTGCAAGTGCCGATGATTTGCCTGCCGTGATGGCAATGATCGGGATGGCAAAGCGCCGCGCATAGGCGACGATGCCGTGCAATTCCGTGGTTTCGCCCGACCATGACATGGCGAGGATCACGTCGTCATCGCCGATCATGCCGAGATCGCCGTGATTGGCCTCCGCCGGATGCACGAAGAAAGCTGGCGTTCCCGTCGAAGCGAGTGTGGCGGCAATCTTGGAGCCGATATGGCCGCTTTTGCCCACGCCGGTCACGATCAGCCGCCCCTTGATCCCGGCGATGATGCGCACCGCCTCCGCGAAGGGGTCGGCAAGTCCGTTGTCGAGAGCTTCGGCCAGTTCCTTCAGGCCCGCGCGTTCCGTTTCAAGCGTGCGAACGGCGGAAGCGACAACGCTTTTCCGGTCGATGTTCATGGAAGAGTCTTTCAGCATGGCACTGCCCTTACCGCCTTGATGACCTGCTGTCCATTCAGATTGTTCACAGGCGAGTGACGGAGGATAACGCGGCAGGGCTCAACCTTCCGTTAACCATGGAGCTTTAGATTTCGGTAAGCATAATCATGGCGCGTCTTGATAGTCTGGATCTGTATGTCTCGTCCCGGTGTCAGAGTGGGTTCCCGCATATGCGGATGGTACAGGTCGACTGCGCTCGGCCTGTGTCTGATTGCCCCGTGTCTGAATGCATTGACACCTGCTGTCGGGCAGACGCAGCAGGCCGAAGGCCTGCGCGGTCTCGTCTCCGAAACGGACATCACATCATCCATCCAGAGCACGGCTGAAACCGGGCTTCCCTCACCGCGTTACGAGCCGGCGACACCGAGCCCAGCCGAGCCGGCCGAGGCCGAGAACGAACGCTCAACCCGGGTGCCCTCCACCGCCGTCGCGCGCGAGCGCGCCCGCACGGCTCAGAACGACCCGACGCGGCCGGTGGAACCACCGCTGGACACGATCGTCACGCAGGGCATTCCCGAAAACGAAGAGGAAAACTCCGGTTTTGAACGGATTGAACGTGCAGAAGCGCTCAATCCACGCACCGGGGCGATCGAAGGCGACTTTCAGGCCACAGACGAAAATCCCTATGCTCCGCTGGGGCTGAGGTTCGGCACTTTCACCGTCATCCCCACGCTGGAGCAGGGACTGACCTGGACGTCCAATGCCGATTCCAGCACCAATGGCAGCGAAGCCGTTGTTTCCCAATCAACGCTCAGGCTGAACGCGGTTTCCGACTGGGCGCGGCATGCAGCGACGGTGGACGCCTATGGCATCTATCGCAAGTCGGTTTCTGGCGATGAAGTCTCGGACATCGAAGGCGGCATTGACGGCACCCTGCGCTTCGATCTGGCCCGCGATTACACGGCGCTCGCCAGCCTGGGTTATTCGATAAGCCCCGAATCCGCATCCTCCCCCGTGATCATTACCGGCGTCGACGAGCGTCCGCTGCGTCACACCATCGACGGCAGTCTCGGCCTCTCGAAGGATTTTGGAAAACTGCGCCTGAGTGCCACCGGATCGGTGTCACGCCAGCAATATGGCGACGCAACGCTGATCGATGGCAGCACGCTCTCGCAGAAAGAGCGCAACGCGACGCTTGCCACGCTGCGCCTGCGCACCGGCTATGCCATCTCGCCGGCCCTGACCCCGTTCATCGAGGGCGAGTTCGGTCGCCGGTTCTATGACGAGACGCAGGACAGCGCCGGCTATGAGCGCTCGGCAACACGCCTTGCCGCACGCGCCGGTGTCATGGTCGATATCGAGGAGAAGCTCTCCGGCGAAGCGTCCATCGGCTGGATCGCCGAGGACCTTGACGACGAGCGCCTGGACACGGTTTCGGGGCTGGCGCTCGCCGCAGCCCTCAACTGGTCGCCACAGCGCGGTACCAATGTGCGGTTCGATGGCTCCACCACCATCGAAGGCACGACGGATGCAGGCGACAGCGGGTCTATCCTGTATGCTGGGACATTGCGGCTTGAACGTCAGATTCGCGCAAACCTCACCGCCGAGGCGGCTGCCGGCCTTTCGTGGCGCGACTATATGAGCGGAGGGCACGACCTGACGATGAACGGCGAAGCCGGCATGACCTGGTGGCTCAACCGCACGCTGGGCCTGACCGGCCGCGCCCGCTATGAGAAGCGCACGAGCAGCCTTCCGGGCCGCGATTACGATGCCACGAGCGTGTTCATGGGCATCCGAATGCAGCGGTAAAACACGTTTTCGGGAATTCGCTCCAAAATTCCGGAAAAGCCGGAAAACGCCGCCATTTCAGGGCGAAACGCGGCGTTTTCCCAAAATTCTGAATCAGCTTCGGCCCGAAGCCTCGACAACCCTCAGCACATGTTCGCGCAGTTCGGGACGCTCGAGCGCGAAGGCAAGATTGGCCTCCACGAACCCCTCGGGCGAACCGCAGTCGAACGTGCGGCCGGTAAAGTGATAGCCGTGAAATGGCTGGCGCTGCATCAGCGTCAGCATCGAATCGGTGAGCTGGATTTCACCGCCCGCCCCGCGCTCCTGCTGGGCGAGAAGATCGAATATCGCCGGCTGAAGAATATAACGGCCGTTTATGTAGAAATTCGACGGCGCGTCTTCCGGCTTCGGTTTCTCAACCATCGCATTGATCTCGAAGCCTCCGGCGACATCGTCACCGCGTCCGACGATGCCGTATTTGTGAGTCTGGGAAGGTTCGCATTCTTCTACCGAGACCACATTGCCCCCGGTCTTCTCGAACACCTCCACCATCTGCGACAGACATCCCTTCGGCGCCTGCATGATCATGTCCGGCAAAAGAAGGGCAAACGGCTCATTGCCGACCAGCTCGCGCGCGCACCAGACCGCATGGCCAAGACCGAGCGGTTCCTGCTGGCGGGTAAAACTCGTCTGCCCGGGCTGCGGCTGCATACCGTGCAGGCGTTCCAGAACCTCGTTCTTGCCGCGGCGTTCCAATGTATCGTAAAGTTCCACCTGAATGTCGAAGTGATCCTCGATGACAGCCTTGTTGCGTCCCGTCACGAAGATGAAGTGCTCGATACCGGCTTCGCGTGCCTCGTCGACCACATACTGAATCACCGGTTTGTCGACGACCGTCAGCATTTCCTTGGGAATTGCCTTGGTGGCCGGAAGAAAACGTGTTCCGAGACCAGCGACAGGAAATACCGCTTTGCGAAGTTTCGTCATTAGAAATAGGCCCCCGAAAAGGTTGCTGGAAAGGGATGTGGCGACGCCATAGCAACGCCGGATTGATGTTTCCTGAATGAATGCGCGTATATCGTGACAAGTTCCCCGGAAGAATGATCACGGACAATAACAGCATGGTAAACGTTTTTCTAACCGGGACCTGCCATGGATGCGTTGGAGTACCTGTAACGGAGATCGTGATGTTGTTCCGCTCGCCCCCACGAAACCTCGTCGCGACATTGATCGCTTCTTTCGTGGTTGCCTACACCGTAACCCTTCAACCGGCCAGCGCCGATGCGGGCTTTCAGCGCTGGGTTCAGCAGTTCCGCAGCGTGGCCATTCAGAACGGGGTATCCGGTGCCACCTATGATCGCGCCTTCCGCGGCATCACCGCACCCGACCCCGAAGTGCTTGAGAAAGCACGCTATCAACCCGAATTCCGCGCCGAGCCCTGGGAGTATTTCGACAATCGTGTGCAGGAAGACGCAATTCAGCGCGGTCGCCAGCTTGCCCGCCAGTGGAAGCCGTGGCTTGATCGAATTGAAAGCCAGTTCGGCGTAAGCCGCTACGTTCTGCTCGCCATCTGGTCGATCGAATCGAACTATGGCGAAGTGCTGAAGAACGAACGCATCATGCGCAGCGTACCGCGTTCTCTCGCCACACTCGCCTATGCCGACAAGCGGCGCGCGAAGTTCGCCCGCCAGCAATTGATCGCCGCATTGAAGATTCTTCAGACCGGCGACATCGACGTCGGCCACCTCACCGGCTCTTGGGCGGGCGCGATGGGGCACACCCAGTTCATCCCCACAAGTTACCAGGCTTACGCGGTCGATATGGACGGCAATGGCCGCCGCGACATCTGGACCTCGATCCCCGACGCGCTGGCGACCGCAGCCAATCTTCTGCGCCGCAATGGATGGCGCGCAGGCGAGACCTGGGGCTACGAGACGGCTGCCCTCCCCGGCGGACGCAAGTTTCCCGGCGGCAACATGTCACTCAGCCGCTGGCAGTCGATCGGCGTGGTGCGCGCCAATGGCAAGCCATTCCCCCGCCCGAGCGACAGCGCCGAGCTGAAATTGCCGGATGGCCGGGAAGGACCGGTCTTCCTGGTGACCAAGAACTTTCAGGTCATCAAGCGCTACAACAACTCCGACAAATACGCGCTCGCGGTCGGATTGCTCGCCGATCAGATCGCAGGATATGGCGGGCTGGTGCGTGACTGGAACCGCCCGTTCGAACGGCTGAGCTATACCGAAACGGAAGAACTGCAAAAACGTCTCGGCGCGCTTGGCTATTATGACGGTCCGATCGATGGCAAGATCGGTTCAGGCTCGCGTGCCGCCATCCGCGCCTTCCAGGCACGCAGCGGCATGCAGCAGGACGGCCATCCCGGCAAGGAAGTCCTGCGCCGCCTGCGCGGAAACTGAACCGGGAGCACGGAACGCGGGGCATGAAGGCCAACCGGACCAAAAAATCTGACGGCAGCGGCAAGTGCATCGCGCTTGCCGTTATCGCCTTCAGTCTGGCCATGCCCGCGTCAACTGTCATTCCTTCCACCGCAGAAGCGCAGGAATACCGGCGTGAGCAACGGCGTGGCCTGTTCGACCTCCTTTTCGGAGGAGCACTGCGCCAGCGCCAGCCGGAACGCCCCGCAACGCGCCAGCGCTCTGCACCACGAAAGCAGCAGGGCACACAACGCCGCCGCTCGGCCACCCGCAGCGCGGCCCCGCAACCTCCACCGCCGCCTGAAGTCGAGAAGCTGGAGAATGCCCGTGTCGTGCTTGTTCTCGGCGACTTCCTGGCCGGTGGCCTCGCAGAAGGGCTGAGTTCAGCCTATGCGGAATCGCCCGGCGTCCGCGTGGTCAACCGCAGCAATGGATCGTCAGGCTTCGTGCGTGACGACTATTACGACTGGAACGGCGAGATTGCAGGCATACTGGAGGACGTGTCGCCCACTGTCGTCGTCATGATGATCGGCTCCAACGACCGCCAGCAGCTCGTCGTCGACGGCAAACGCGAAGCACCACGCTCAGAAGCCTGGCTCGTGGAATACACGCAAAGGGTCGAGACTTTTGCCGCTGCGCTGGAAGAAAAGAAAATCCCGCTCATCTGGAGCGGCCTGCCCTCGTTCAAGTCATCAAGCATGTCTTCGGACATGCTCGCCTTCAACGACATCTACAAGACCGCGGTCGAGGCGGTCGACGGTTCGTTCGTGGACATCTGGGATGGCTTCGTGGACGAAAACGGCGGTTTTATCTTCACCGGCCCCGACATGAACGGGCAGCCGGTGCGCCTGCGCGGCAGTGATGGCATCAACCTGACACGTTCAGGAAAGCGCAAGGTGGCCTTTTACGTAGAGAAGCCACTCAACAAACTGCTCGGCGAGGCCGTGTCTCCGGATATCGGCGAGCTTGGCATGGAGAGCCTCCCGGCGCTCGTGCTGCACCCCGAGAACCCCTCCCCGGTGAACCGGACCATGCCGATCTCCCTTTCCGACCCCGCGCTCGACGGCGGACTGGAACTGATGGGCGCTGTGGTAAAACCGATCGCACGTCAGGAGCGCGGTCAAAGCGACGGGGCCACGCCGGAACCTGTTGCCCAGCCCGGTCGTGCTGACAATTTCTCCCTGCGCACGAACGCAACTCCGAAAAGCGAAACGCCGCCCGGCCCCCCGGCCCAGGCGACGCCCTGATTTCAGTACGCGCTGAGACGGCTTAACGCGGCAGGACGGAACTTCCCATGAGGAACTCGTCAATCGCCCGTGCTGCCTGGCGTCCTTCGCGGATCGCCCAGACAACCAGCGATTGACCACGGCGGACATCGCCTGCCGCAAACAGCCGGTCGACTGTCGTCCTGTAATCCCGGTCATTGGCGTTGACGTTGACCGAGTTGCGGCGATCCACATCGGTTTTCAGACGATCTCCGAATTCCGACAGAACGCCCGTTTCCGCCGGGCCGGAGAAGCCGATGGCAATGAAGGCGAGGTCAGCGCGAATGACGAACTCGGTACCGGCGACCGGCTTTCTCTTCTCATCCACCTGACAGCATTTCACGCCGGTCAGAACACCGTCCTCGCCGATGAATTCGAGCGTCGCGACCTGAAACTCGCGCTCCGCACCTTCGGCCTGCGAGGATGAAGTGCGCATCTTGGTCGCCCAATAGGGCCAGACGGCGAGCTTGTCTTCCTTTTCCGGCGGGCGCGGACGAATGTCGAGCTGGGTGACACGCACCGCCCCCTGACGGAACGCCGTGCCCACGCAGTCGGACGCGGTATCACCGCCACCGACCACCACCACATGCTTGCCGCCGGCGAGGATGGGATCGGAAGCCCAGGCAACGGACTGGATGTCCTCGCCACCCACACGCCGGTTCTGCTGGACGAGATAGGGCATTGCGTCGTGCACGCCTTCGAGGTCGGCGCCGGGAATACCGGCAGGACGCGGGCGCTCCGAACCGCCGCAATACAAAACGGCATCATATTCGGAAAGAAGGTCCTCGACCGGCTTGTCGACGCCGACATTCACGCCGCAATGGAAGGTGACGCCCTCGCCCTGCATCTGCTCGACGCGGCGGTCGATATAGTGCTTCTCGATCTTGAAATCGGGAATGCCGTAGCGCATCAGACCGCCCGGCCTGCTTTCGCGCTCATAGACATGAACCTGATGACCTGCGCGGCCAAGCTGCTGGGCCGCCGCCATGCCCGCCGGCCCCGAACCGATGATGGCCACGGTCTTGCCGGTCTTGTGCTCGGGCGGATAGGGCCGCACGAAACCGGATTCATAGGCCTTGTCGGCAATGGCCTGCTCGACCGTCTTGATGGCAACGGGAATGTCTTCGAGGTTGAGCGTGCAAGCTTCCTCGCAGGGCGCGGGACAGATGCGGCCCGTCCATTCGGGGAAGTTGTTGGTGGAATGCAGGTTGCGGATCGCCTCGTCCCAGTCGCCATTGTAGACGAGGTCGTTCCAGTCCGGAATCTGGTTGTGAACCGGACAGCCTGTCGGCCCGTGGCAATAGGGGATGCCGCAATCCATGCAACGCGCGGCCTGTTTCTCGACTTCCTTGTCCGACATGGGCAGCGTGAATTCGCGGAAATGGCGAATGCGGTCGGATGCCGGCTGATACTTGTGGACCTGCCGGTCGATTTCGAGAAAACCTGTAACCTTACCCATCGAGTAAACCCCGTTATTCTATTGTAGTGCCGGAAGTCCGAGGACTTCCTCGCACCGTGCAATCCAGCGGGTGAGCGCCCTGCGCCCGTCGAGTTCAAATCCGCCCTGAGGGGCAAGCCGCGTGTAGCCGAGAAGCGCAATGTCGGCGATGGTGAGCGCATCACCGACAAAAAAGTCACGCGTCTTCAGAGCATTATCCATAAAATCGAGCGCGGCCTCGCCCCGCTCGACCTTGTCAGGATCACGCGTCTCCACCGGCTCCCTGCGGTAGACCACATGAAAACGCGCGCCTGCCACATTGGGCTCGTGGAAATTCTGCTCCCAGAACATCCACTGGTCCATTTCCGCCGCGGCGAACGCGTCATCGGGCAGGAGCGCGCTGCCCCGCGCCAGATAGCGCATGATCGCGCCGGACTGCCCGAGTGTGCGACCATCATCAAACCGCACCACCGGCACCTGCCCGAAGGGCGACATGGCGAGGAAGGCCCCGGTGCGGCTCTCGCCCGCCATGATGTCAAGCTCGTGCCAGCGATAGGCGAGCCCGAGATGATCCGCCGTGTATTTGACCTTCAGGCAATTGCCCGAATTCTGATCGCCGAAAATGTCCATCGCATTTTCTCCCAAGGACGGCGGCTATTCCGCCGCCAGCCCCAGTTTCATGCGTTCCATCTCCTCAAGCGCACGGCGGTACTCAACCGGCATTACCTTGCGGAATTTGGGCCGATAGTCCGCCCAGTTGTCCAGAATGGTGCGCGCCCGCTCAGAGCCCGTATAGTGGAGATGGTTGGAAATGAGCTGCGCCAGACGCTCCTCATCGTGCCGGGTCATGTCGCCGGATACGTCGACGCGCCCCTTATGCATGAGGTCGCCGCCGTGGTGGTGCAGCTTTTCAAGGATGTCGTCTTCCTCCGGCACCGGATCGAGCTCGACCATGGCCATGTTGCAGCGCTCGGCAAAATCGCCGGCCTCGTCCAGCACATAGGCGACGCCGCCCGACATGCCGGCTGCGAAGTTGCGGCCCGTCTGGCCGAGCACGACGACAACGCCGCCGGTCATGTATTCACAGCCATGATCGCCAACGCCTTCGACCACCGCAACGGCACCCGAATTACGAACCGCAAAACGCTCGCCCGCAACGCCCCGGAAGTAGCACTCACCCTCGGTGGCACCGTAAAGCACGGTGTTGCCGACAATGATGGACTCTTCCGCGACAATCTTCGAATCGTCCGTCGGACGAATGACGATACGCCCACCCGACAGACCCTTGCCCACATAGTCGTTCGCATCGCCATGCAATGTGAAGGTGACGCCGCGCGCCAGGAAGGCACCGAAGGACTGACCGGCCGTGCCCGTGAGGCGCACATCGATCGTGTTGTCCTTCAGGCCCTTGTGGCCGTAGCGCTTTGCCACCGCCCCCGACAGCATCGCGCCGGCGGACCGGTCGGTGTTGCAGATCGGAAAGTCGAGCGACACCTTTTCGCGGCTTTCAAGCGCGGGCTTTGCCGCCGCGATCAGCTTGCGATCGAGAATGTCGTCGATCGGATGGACCTGCCGTTCCGTCCAGCGCAAGGCTTCGCGCGGGGCGTCGGGCTTGTAGAAGATTTTCGTGAAATCGAGGCCACGCGCCTTCCAGTGCGCGATCATCGCGTTTTTCTCGAGAAGATCCGACTGGCCGATGATGTCGTCGAGCTTCGTATAGCCCATATCGGCGAGATACTGGCGCACCTCTTCCGCGACATAGAAGAAGTAGTTGATGACGTGCTCGGGCGTGCCCTTGAAGCGCTTGCGCAGCACCGGATCCTGCGTGGCGACGCCGACGGGGCAGGTGTTGAGGTGGCACTTGCGCATCATGATGCAGCCGGCGGCAATGAGCGGCGCAGTGGAGAAGCCATATTCGTCGGCACCGAGCAGCGCGCCGATGATGACGTCGCGGCCGGTCTTCAGCCCGCCGTCGACCTGAAGCGCGACGCGCGAGCGCAGACCGTTCAGCACCAGTGTCTGGTGGGTTTCGGCAAGACCCATCTCCCACGGGCTGCCGGCATGCTTGATGGAGGTGAGCGGCGAAGCGCCCGTGCCGCCATCATAGCCGGAGATGGTGATGTGATCGGCGCGTGCCTTGGCGACGCCAGCCGCAACCGTGCCCACGCCGACCTCGGAGACGAGCTTGACGGAAACGTCGGCCTCCGGATTGACGTTTTTCAGGTCATAGATGAGCTGCGCCAGATCCTCGATGGAATAGATGTCGTGGTGCGGCGGCGGCGAAATGAGGCCGACGCCCGGCGTGGAATGGCGCACCTTGGCGATGGTGGCGTCGACCTTGTGGCCGGGAAGCTGACCGCCCTCGCCGGGCTTCGCGCCCTGCGCCACCTTGATCTGCATCATGTCGGAATTGACGAGATATTCGGTGGTGACGCCGAAGCGACCACTGGCGATCTGCTTGATGGCCGAGCGTTCGGGGTTCACCGAACCGTCGGGCATGGGCATGTAGCGGTCCGGCTCCTCGCCGCCCTCGCCCGTGTTCGACTTGCCGCCCAGCGCATTCATGGCGCGCGCCAGCGTGGTGTGCGCCTCGCGGCTGATGGAGCCGAAGGACATGGCGCCGGTGGAGAAGCGCTTGACGATTTCGGAAGCCGGCTCGACCTCGTCGAGCGAAACAGGCTTGCGGCCGGCATCCCTGGCCGTCTTGACCGAGAAGAGGCCGCGAATGGACTTGGCGTCTGCCGCCTCGCCATCGACCATCTTTGCGAAATCGCGATAGGTCTCGAAGGACTTGCCGCGCACGGCATGCTGGAGGGAGGCGACGGCATCGGGCGACCAGATGTGGGCTTCGCCGCGCATGCGGTAATTGTATTCGCCGCCCACTTCGAGTGCGTTCTTCAGCACCGGGTCGGAGCCGAAGGCCGAAGCGTGGCGACCTGCCGTTTCGGCAGCGATCTCCTCCAGCCCGACACCTTCAATCGTGGTGGCGGTGTTGGTGAAATACTGCTCGATGAAATCGCTTTCGAGACCGACGGCATCAAAAATCTGCGCACCGCAATAGGACTGATAGGTGGAGATGCCCATCTTGGACATGACCTTCAGAATGCCCTTGCCGATGGCCTTGATGTAGCGCTGCACGACCTCCTGCGGGTCCACCTCGGGCGGGAACTCGCCGGCCTTGTGCATGGCAAGCAGCGTGTCGAAGGCGAGATAGGGGTTGATCGCCTCGGCGCCATAGCCGGCAAGACAGCAGAAATGGTGCACCTCGCGCGGCTCGCCGGATTCGACCACGAGGCCGACGGCGGTGCGCAGCCCCTTGCGGATCAGGTGATGATGAACGGCGGCGGTGGCAAGCAGCATCGGGATGGCGATGCGGTCCGGGCCGATCTGACGGTCGGACAGGATGATGATGTTGTAACCGCCGGCAACGGCAGCCTCGGCGCGGTCGCACACGCGCTCCAGCGCGCCGCGCATGCCGGCAGCCCCCTCGCCGGACGCATAGGTGACGTCGATGGTCTTGGTGTCGAACCGGTCCTCGGTGTGGCCGATGGAACGGATCTTTTCCAGATCCCCATTGGTGAGGATGGGCTGGCGCACCTCAAGCCGCTTGCGGCGCGAGGAGCCGACCAGATCGAAAATATTGGGCCGCGGGCCGATGAAGGAGACGAGGCTCATCACCAGTTCTTCGCGGATCGGATCGATCGGCGGGTTGGTGACCTGCGCAAAGTTCTGCTTGAAATAGGTGTAGAGCAGCTTGGGTTTGTCGGACATGGCCGAGATCGGCGTGTCGGTGCCCATGGAGCCGATGCCCTCCTGGCCGGTCGTGGCCATGGGCGCCATCAGCATCTTCGTGTCTTCCTGCGTGTAGCCGAAGGCCTGCTGCAGATCGAGCGGGGAGACATCCTTGCGCAGGGCGCGCGGCTCCACCGGCTTCAGATCCTCAAGGATGAGCTGGGTGTTGTCGAGCCACTTCTGGAAGGGGTGCTTCGTGGCAATCTTCGCCTTCACCTCTTCATCGGAGATGATGCGGCCTTCTTCCATGTCGATCAGGAGCATGCGGCCGGGCTGGAGACGCCATTTGCTGACGATCTTCTCCTCCGGCACCACCAACGCACCGGCTTCAGACGCCATGATAACGCGATCGTCGTCGGTGACGATGTAGCGCGCCGGACGCAGGCCGTTGCGGTCGAGCGTTGCGCCGATCTGGATGCCATCGGTAAAGGCCACGGCAGCCGGGCCATCCCACGGCTCCATCAGCGCCGCGTGGTATTCGTAGAACGCCTTGCGCTCGTCGCTCATCAGACGGTTGCCGGCCCAGGCTTCCGGGATCAGCATCATCATGGAATGGACGAGCGAATAACCGCCCTGGAACAGGAATTCGAGCGCGTTGTCGAAGCAGGCCGTGTCGGACTGGCCCTCATAGGAAATCGGCCAGAGCTTGGAAATGTCGTTGCCGAAGAGCTCCGAATCCACCGAAGCCTGACGCGCCGCCATCCAGTTGACGTTGCCGCGCACGGTGTTGATCTCGCCATTGTGGGCGACCATGCGATAGGGGTGCGCCAGCTCCCAGGAGGGGAAGGTGTTGGTGGAGAAGCGCTGGTGCACGAGAGCCAGCGCCGTCTCGAAACGCGGATCCTTCAGGTCTTTATAATAGGCGCCGAGCTGATAGGCGAGGAACATGCCCTTGTAGACGATGGTGCGCGCCGACAGCGAGACGGTGTAGAAACCATGCGTGCCGCCTTCCAGCTCTTCGCGCACACGGCCCGAAATCACTTTACGCAGGATGTAGAGCCGCCGCTCGAAATCCTCTTCATTCTGGATACTCGCCCCGCGCGCGATGAAAATCTGCCGGTGGACCGGCTCGGAAGCAACGATTTCGGGCGCCTTGGACAGGCAGGAATTGTCGACCGGCACATCACGGAAACCGATCAGCTCCTGGCCTTCCGAGCGCACCACGTCGGCGATGATCGTATCGATCTTCTCGCGCAGCACGCCATCGCGCGGCATGAAGAAATGACCGACGCCATAGTGGCCGGGCTCGGGAAGCTCGACGCCGCGTTCGGCCCATTCTTCACGATAGAAACGGTCGGGGATCTGCATCAGCATTCCCGCACCGTCGCCCACGAGCGGATCAGCCCCCACGGCACCGCGATGGGTGAGGTTTTCGAGCATGGCAAGCCCGTCCTGGACGATGCTGTGCGAACGTTTGCCCTTCATATGCGCGACAAAGCCGACACCGCAGGCGTCATGCTCATTGCGCGGATCGTAAAGGCCCTGCGCGGCCGGCAGGCCGGGCACGATTGTCTTCGCTGTGCGTTTGACGGTGGCCGTTCCGGCCTCGGCGGCAGGTTCGAACCTGGTCGAAACAGATGGCGTCATTTCCGTCATCGCAATTCCTCACTATTGTTGCCCAGAGCCTCTCCTCACTGGGCGGTCGTTCAGTCGCCGGGCTGCCCTTGCGGCCATCCGGGGTGTATGCACGGCATTTCCATTTAGAAGCCGGAGGAACGCTACCGGTTCGCTCCGGCGCATTTTCTTGTTCTTGGGCGGGGCATTCCTGCCTATGGATTTTGCTCCGGTCATTGCCGGACCGCCTTCGTCGCGCCGATCACCGCTACATTACCACGACCCGGGGAGGCGTTTGCAATGCACCGTAACATGACCCGCACGTAATAAGACAGGATTGCTGTCCTAATCGCTGAAATGCCAGAAATACCAACACCAGACAAGACGGAAATGCAAATTTTTTGCGCAAAAAGCGAAAGAAAATTCCCAAACTGCAAGTATTGTCGAAATTATCCGTCATCACCGCAGATCATCCTGCAAAGCAAAAGAATGACCGCAACATCTCATCCCGGGGGCTTGATACGGAGGGGTGAAGCGCGCAATGTCGCGCCGCCACTGCTTATTTTAAGGTCAAAAGAGAGATCGACTGCATGAATTTCGCCTCCGACAACTGGGCCGGCGCCCATCCGCAAATCGCCGAAGCGCTCACAAACAATGCAGGCGGCTATGCATCGGCTTACGGTACCGGCGATCTGGACAGGCAGGTCGAGCGAACCTTCTGCGATATTTTCGAACGCGACGTGGCGGTGTTCTTCGTCGGCACCGGCACGGCCGCCAACAGCCTGTCGCTTGCGTGGGCTGCCAAACCCGGCGGCGTTGCCTTCTGCCACACGGAGGCCCACGCGATCGATGACGAAGGCGGCGCTCCAGAATATCTGACCGGCGGCGCGCGCCTCAAGGGTGTTGCAGGCCCGTTGGGGCGCATGGACCCGAATGCGCTCGACGTGGCGATCCGCGCGCATCCGGCCGAGTTCGTGCATGCAGGACAGCCCATGGCGGCGTCCATCACACAGGCAACCGAGATCGGCACGCTCTATTCCCTTGAGGAAATCGAGAAAATCGCCGGCATCTGCCGCGAGGCCGGCATCCCGCTGCACCTCGACGGCGCGCGCTTTGCCAACGCCCTGGTGGCGCTTGAAACCACACCGGCAGAGATGACCTGGAAGCGCGGTGTAGACATCGTCTCCTTCGGCGGGACCAAGAATGGCTGCTGGTGCGCGGAGGCCATTGTCGTGCTCGACCCGGCAAAGGTCGGGCAAATGCATTTCCTGCGCAAGCGCGCTGCGCACCTCTTTTCCAAATCGCGCTTCATCGCCGCACAGTTCGAAGCCTATTTCCGGGACGATTTATGGCTAAAGACGGCACAGCACGCCAACGCCATGGCCGCCGACCTCGCATCTGCCATTTCGGCCGCCGACGGCACGCGTCTCGCCTGGCAGCCACAGGCAAATGAGGTGTTTGCACTGATGACCGCCGAGAAGGCAAAGACACTGCAGGCCGCGGGCGCGAAATTTTACCCGTGGAAACCCCCTCTATCCTTTACCAGCGAGGTCAGCGCAGGAGAGGTTCTTCATCGGTTTGTGACCAGCTTTGCCACCGAGCGCTCCGAGATCGAAGCGTTCAGGCAGGCCCTGAACGGTTGAGCAGAAGGCGCGCGCGATAAACACCGCCTCACGCCCAAGTGATGGTGGCTCGCGCGCGCTTGATTTCCAAGTGAACTGTCCCTCTGAAAAAACGGGTCCTGCCGGAGCTGAAATCCGGCTTCGACACGACCTCTAGAGGAGATCATTTCATGTCCACGAAAACCGCACTCACCGCTGCCTACATTGCCGGCACAGTCGCTGCCGCTCTGTCGGCCGGTACACTCGCCACGACCACCGCTGCCCAGGCACAGGAAAAAGAAAAGTGCTATGGTGTTTCCATGGCCGGCAAGAACGATTGCGCTGCCGGCCCCGGCACCACCTGCGCCGGCACTTCGAAGGTCGACTATCAGGGCAACGCCTGGACCTATGTGGATGCAGGCACCTGCACCACGATGGAACTGCCCGGCGAACGCATGGGCTCGCTTGAGCCGCTCGATCGCGATCTGCCGTCCTGATCGACCTGACTGCATCCTGAACCAGTAATGCCGGGAGGCGCCTGATGGCACGCGAATTCGCAATTCACTCCGCAAACCAGAACCGCCTCCCGGCATTCACTCCCGCCGGCAGGGCCGGCGCGAGTTTCAAACCGCAGCATTTCGATGCAATCGCAGCAGACCCGACTTCGGTCGGCTTCGTGGAAGTGCATGCGGAAAACTATATGGGCGCGGGCGGACCGCCGCACGCCGCCCTGACCGAAATCCGCAACATGCTGCCCGTTTCCCTGCACGGCGTGTGCATGTCCATCGGCGGGATGAACCCGCTCGATCCCGAACACCTCGCCCGTTTTGCCGGCCTCGTCGAGCGATACGAACCCTTCAGGGTGTCGGAACATCTCGCCTGGTCGACCCATGACGATGTGTTTTTCAACGACCTCCTGCCCCTGCCCTATACCGACGAAACGCTGGCGCGCGTGTGCGAGCATATTGATCAGGTGCAGGAAGCGATCGGCGGACCGATCCTGCTTGAAAACCCGTCCACCTATGTTCTGTTTTCCGAATCTGTCTGGAAGGAAACCGATTTCCTGCGTGAAATCGTGAAGCGCACGGGCTGCGGCCTGCTGCTCGACATCAACAATGTGTTCGTCTCCGCAACCAATCACGGCTTCAGCGCCACCGGATACCTGGCCGATTTCCCGCTGGAGCATGTGGGCGAAATCCACCTTGCCGGCCATGACGAGCAGGAGGATGACGAGGGCGCGCCGCTGTTGATCGACAGCCATGACCGGCCCGTCGCCGACCCCGTGTGGAGCCTCTACGAGACGGTGATCAAGGCCTGCGGGCCGATCGATACCCTTGTCGAGTGGGATTCGGAGGTACCCGACTGGCCGGTCCTGCGCTCGGAAGCCATTGCCGCCGAACGCATTCTCGACCGTTATCGTGGCCATCAGCAAAACGTGAAACGCCATGCGCTCCACTCCTGACCTCGTGGCGGCCAATGCGTCCACCGCTTACGATGACGCGTTCGGTGCGGTGCTTCTCGATCCGGAGCGTGCGACACCGCGGGGCGTGACCGGTCCGCACGGCAAGGCGGCGCAGAAACGCTTCAACGTCTACCGCAACAATGTCACCCACAGCCTCGTCACGGCGCTCACCGAAATCTTCCCGGCGGTGACACAGATCCTCGGGGACGAGAATTTCCGCATGATCGCGCGCGATTTCCTGCGCGCACATCCGCCGCGCTCGCGGCTCGTCTTCGAATATGGGCATGATTTTGCGGATTTTCTCGCCGGTTTCACACCGATCCGCCATCTGAAATACCTGCCTGACGTCGCGCGGCTCGAACGCGCCTGGCTCGATGCCTATCACGCAGCCGACCGGACGCCGCTCACTGCTGCCAATCTCGGCGCGCTGCCGCCCGAGGCGCTGGCGACGGCGCTCTTCACGCCGCATCCGGCCGCACGCCTCGTCTCTTCAGACTATGCGGTCTACACGATTTTCACCGCGCACCGGGGAGGCCCGATGCCCGAGCGCATCAATGCCGGTATTGCCGAAGCTGCCCTTGTAACGCGGCCATCTATGAACGTGCAGGTGCGAAGGCTCGACCCCGGCCAGTTTCTTTTCCTTCAGGCCTTAAGCAAGGGCGTGCGCCTGCAAGACGCCGCAGGCCTGGCGCTTGAGAGCCAGCCGGACTTCGATCTCCAGGCGGCGATCGCCCTGACCATTGAAAGCGGCGCGTTTGAAGGCTGCCGCGCCGGCAACGATATCGACGAAAAGGACTGATGGCCGTGTTTCAGACAATCGAGGCGCTGCATGCGCGTGTCTTCTCAACCGTGGAGCGGATGCTCGACGGCTGGTTTCTGGGCTTTGCAGCCCGTTTCTCCTTCTTCGCCGTTCTCTATTTCTACTTCCTGAACTCGGCACGAACCAAGGTCGGAGACGGCTTTTTCGGCTTCTTTCATGTCGCTGACGGCGCCTATTACCAGATCGCACTGCCGGCGGTGGAAGCGGCAGGGGGCAACGTTTCGGCCGTGTCGTTCATTCCATGGGGATTCATTGTCTGGATGGGGACATATTCCGAGTTCGTGTTGCCATTGCTGATCGTGATCGGCCTCTTCACCCGCATTGCCGCACTCGGCATGATCGGTTTCGTGCTCGTCCAGTCCTATGTGGACATCGCCGTGCACAATGTGGGTTCGGAGACGGCGGGAGCCTGGTTCGACCGGTTCTCGGACGGACTGATCTGGGACCAGCGCACGCTCTGGGTTTTCCTGCTTCTCTATCTCGTGGTCAAAGGCGCGGGGTTGATCTCGCTCGACGCGCTTCTTTCACGCCGCCGCACGATTTCAAACAGCTGAACCAGAAGCGGCGCCACAAGGGCGCCGCCAATGCTCAATGAGCATTTCTCTGGTTTCGAGCATCGGACCGAAACGCGGAATGCGGTTTTCGGACTATTCCGATGCTCCATATATGATCTGGATCGTCCTTTGTGCGTCCGAATGGACGCACGGCGATCTAGTGGGCCTTGGCCTCAATCTCCTTCGCATCCTTCACCGAAGCGATGGGAATGCGGCGCGGCTTCATCTCCTCGGGGATGTTGCGCGTGAGATCAATGTGCAGAAGGCCGTTCTCAAGATTTGCGCCCGTCACTTCGACATGATCGGCAAGCTGGAAACGGCGCTCGAAGCTACGCGAGGCGATGCCGCGATAAAGCAGTTCGCTCTCGCCCTTCTGCTCGGCACTCTTCTCGCCCTTGACGGTGAGTACGTTGCGATGGGCCTCGATGGAAATGTCCTCTTCGCCAAACCCGGCGACAGCCATCGAGATGCGATAGGCATCTTCGCCCGTGCGCTCGATGTTGTAGGGCGGGTAAGTCTGGCCATTGTCCGGCTGACCGAGCGTATCAAGCATCGAGAAAAGCCGGTCGAAGCCGACGGTGGAACGATAAAGAGGCGAAAAATCTACGTGACGCATGGTCTGTTCTCCTGTTGAGCAACATTGCGTTATGGCCATGTTCCGAAACCCGCTTATGGGCGTTTCCGAGAGGCCAGCGACCCCGTTCTGGCGGCCGCAGAAAATATATGGGGACAGCAAAAATCAGGTTCAAGAGCCCGACCGATCCAGATGAACGGCGGATGAACGGAGCACTCGGAAACCGTTCAGCTTGGCCCCGATAGGGTGGCTCTACCTGATTGGCAGCCCTGTGTTGCCACCGGGTAAAGCACCGGATGTAACGTCCCTTCCACCGGTGCGGAACGCCGGAAGCGGCATGACGTCGCTTCCGGCATTCGATCTCCCAGAACCGTTCCGTTTCTTGCCTTTCAGCCCACCCGGCTCTATCAATCCATAGGAATATCATCTTCCGTCACCCCTCAACCATGCTCTTGAGGCCAATGATTCCGCATGGATGACCTGCTCATCGCCGTTCCGGAGAATCCCGCGCCAGACGGGATTGAAGCAGGCCTGTTGCAGACAGAGGATGGGATTTCGATCCGCTACGCGCGCGTGCCCGGCCAGGGCGAGACGAAGCGTGGCACGGTGGTGCTGCTTCCGGGCCGCAACGAATACATCGAAAAATATTTTGAGACGGCCGACGACCTCGCACAGCGTGGCTATGGATCGGCGATCCTCGACTGGCGCGGGCAGGGTGGCTCCGAGCGGCTTCTGGCGAATGCCAATCGCGGCTATGTGGAGAGTTTCGATGACTATGTGCGCGATCTGGACACGCTGTTTGAGCAGGTCGTTCTGCCGGACTGCCGGGGCCCTTACTACATCCTTGCCCACTCAACGGGCGTGCTGATTGCCCTTCTGGCCTCCCCCAGCCTCACCAACCGTGTGCGCCGCATGGTGCTTTGCGCGCCGCTGCTCGGCCTTGCCGGCTCGCCGGCCACAACGGTCTGGGTGGCGCGCCTCGCCCGGTTTCTCTACGCAATCGGGCTTGGAAAAATGTATATGCCGGGCCGGCGCAACCGGCTGAAGACACCGGATTTCTCACCCGCGGCGCTGAGTTCCGACCCCGAGCGCTTCAACCGCAACCGCGCGACGGTGACGGCATGGCCGGGGCTTGCCATCAATGGCCCGACGGTGGCCTGGACGCGTGCCATGTTCCGCGCCGTCGAGCAGGTGACGGATCCGGACTTCATGGCCCGGCTGCACATTCCCTCGCTGATTCTCGCAGCCGGAAGCGACCGTGTCGTTTCCAACAGCGCCATCGAAACCTATGCCCGACACCTGCGCAGTGGTTCGCTGCTGACGATCGATGGCGCGCGCCACGAACTTCTGCAGGAGGCCGACCGCTACCGCGAGCAGGCGCTGGCGGCCTTCTTCGCCTTTGTGGAAGGAACAGGCGACATCGACTTCTGAACCGTGTCAGCGCAGGAGCGCCATTGCCTTTTCATGGAGCTGGGGCGTGGCAGCAGCAACGATATCCCCGCCGCTTTCGGGCCGGCCGCCGGCCCAGTTCGTGATCACCCCGCCCGCCTGCTCGATGATCGGGACGAGCGCGACAATGTCGTAAGGCTGCAGGGCCGTTTCGACGACGAGGTCGATCTGCCCCGCCGCCAGCATGGCATAGGCGTAGCAGTCAGTGCCGTAGCGGGCGAGGCAGACGGATTTTTCCACCCGGTCATAGGCGGGACGGCGCAGCGCATCGAACAGCGCAGGCGTGGTGGTGCACAGCGTGGCATCGGCAAGCTCGGTCGTGTCGCGGGTTTTCAATGACCGCGCACCGCCCGGTCCCTCATAATGGGCGCCCTCGCCGACCGTATAGAAAAGCTCGCCCGTGAAGGGCTGGGACATCATGCCCGCAACCGCGCGGCCCGACACGGTGAGCCCCACCAGCGTTCCCCACAGCGGCAGGCCGGAGATGAAAGCGCGTGTGCCGTCGATGGGGTCGATGATCCAGCGATGATCGCTCGCCTCGCCCTCAAGGCCGAATTCCTCGCCCAGTATGCCATGATCGGGATAGGCCTCGCCGATCAGCGCGCGTATCGCCTTCTCGGCCTCGCGATCGGCCTCCGTGACCGGGTCGAAACCGCCATCGACCTTGTTGTCGATCAGCACCGGCTGGCGAAAGCGCGGCAGGGTCTGTTCTGCGGCAGCCTCGGCAATGCGGCGCATGAGGGCCGGCGACACGGTCATGGGGAACTCCTGAATTCTGAATTTGGGATTTCTGGATTCGGCTGACAGGCGGATGGTCGGACGCGATCTTCGCCGCGAATGCGACCGTTTGCAATGGTTGTCGAACGGTTAACGCTTGACAATGCTGCAATGCAACATAAACTTTCTTTCAGGCAGTTTATCTGCCGAATGCCCTTTTGGGCGTTTCCTCCCTAGACTTTAGGCCGCGTCGCCCATGCGATGCGGTCTTTTTTTACCCCGCCCTTCCCGGCTGAGGGAAACTCATGCTGCATTGCGAAAAATCTGCAGATCACTCGGCTGCGAGGGGAAGATCGGTGAAATGCCGCCCGGCGGTCAGCATCAGTTCGCGGGCGAAATCTGTCAGGTCATCCATCAGGGCGTTGAATCCCGGGGTCTTCTCGAGCGTCCGTTCATCCATATAGAGGCTGCGGTTGATCTCGATCTGCAGCGCATGGAGCCCCTGGGCGGGGCGGCCGTAATGCTCAGTGATGAAGCCACCGGCATAGGGCTTGTTGTGGACGACGCAATAGCCGCGCGCCGATAAAAGGCCGACCACCCATTCCGTCAGGACGGGCGCGGCCGACACGCCGAAGCGGTCGCCGATGATGAAATCGGGCCGCAGGCTGCCGTCTCCCGAACGCACCCCCGCCGGCATGGAATGACAGTCGATCAGAATGCCATGACCGAACGCGCAATGCGTGTCGATCAGAAGCCGTTTGAGACATTCATGATAGGGCTGGTAGATCGCCTCGATGCGCGAAACGGCTTCGGCCAGCGGCAACCGGCCCTGATAGATGTCGAGCCCCTCGCCGACCAGCTTGGGCACGGTGCCGAGCCCGCCGGCCACCCGCGGCGAGCGGATGTTGGCGTAGGGCGGCACCGGCTCGGAAAACATGCGCGGATCGAGTTCCCAGGGCTCCCGGTTCACATCGAGATAGGCGCGCGGGAAATTGGCGGTCAGGAGAGGCGCGCCGCAGGCGATCACGCCGGAAAAGAGCTCATCCACATAACAGTCTTCCGAACGCCGGATCACGGTGGCATCAAGCCGGCTCATTTCAAGAAAACGCTGCGGATAATGACGCCCGCTGTGCGGCGAATTGAAGACGAACGGCGCCTCCTGCGACGCTGGGGCATGCACCTCGAAAGCCGGAATCTTCCCGAAATCCGCTGCAGCATTCATCCGTGTTTTACGCCTCCGCCAAGCCTTGTCCCTGCAAAGCCTGCCACCGGCGCGCGCGCCTGTCCAGCCGCTCCACAGACTGGCCCATAAGGATTCACTTGATATTTACCACGCGAGAATCATATAGCTGATGACATACAAGCGGTTTGCGGGACGACCGCTCTCGCACGATTCGGACGGCACAATGGCACGGATTCTCCTGGCGGAAGACGATAACGACATGAGGCGCTTTCTCGTGAAGGCGCTGGAACGGGCAGGTTACGAAGTCGTCGACTTCGACAATGGCGCGGGCGCCTATGACCGGCTGCGCGAAGAGCCTTTCTCTCTCCTTTTGACCGACATCGTGATGCCGGAGATGGACGGCATCGAACTCGCCAGGCGCGCGACGGAAATCGATCCGGACTTAAAGGTGATGTTCATCACGGGTTTTGCCGCCGTGGCGCTGAACCCCGATTCGAATGCACCCCAGGACGCAAAAGTCCTGTCCAAGCCCTTCCATCTGCGCGATCTCGTCAACGAGGTGGAGAAACTTCTACAGGCGGCCTGAACCGGGTTTCCGGCGGGGAAAGCGCGGCATCCGGGACGGTTGTCGAAATTGCCGTAAAATCCCCAAACTACCTATTGACGCCTGCCGCAATTTTATGATCTATGCGCGGCGTCGGATGGGCGTGTAGCTCAGCGGGAGAGCACTACGTTGACATCGTAGGGGTCACTGGTTCAATCCCAGTCACGCCCACCATCCGTTTCCCATAAAAATAAGTATTTTACCAAAAGAGCCCGTGGCTCTAACGCACAACTTCAGTTGGCGTCGACGCAGCCGCAAACTAGCTGACCTCCCCTGCCCGGCGTCATGCCTGAAGGGGCGGCCCGCCGCCCGGTCGCGCCGCTGCCGACCGATAGACCGCCAGCGTGAACTGAACGTGTTCGCGCAGGAGCGCGGCCGCGCGCACCGCATCGCGTGCCAGCGCCGCCTCCATCAGCCGCGTGTGGTTGGCAAGGGACAGCGCTTCTTCCAGCAACGCCAGCGTCGGCGCATCGTGTTCGGCTTCACGCCCCGCATCACCATCTGGCGTAAACAGAAGCGCCTGATGGTGCCGCCTCAGCTGTTCGGAAATCTGCCTCTGAAAGGATTTCAGCCAGCCTGATCTGGCAGCGGCGAGAAGCGATCCATGGAAGGCATCATGCGCATCCATCCAGGAGACGAATGCCGCTGCACGATCGCTGCAAAGGGCGGCAGAGGCGCGTGCCAACCGATGGTGACACGCCACGATGGCGCTTTCCCATTCCAGATCGCCATGGGCTATGGCGTCCTCCAGAAGCGCCGTTTCCACGACAGCCCGCGCCTGCTCGAGATCTTCCAGTTCCGCAACCGAGACCGATGCTACACGGTAGCCGCGATTGGGGCTGAGAACGGCAAGGCCCGCCTCTTCAAGCCGCGACAGTGCTTCGCGCAGCGGCGTGTACCCGACACCATAACGCTTCGACAGCGCCATCAGACGCAGGGGCGCACCGGGCGCCAGAACACCACTGACAATATCCCGCTTGAGGGCAGCAAGCGCTCCCTCGGGCTCCAGCGGATCGCTCTGTGGCATTGTCTTGACCTCAGATTTCATATAATCAATCATATTATATATAATCTTGCGAGCCAATAGAGCTTTGATCAAATGAGCGTAGCCAAACCAAATCAGAACGCAGACACGATGGCAAATGCCCAGGAGAGCGACAGGCTCGACCCGCTGAAGGCGTATCGTTCCAGATTTACGCTTCCGGAAGGCGTTATCTATCTGGATGGCAACAGCCTTGGCGTCCTGCCGGCAGGTCTTGGCGATCGCATGCGCGACGTGATCGAACACCAGTGGGGCGAACGCCTGGTGCGCGGCTGGAACGACGCCGGCTGGATTGACCTGCCATCCCGGGTCGCCGGAAAAATCGCTGCCCTTGTCGGCGCCGGCGCGAACTGCGTGACCGTTGGCGATTCCACGTCGATCAATGTCTTCAAGGTGCTTTCCGCAGCCCTCTCCCTGCGACCGGATCGGCGTGTCATTCTCTCTGACAGCAACAATTTTCCAACCGATCTTTATGTCGCCGACGGGCTTACCCGCCTCCTTGGTCAGGGCTATGAGCTGAAACTTGCCACAGCCGACACGATGGAAGAAGCCGTGGACGAAACCGTTGCCGCAGTGCTGCTGACGGAAGTCGACTACCGGACCGGCGAGCGCTACGACATGGAGGCCATGACGAAGCACATTCACGGCAAGGGCGCGTTGGCAATCTGGGATCTGTGCCACAGCGCTGGCGCTTTTCCCGTCCACCTCGATGCCGCCGGGGCGGATTTCGCCATCGGCTGCGGCTACAAATACCTGAATGGCGGTCCCGGGGCGCCAGCCTTCCTTTATGTCGCAGAACGCCATCTGGAAGACGTCGCCCCGGCTCTTTCGGGCTGGATGGGGCACGACGCCCCCTTTGCGTTCACCACCGATTACAGGCCGGCAGACGGCATAGGCCGAATGAAGGTGGGCACACCGCCGATCCTCTCCCTCTCCGCGCTCAACATCGCGCTTGACGCCTTCGAGGGCGTCGACATTGCGCTGGTGCGGCAGAAGTCGCAGGAATTGTGCGATCGGTTCATAGCCGAGGTCGAGCATCGCTGCCCGGAACTGGAACTGGTGACACCCCGCGTGCATGAACAGCGCGGCAGCCAGGTGTCGTTCCGGCATCCTGAAGGCTACGCGATCATGCAGGCCCTCATCGCCAATGGCGTGATCGGCGATTTTCGCGCTCCCGACATTCTGCGGTTTGGCATGACACCGCTTTACCTGCGGCACACCGACATCTTGGCCGCTGCGGAAATTCTGGAACGTGTCTTGCGGCAGAAGCTCTGGGACCGGGAAGAATATCGCACGCGCGCGAAGGTGACGTGACACCTGCTCCCTGTCTGATTGGCGGAGCTGTTCGGGAAACGGCTCCGTCTGGCTCCCGTAGCCTTACGATAATTTAATACTAGAAAAGATGAAAAGCCGCCCGGAAGCTGGCATAAAGAACATGGCCTGAAGCGACCGGTATACCGGCTGACGAGCGCCGCCTCCATTGCCAAGACCGAATAGCCGGAGCGTGCATGTCTTTCTGGAAACAGGCAGTTGCCTGCCTCATCATTCTTATTGCAGCAGCCTTTGCATGGTTCCTGTACTATCCGGGCGCACAGGATGTGCTGGCGCGTGCGGGTCTTGTCTCTCCCAGCCAAACCTCTGCAGAAAACACCGCAGCGCGCGGACCGCAGCGCGGAGGCCGCGGCGGAGGCGCGCCCGGTCCAGTGGTGACCGCACCCATCACCCAAGCGACAATCAACGACAGGCTTTCCGCCATCGGCACCGGCAGGGCGCGACGCTCGGTCATCGTCAATCCGCTCACGGCGGGCACGCTGGTTGAAATTGCGGTCACGTCCGGCGCTGAGGTGAAGACCGGTGACCTTATTGCCAGGCTCGATTCCGATTCCGAGGAAATCGCTCTGGACCGTGCCGTAATCGCCCTTGATGACGCCCGGGCGACGCTCGAACGCATCAAGGCACTGCGCACATCCAACACGGTGAGCGTGGTGCAGCAGAACGAAGCCGAGCTTGCGCTGCGCAATGCAGAACTGGCCAAACGTGAAGCCGAACTCGCACTTGAACGCCGCTCCATCACCGCCCCCATCGACGGCACGGTCGGCATCCTGCCGATCTCGGCAGGCAGCTATGTGACGAGCAGCACGGAAATCGCCAGCATTGACGACCGGTCGCAGATCCTGGTGGATTTCTGGATCCCCGAGCGCTACGCCGACCTGATCGACATTGGTTCGCCGCTGACGGCCACCTCGGTCGCCCGGGCATCTTCGGTCCATGAAGGCGAAATCAGCGCCATCGACAATCGCATCGACCCGGAAAGTCGCACGCTGCGCATCGAGGGACGCATCGACAATCCCGACGACCGGCTGCGGGCCGGAATGGCATTCACCATTTCCATGCGCTTCCCCGGCGAAACCTATCCGGCTATCGACCCGCTGGCGATCCAGTGGAGTTCTGACGGGCCGTTCGTCTGGACCGTTGAAAACGGCATGGCGCGGCAGAAGCCGGTGCGCATCGTCCAGCGCAATGCCGACAGCGTTCTGGTCGATGCCGAGTTCGGCGAGAACGACCTTGTCGTCACCCAGGGCATCCACAATGTGCGCGAGGGCGCACCCGTTGAAACGGCGGGCAATCCGGCCAATGCCGGCGCAAGACTTGCCAATGCGGAAGGGTCCGCGACGTGAAGGAGACGCTTCACAACGCCCAGGCGGGCATCACCGCTCTCTTCGTCCGGCGGCCGGTTCTGGCCTTTGTTTTCAACACGCTGATTGCCGTGGCGGGTCTTGCCGCCCTCTTCGGCATCGAAGTCCGCGAACTGCCGGATGTCGATCGCCCGGTCATCACCGTTTCCACCAATTTTTCCGGCGCCGCCGCAGAAACGATGGACCGCGAGGTGACCGCCATCATCGAAGGTGCCGCGGCCCGTGTCTCGGGCGTGGTGGCGATCTCGTCGGATTCTTCCTACGGCCGCAGCCGGGTGACGGTGGAATTCAGCGACAGTGTCAATCTGGACACCGCCGCATCCGACCTGCGCGATGCGGTGAGCCGCATCCAGAACAGCCTTCCCGATGATGCGGATGCGCCGCGCATCATCAAATCCGACAATGATGCGCAGGCGGTGATGCGCATTGCGCTCACCTCTGCGAGCATGCCGGTGCAGGAACTGACGACGCTGGTCGAGGATGAAGTCGTCGATGCCTTTTCCGCCGTGCCCGGTGTCGCCGACGTGCAGGTCTATGGAGACCGGACCGAGATTTTCCGCGTCGACATCGACCAGACGAAACTCTCCAGCATGGGACTGACGGTCGCCGACGTTTCGCAGGCACTCGGCACGGTCGCGTTCGACACGCCGGCAGGCTCCCTCAGCAACACGACCCAGGACCTGACCGTGCGCGCCACGGCCGCCATCTCCACACCGGAAGAGTTCGAAGCGATCTATCTCAAGGACTACGTCCGGCTGGGAGAGGTCGCGACGGTAACACTTGGCGGCGATCTGGGAGAAAGCCAGTTGCGCGCCAATGGCCGCACCGGCATCGGGCTGGGCATCGTGCGCCAGGCACAGTCGAACACGCTCGAGATTTCCACCGGCGTCCGCAAGGCGGTGGAGGACGTGCGCGAGGTCCTGCCCGAAGGGGTCGACATCGAGGTCACCAGCGATGATGCGACCTTTATCAACGGCGCCATCCATGAGGTAGAGATCGCACTGATGATCGCCGTGACGGTGGTCCTTCTGGTCATCTTCATCTTCCTGCGCGACGTCCGCGCGACAATCATCCCCGGCCTCGCCATTCCGGTCGCGCTGATCGGCACTCTGGCGACCATCTATCTGACCGGCTTTTCCATCAACATCCTCACCCTTCTGGCGCTCGTCCTGGCCACCGGGCTCGTGGTGGACGACGCCATCGTGGTGCTGGAAAACATCGTGCGCCGGCGCAATGAAGGCATGGGCGCGCGCGCAGCCGCCGTGCTCGGCACACAGGAAGTCTTCTTCGCAGTGCTGGCAACGACGGCGACGCTGATCGCGGTCTTTGTGCCCATTTCCTTCCTGCCGGGGCAGGCAGGCGGCCTCTTCAAGGAATTCGGCTTCGTTCTGGCCATGGCGGTTTTTCTTTCTTCCATTGTGGCGCTCTCGCTCTGCCCGATGCTGGCGTCCCGCATGCTGGCCTCCCATCCCGAAGGCGAAGCGGGGGAGGCCACCGGAATGGGCGCACGCGCCGGGCGGGCCCTTTCCACCATCTATCGACGCTGCCTGCATGCCTGCCTCAACGCGCCTGCCCTGGTGATCGTGATTTCGGTTCTCTTCGCGGCGGCCGCCTATGGCGCGTTCGGCTTCATCAAATCCGAAATCACGCCGAGCGAAGATCGCTCGATTGCCTTCATGCGTGTTTCGGCACCACAGGGTGTCAGCCTGGACTACTTTGCAGAACGGATGCGCCGCATCGAAGCGCTGATAGAGCCGCTGCGCGACAGCGGAGAAGTGGTCAGCACATTCTCGATCGCCGGCCGCGGCTCTTCCAACAGCGGCTTCCTGGTTCTGCGTCTGGCCGACTGGGAAAGCCGCACGCGCAGCCAGCAGGAGATCGTTGCCGACATTTCCACCCGCGTGCGCAATGAACCCGGCGTACGCGCCTTCGTCTTCCAGCCCAACAGTCTTGGCATCCGCGGTGCGGGCAACGGACTGAGTTTCGCAATCGCCGGCAACAATTACGCAAAACTGACGGAGACCGCAGAAAAGATCGTCGCGGCCATGGACGAGGATCCGGACTTCCGTCAGGCCCGCCTCTCCGACGACACGACGCAGCCCCAGCTTTCCATCGCCATCGACCGCGACCGCGCGTTCGATCTGGGGATCGACATCGACGGCCTTGGCAACACGATCCAGGCGATGCTCGATGGCCGCAAAATCGGCTCGGTCTTCATCGACGACCGCAGCGTCGACGTCAAACTGGTTTCGACCACCAATCCGGTGAACGATCCCACCGATCTGGAGAACATCTACATCAAGGCCGGCGACGGACGCTTCGTGCCTTTGTCCGTCATCGCCACTCTGAAGGAGCAGGCCGTACCGCCATCGCTTTCGCGCGAGGATCAGTTGCGTTCGGTCGGCATCAACGCCGCGCTCGGCGATGTGGCACTCGGCGAAGCCTATCAGCGGGCGCAGGAGATCGCCGCGCCCCTGCTCGAACCGGGCATGCGGCTTGTGCCGCTCGGAGAAGCAGCCGCACTTGGCGAGACCGCCAACTCGATGCTGATCATTTTCGGTTTTGCGCTGGTCATCATCCTCCTCGTTCTGGCAGCCCAGTTCGAGAGCTTCGTCAGCGCAATCATCATCATGGCCACGGTTCCGCTCGGGCTCGCCTGCGCCGTGTTCGCCATGCTTCTGACGGGCACCAGCCTCAACGTCTACAGCCAGATCGGCCTCGTGCTCCTCGTCGGCATCATGGCCAAGAACGGCATTCTCATCGTCGAGTTCGCCAACCAGCTCCGCGATCGCGGGCTGGGCGTGCGCGAGGCCATCGAGGAGGCATCGTTGATCCGCCTGCGTCCGGTGGCCATGACAATGATCTGTACGATTGTCGGGGGCGTGCCGCTGGTGCTCGCAAGCGGCGCAGGCGCGGAAGCGCGCATCGCACTTGGCTGGGTGATCGTTGGAGGTCTCGGCCTTTCGACGCTGTCGACCCTCTTCCTCACCCCGGTTGCCTATCTGATGCTCGGGCGTTTCATCACCCCAAAGGTGGAGGAGGAAGCGAGGCTCCAACGCGAACTTGACCACGCGTCGCGGATCGGCGGGAAGGCATCCTGACGGATGCCTCTTCAGGCGGGTGACAATCGCAGTACAAAACTGTATCTGTGCGCGGCGCGCGGGTGGGGAAGCACACCGCGCAACCAGTTCAACAGCCACGGAGTGCCCCGTTGACCACCGGGACAATCAGCATTGAAGAAGCCGAGAAACTGGTAGGGCAGGAAGTCGGCCTGTCCAACTGGCGTGTCGTCACCCAGGAGATGATCGATCAGTTCGCCGCGGCGACGGACGATCACCAGTTCATCCATACCAACCCCGAGCGCGCGGCCCGGGAAACGCCCTATGGCGGCACCATCGCGCACGGTTTCCTGTCGCTGTCGCTGCTGTCGACCATGGTGTTCGAAGCCGTGCCGCGGCTCGAGGGGTCTGCCATGGGCGTGAACTTCGGCTTCGAGCGCATCCGTTTTCTGGCACCGGTGCGATGCGGCGCCCGCATCCGCGCCCGTTTTGTTCTCGCCGCGATCAAGCTGCGCCCATCGGGCATTGCCGAGGTCAACTACGATGTCTCCGTGGAGATCGAGAACTCGATGAAGCCCGCTCTCACCGCGCATTGGCTGACACTGGCGATGCCCGACCGGACAAAGGACGACTGACCGGTCTGGCGGTTTCCTGCAATCTCATCAAAGCGACACAGGGCCGTTCAGCACCCGACAGGCGCTGCCACCTTTCAAGAGAAGAGTCGCCGGCATTAACGTTACAAGCCTTAAGAGAATTGCCTGCCCGCTTCGCGGAAGCTATTCATCAAAATAAATAGCGTGTCATTTCAGATTGTTGACCGCGTTCCCGTTATTTCGAGAGTTTTCATGACCGTCAGTTCAAACGCCCCGCCAGAAGAAAAAGCCCCAAGAAATCCGTATGCAGATCGTGAAAGCCTCGAGTTCAATTTCCGCGCCAAGCGATTTCAAAACGTCCGTCCGCTTATCGAGGATGCCCTTGCCGAGAAACGGCAGATCAGAATTCTCGACCTCGGAGGAACCGAAGAATACTGGAAGATCGGTGCGGATTTTCTGAACCATCACCGTCAGAAGTTGAAGATCACGCTCCTCAACCTTGAAGCGGAACAGGTGGAGGACACGGAAATGTTCCACGCGCTTTCAGGTGACGCTGCCGATCCGGACCTTTTTGCCGGAGAGCGGTTCGATTTCGTTCATTCGAACTCTGTCGTGGAGCACGTTGGAAGCTGGGAACGCATGATGCAGTTCGCCGAGAACACGAAGCGGCTCTCTCGGCGCTATTTCGTGCAGACCCCGAACTTCTGGTTTCCCTTCGAACCGCATTTTCGCATGCCCGGGTTTCAGTATCTTCCCAAGGCAGCCAGGATCGCACTCGTACAGCGCTTTCAACTGGGTTTTTTCCCGCGCACTCCCGATCCGGAAGAAGCCTGCGATCTGGTTGAGCACAACACGCTCATCTCCACGCGGCAGATGCGGCGATTATTCGATGACGGCCACATCGTGCTTGAGAAATTCGCCTTCCTGAACAAGTCGATCATGGCCATGCGCACGCACTGAGCGCGGCATCAATATCTCCCGTCCCGGGTTACGCCAGACGGCAGGGAAACCAGGAGCAGGGACGATGAGAAAGGCCGGAAGCGGCTGACGTTCCGACCCTCGAGGGCAGTTCAGCGTTTCATGGAAACGCCGCTCCGCTCCATCTGTCTTTGCGCATTCACGCGAGCGTCAGGGGACTCTACCCCACCACAAAATGCTCAAAAGCCCCTACTCTTCCTTCTGGGCCTGAACGTCATGCTCGGGCGCCGCCGAGACCAGTTCAGATGCGGTCGACTGCACCAATAGCAGATAGCGCTCATACTGGATCAGCACATCGTGAATGATCTGATCGCGTGTCATACCCATGATGTCGTAGCCCCTGCTGCCGCTCGAAAACTGGGTGCGGGCCTCATAACGCAAGCCGGACCGCGCCGCATCGAAGGCCGAGAACGCCGGCAGTTTCTGCGAAGCCGGGGTCACCCCGTAAACGAAGTTGCGCATGTCGTCGGCCGGCGATGTGAGCGCGATCGCGCCGCTTTCCTCTTCCTCGACAAAGGCTTCACGCCCCCGCTCGGTCAGTTCCCTCGCCACCTGCTCCAGTGCGGGCTTCACGTCCTTGTGGATGAAGGCGAGCGTTTCCTTCTCACTCGGCGCATGCAGCATCAGCCCCAGCCTGCGCTGCCATGTGAGCCCGGAGGCGGGATAGGCCGGGGCCACCTGCGGCACTGCGGCATGGGCTTCGCGCTGCGCCAGGTCAGCCCGCATGCCGACATAGAGCGCCCAGACCAGCGCAAGCATGACAAAGGTGAACGGCAACGCACTGGCAATGGTTGCCGACTGCAGCGCCCCGAGGCCACCGGCCAGAAGAAGGGATGCGGCAACCAGCCCCTCCAGCGCGCACCAGAAGACACGCTGCAGGGTCGTCGTTTCCGTCTCACCGCCGGCTGCGATCGTGTCGATGACGAGAGAACCGGAATCCGACGAAGTGATGAAGAAGATCGCCACGAGCGCAACTGCCAGTGTCGATGTGAGGCCGGTAAGCGGCAGATAGGTGAAGAACTGGAAAAGACCGACTGACACATCCCTGGCAACTTCGGCACCCAGCTCACCAGCGGCGATGCCGGTGTCCACGAAGATCGCCGTGTTGCCGAACACCGTCATCCAGAAAAAGGTAAAACCCGCCGGGATGAACAGCACTGCCGTTACGAACTCACGCACGGTGCGCCCGCGTGAAATGCGGGCGATGAACATGCCGACGAATGGTGACCAGGAGATCCACCATGCCCAGTAGAAAAGGGTCCAGCCGTCGATCCAGGGGGTCGGTTCATATGCGTAAATGTTGAAGGTGCGCAGAACGAGCGTGTCGAGGTAGAGGCCGATATTCTGGACGAAGTCCCGAAAGAGATCAGCCGTTGGCCCGACAATCAGAACGAAGATCATCAGCAGGACTGCGACAATCAGATTGGTCTCGGACAGAATGCGCACCCCCTTGTCGAGCCCCGTAACCACCGAGATGGTGGCAAAGGCGGTGATGACCGCGATCAGCGGCAGCTGCACCCAGGGGGCGATGGGCAGGCCGATCAGATAATTGAGACCGGCATTGATCTGGGTAACGCCGAGCCCGAGCGACGTGGCGATACCGAACATGGTGCCGACGATGGCAAAGATATCGACCGCATGGCCGATGGGACCGTTGATCCTGTCCTTCAACAGCGGATAGAGGCCTGAACGGATCGTAAGCGGCAGATTGTAGCGATAGCCGAAATAGGCGAGCGACAGGCCAACCACGGCGTAGATGGCCCAGGCATGAATGCCCCAGTGGAAGAAGGTGACCGTCATGGCTTCACGCATCGCGGCGATGCTGCCGGGTTCCGCGGTGGGTGGCGCAAGAAAATGCGTCATCGGCTCCCCGACCGCATAAAACATCAGCCCGATGCCCATGCCTGCAGCAAAGAGCATGGCAACCCAGGAATGATATTTGAACTCGGGTTCGGAATCGTCCGGGCCCAGCTTCAGCCTGCCGAACTGCCCGAAAGAAAACAGAAGCACCGCCGCCAGAAAAATGCCGACAGCAAGGAGATAGAGCCAGCCGAAGCTCGCCAGGATGCTGCTCTGCAGTGCGGAGAACAGCTCCCCTGCCCGACCGGGAAAAACGATGCCGATCAAAAGAAACACGGCGATGATGGAGACCGCACCGAAAAAAACCGGCGGGTTGATGACAAAGCGATTAAACATGGGGATTACTTTTTGCGCTCCCGTTTTCGAAATGGCGGATGGCGCTCTCAAGCATTGGCTCGCACGGAGTATGGCCGTTCCCTGAATGGCTGGAACACGGCCGCGGAGCGCCGGCGGCAGGCGCCCCGTTTCTGGGGTCCATGACCCGGTTTGTCAATGACAGGCAGTTCCCGAAGCTGCGCATGCCCCTGCAGCCGGCAAGAGAGAACGTTTGTTCAGAGAACCCCGCATGCCCGAATGAGCTTGAGGAGCCGCGGCAGCGAGGGTTGTGTGTTCATCGCGCACCATGTTTCGCGCGCTTCACCGCCATAACTTTCCTTGTGTCTGGCGAGAGACTGGGTCGGATAGACAAGCTTCTGGGCAATCGGATTGGTGTAGATGAACCGGAAAGCGCGACGGGTCAGCCAGTCCTTCTGGAACTCCTGATCCTCGATCTTGTGGAAGGGCATGAGGCCGAGATAAAGCTTCGGCACCCCTTCGGCCTGAAAGGTTTCCACGGCGCGGCGCACCAGAAAGTAAGCAGCCAGCGGATCCGTATCGGGCAGCCAGCGCCGCGTGGCCGAAAGGTAGCCGACCAACCTGTCATCCTCATAGAGCGGATCGAAGAAGGCGAAAGCGACCGGCTGATCGTTCTGGTCGAGAATGAAAAACTTGCGAACATCCGCCTCGTCGCGCAGCTGAATCGGGCGCACAAGGAAGGAAAGCTCACGCCGTTTCGTGGTGCGGGTTCGCCGCCAGCCAAGTGAAATCGCCTCCACGCGTTTCGGGTCGAGCCCGGCAACGGGAACCTCCTCGACACGGCATCCCATGCGCGTGAACCGGTTGGTTGCCGTGCGGAAACTGCGCCGCGACGGGCCTGCGAATTCATATGTCTGAAGGTCGATCAGGCTTTCGATACCCAGCGCGTTCACGAAGAACCCGCTCGACGACAGGAGTTCTGCCATGGGGCGCGAGACCTGCCAGAAGGTGACATCCTGTCTGGCCGCAACAAAGGCGGCCAGCAGCTCAGGCCAGAGAGCGCGCGGCGCCAGAGGATCGGCCAGCGCATAGGCCGTGCGGCCCACCATGCGATACGCGATGACGCCATGCTCATTGCCGAAGTAGCGCAGCCCGGGCTGATGCGCGACCGAATAGGCCAGCACGAAATTACCGTGCCGGCGAAGTAGCGCATGGCGCTGGTCAGCGGAGAGGAGAGCGTTGTCGCTCAGGCGATCAAAACTGGACAAGCGAGATATCTGGTTCACGGCGAAGAATCATGTTCCGCGCCCCCACGGATGGAGGGATGCCACGCATTGCCCGACGTGACAAGCCGATTGACAATAAAGAAACCAATCGGTTATTTTATTGTCAATTGGAGATTCGTCATGCCCGCATCCCCCGCAACCATTGCACCCGTTCAGCCCGAAGCCGCACCGGAAAGGGCGGATGAGCGTATCCTCTTCGCACTAAAGACGAAGGGGGCGATGACGGCCCAGCGGCTCGCGCACTTCCTGAAGATATCGTCCGTTGCCGTGCGCAAGCAGCTTTCACGGCTGGAGGAAAGCCATCTGGTGCAGTTTCAGGAGGAAGCGCGTGGGCCCGGACGTCCGGAGCGTGTGTGGCGCCTGACAGAAAATGGCCATGGCCGTTTCCCCGACAGTCATTCGGACCTGACACTGGACCTGATCAGCTCGATCCGCCGCATTTTTGGTGAAGAAGGCCTCGACAGGCTGATCGGGCAGCGCGAACAGACAATGAAGACGTCTTACGAAAACGCGGTGAACGCGCATTCCGATCTTGAGGAGCGTGTCGTCGCGCTGGCCCGTATCCGCGCCCGCGAGGGCTACATGGCCGAAGTCGAACCGCTCGACGACGGCGCCTTTCTTCTGATCGAAAACCACTGCCCGATCTGCGCAGCCGCAACAGCCTGCCAGGGCTTTTGCCGTTCCGAACTCAGCGTTTTCAAGGCCGTGCTCGGACCGCAGACACGGGTCGAGCGCACGGACCATATCCTGGCGGGCGCACGTCGCTGCGCCTACCGCATAGAAGCACGTTCAGGCGACTGAACCCGATTTACCGAGGCACATCATGACCAATGCACACACCGAGGCACCGCTCGGCAATGCCGGCTGGGCGGCGATCCTGAAAACCGGCCAGCTCGGCCAGTTCGCGCTCCTTTGTCTCGGCATCTGGCTCCACGCCGCCGACACGCTGCTCGTCGCAACGGCAATGCCGGCGGCGGTTGCTGAGATCGGCGGCGACCGGCTGGTGAGCTGGACGCTATCGCTCTACCTGCTGGGCTCGATCATTTCCGCTGCCGCAGCCGCCCTTGCGGCAACGGCGATCGGCCTCCGCCGCGCCTTTGTGATCGCGGCCCTCATTTACACGGTGGGCTGTGCCATCAGCGCGCTCGCACCCAACATGCCGGTCATGCTGCTTGGCCGTTTTGGCCAGGGCGTTGGCGGCGGCCTTCTGGTCGCGCTCACATATGTTGCGATCCAGCGTCTTTTCCCGGAAAAGATGTGGCCGCGCCTGATCGCCCTGATGTCGGCCATCTGGGGGGCGTCGGCCTTTTGCGGCCCCATGATCGGCGGCTTCTTCGCCGATCTCGGCCTGTGGCGCTGGGGATTCTGGACCTTTGCGATCCAGGCGCTGCTGCTCGCGGTTCTGGTGCCAATGTTCCTGCGTCCGACGAGGGGCGCATCGGAAGCGGCTCAGCGCTTTCCCCTGGTGCGGCTTGTGCTTCTCTCGCTTGCCGTTCTGGCTGTTGCGACAGCGGGCATTTACGTGACACCCGGCATCTCGCTGCCTCTGGTGGCAGCGGGTGCGGCACTGTTCTTCCTCTTCCTGAAACGCGATGGAAGCCGTGCGACCGACAAAATGTTCCCGACACGCGCATTCGATATTCGCACGCCTGTGGGCGCCGGCTTCATCGCCAATCTGACGCTTGGCACAGCGGCCATGTCCTTCACCGTCTATGGCCCATTCCTCCTCCAGCGCATTCACGGCATGTCGGCGCTCGGTGCAGGCTATGTGATGGCGGCAGAAGCCGTTGCCTGGAGCTCGACGGCGATCCTTTTCGCCGGCGCGAACGAGGCAGGAGAGCGGCTCGTAATGAAAACCGGCGCCCTGCTTATCCTGCTGGCTGTTGCGCTGCTCGGTCCCGCCATGGCGGAAGGACCGGTCTGGGCCATCGTGCTGCTTTCGCTCGCACAGGGCGCGGGTTTCGGCATGCTCTGGGGATTTCTTATCCGCCGCGTGGTTGCCGCCGCGCCCGAGCACGAGCGTGACAGCGCGTCCGCGGCCATGCCGACAACGCAGCAGATCGCCTTCGCACTTGGTGCCGCCCTCGCAGGCATCGTCGCCAACATGGCCGGCTTCGCCGAAGGCGGCACGGTGGAAGCCATGCAGGCCGTGGCGCTCTGGGTGTTTGTCAGCTTCGTGCCACTGGCCGCCTTTGGCGCGGCCGCCGCCTGGCGCATTGCAAACCGGAGGGCTGAGAAGGGTTAGCGATCTCTTCTTGGACGCCCCGTGTGCGTGGTGGAGGTCACGGACACGGGGTCGCTGGCTGGAAACGTATCCTCGAGACCTTCGTCAAGTTCCTCTTCAAGCTCCTCGGCATTCAGCTTCCTCTTCTGAGGCTTTTTGGCAAACTCTCCCGGCGCCCCGGTGCGGGTCGTGCGCGTGACGGAAACCGGGTCGCTTGCCGGGAAACTGTCTTCTAAACCCTCCTCCAGTGCTTCCTCTTTGGCGGCACGCTCACTCTCGGTCTCGGGTTTCGGCTTCTTGGGATCAGGCTGCATCGAGATCATCCTTTTTCGGATCAATGCCCAAACAGCCGCTTCGGTTCCGCTCGTCTGCAACTATCGATCGCGCGCGGCTGCCTCCAGAAGCATGAAAACATAGTCGGAAAAAGAGCGCCAGCATTCCACCCGGAAAGCGTCCCCCTCCGTACGCCACAGGATGATTTCAGCCTTGCCAAAGACCGTGCGGGAGCACGCGCCGACGGGAAAGGCATCAGGCGACAGGTCCTGTGGGCAACCGGCATTGAGCACCGCTTCGGCGCGCGAACCCGAGACGAGAACAGCCGTGTTGCGATGCGAAACGTCCACGGCGGAATGAAATGCCCTGATCCCGGCACATGCCCCGAGCAGACCAGCCTCGTTCTCGTCGATCACCAGCCATTCGTCCGGGCCGAGCCAGAGAGCGGCACGGCCATCCTTCGCGCTGGACGTTTTCGGGCGCTGCGGCAGATCGAGACCCAGGGCCTTCGAAAGAGACTTCACCGCAGTTTTCGGCGCACGCAGCGAAAGCCGCGTGGCCGGCTCCGCGCGCACCAGCGTGATGCCTTCATCGTTGAGAAAGCGCCCTTCGAGCGCGCTTGCGCGGGCGATTGCGTCAGCCATTGGTGCGCGCTCCCTTCTCGTCAAAGAAAACCGTCGAGGTGACTTCTACCGCGATCGCGCCAACGGGCATCGGCACGTAGAGGGTTTCGCCCATCCGCTCATGACCGCCCTCAACCAGCGCCAGCGCAATGGAATGGCCGCAATTCTCCGACCAGTAGGAGGAGGTGACGTGGCCCAGCATGGGCACAGGAACCGGGGCGTCCGGATCTGCCACGATCTGCGCGCCCTCTTCCAGAACCGTCTTCGGGTCACGCGTCCTGAGGCCCACAAGCTGTTTGCGACCGGGAGCCACGAGGTCCGGGCGCATCAGCCCGCGCATGCCGACGAAATCCGTTTTCTTTTTGCCGATGGCCCAGGAAAGCCCCGCATCATGCGGCGTGACGGTGCCATCCGTCTCCTGCCCGACAATGATGAAGCCTTTTTCGGCTCTGAGCACATGCATGGTTTCGGTGCCATAGGCGCAGGCCCCATGCTTTTCACCTTCCGCCCAGACTGCCTCCCACACGGCGCGGCCATAGTCGGCCGGCACGTTGATCTCGAAACCGCGCTCGCCGGTGAACGACATGCGGAAAAGCCTGGTGGGAACGCCGCAGATCAGCCCCTCCCGCACCGACATGTGCGGCATCGCCTCGTCGGCAAGGTCGATCCCCTCCACCAGCGGGGCGATGATGTCGCGGCTTTTCGGCCCCTGAACGGCGATAACCGCCCATTGCTCGGACGTGGAGGTCAAATAGACCTTCAGATCGGGGAATTCGGTCTGGAGATAGTCTTCCATGTGGTTGAGCACGCGCGGTGCGCCGCCGGTCGTGGTGGTCACGTGGAAGCGGTCTTCGGCAAGCCGCCCCACCACGCCGTCATCATAGATGAACCCGTCCTCGCGCAGCATGACGCCATAGCGACAGCGCCCGACACCGAGCTTCTGCCACGGGTTCGTGTACATCAACTCCATGAAACGCGCGGCATCCGGCCCGACGACCTCAATCTTGCCGAGCGTGGTGGCGTCGAAAATGCCCGCACTCTGGCGCACCGTGCGGCACTCGCGGGCGACGGCTGCATGCATGTCCTCGCCGGCCTGCGGAAAATACCATGCGCGTTTCCACTGGCCGACATCCTCGAACACGGCCCCGTGCGCCTCGGCCCAGTCGTGCATGGGCGTTCGCCGCACCGGCTCGAACAGACGCCCCTTGCCGTGCCCCACAAGCGCACCGAAAGTGACGGGCGTGTAGGGTGCACGGAACGTGGTGAGCCCCACTTCGGGGATGGGCCTGCCCAGCATCTCGGCGGCGATGGCGAGACCGTGCATGTTGGACGTCTTGCCCTGATCGGTCGCCATGCCGGTGGTGGTGAAACGCTTGACGTGCTCGATGGAGCGCATGCCCTCGCGCACCGCCTGGCGGATGTCCTTCGCGGTCACGTCGTTCTGGAAATCGACAAAGGCCTTGGCCGTGCTTTCGGCTCCAGCCCCCTCGCCCGCACCCAGCATGCCGCCGGACCAGCGCTCAGTGCTGTCGGCGGAAAATTTTGGCAGCTTGCGGGCCGCGCCTCCGGCAGCCTCATGCCCGGCCTTCAGGGCCTCGGCCACCGTCTCGCCCAGATCGACCGTGCCGGCGCACGCGCCAACCGAGACCAGCTCCTGCACCGCCTGGCCGGGAAGAAAGCGCTGCGTTTCGGCATCGAAGACTAGCTTGCCACGCGACTGCGAAAAGAGATGAACGGCTGGCGTCCAGCCGGACGAGGTCAGAAGCGCGTCGCAGGCGATCGTGCGCTCCGCACCGCCTGAAACCGGTCGTACCTTTATGGATGAAACCCTGAGCCGCCCGCCCGTGCCGGTGACGGCATGCCCCGTCAGGCACTCGATGCCAAGCCGTCGCGCCTCTTCCACATGCGGCCCTTGCGGATCGGGCCGGCAATCGATGATGGCGGCAATGCTCCCGCCCGCGCGTTTCAAATCGACAGCGGCCTGCCAGGCGCTGTCTTCCGCCGTGTAGACCGCCACATTGCGCCCCACCGTGACGCCGAAATGGTTCAGATAGGTGCGGGCGGCGGACGCCAGCATGGTGCCCGGCCGGTCGTTGTCGGGAAACACCATGTGCCGCTCGATGGCCCCGGTGGCAAGCACGACGCGCTTTGCCCGTACCTGCCAGAGCCGCTCGCGCGGCTGATCGGTGGCCGGGCTGACCAGATGATCGGTCAGCCGCTCGACGAGCCCGACCATGTTCTGCGCGTAATAGCCGAAACCCGTCGTGCGGGTGAGAAGCCGGACATTGTCGCGCGCAGCGAGATCCGCCGTCACGGCCTGCGCCCAGTTCCAGCCGGGCATGCCCTCGATCATCGCGCCGGTCTCATAGCGCAGCGCGCCGCCCGTCTCCGCCTGTTCGTCGGCCAGAATGACCCGCGCGCCGGCATCGGCGGCAGCAAGCGCTGCGGAAAGCCCGGCAGCCCCGCCGCCGATGACCAGCACGTCGCAATGGGCGAAACGGTTTGCATAACAGTCGGGATCGGGCCGGTCGGGCGCTTCGCCAAGACCGGCAGCGCGCCGAATGAAGGGCTCGTAAACCCGCTCCCAGGCAGCCTTCGGCCACATGAACGTCTTGTAGTAGAAGCCGGCAGAGAAGAAGGGCGAAGCCAGATCGTTGAGCGCGCCGACATCGAAGGAGAGCGAGGGCCAGCGGTTCTGTGACACCGCGTCGAGCCCCTCATGGATTTCCTGAACGGTGGCCCGCACATTGGGCGCCCTGCGCGCGGCATCACGATGGACGCCGACAAGCGCATTGGGTTCTTCCGCACCGGCAGAGACCATGCCGCGCGGGCGGTGATATTTGAAGGAGCGACCGACCAGATGCACGCCATTGGCAAGCAGGGCCGATGCGAGCGTGTCGCCGCGCAGCCCCTCGAAGGACTTGCCGTCGAAGGTGAAACGAACGGGATCGGCCTTGCCAAGCCGACCGGCGGTGGCGATGCGGAAGGGCTGGGTCATCACTTGCCCTCCCCGCCGAGATCGGGCTTCGGCTCGCCGGCCTTATAAGTCGTCAGAAACCGGTCCGACACGGTGTCGCGCGCGGCATTGAAAAACCGGGCGCAGCCATGGACGTGCCGCCAGCGTTCATAGACGATGCCCTTGGGGTTTGAGCGAATGAAGAAGAAGCGCTCGAAATCTTCATCCGACAGTTCGGCCATGTTTTCAGGCCGGGCGATATGCGCCTCGCCGGCATGGCGGAACTCCAGCTCCGGCCGGTCTTCTTCGCAATAGGGGCAGTGAATGAGAAGCATGAGCTCAGATCCGCCTCTTGGTGGCAGCCGTGCGGGGATCGCCGGTATTGGGCGTGCCCGCGGGTTCGATCAACAGAAGATGCGCTTCCTCCTCGGCCACAGGGCAATGTTCAACGCCTTTAGGGACGACAAACAGCTCCCCGGGCCCAAGCTCCACATCGCCTTCGCGCATGCGGATGGTGATCCGTCCCTTGAGAACCAGAAAAAAGTCATCCGTTTCCTCGTGCGAATGCCAGACGAATTCGCCTTTGACCTTCACCACAAGGAGATCGTTGCCGTTGTAGGAGCCGACAATTCTTGGCGACCAGTGTTCGCTAAAAAGCGACAGCTTCTCCGAGAGGTTGACGGCTTTCATGCAAAATCTCCTGCGGTTTTGCTTTAGTGCGCCACGGCGGCGGCCGCGGCCTCGTCGATGAGCCGCCCGGACCGGAACCGCTCCAGCGTGAAGGGCGCGTTGATGGGATGCGGCTCGTCGCGCGCGACGGTGTGGGCAAAGACATGTGCCGAACCCGGCGTCGCCTTGAAGCCACCCGTGCCCCAGCCGCAATTGACATAGAGCCCCTTCACCGGGGTTTTGGCCAGAATGGGCGAACGGTCGGGCGTGACATCGACAATGCCGCCCCAGGACCGCAGCATCTTCATGCGGGTGAAGATCGGAAACATCTCGCAGATGGCGTCGAGCGTGTGCTGGATGATGTGCAGCCCGCCGGTCTGCGAATAGGACGTGTATTGATCGGTGCCTGCCCCGATGACCAGTTCGCCCTTGTCGGACTGGGAGATGTAGGCGTGAACCGTGTTGGACATGACCACGCAGGGGAAGACCGGCTTGACCGGTTCCGACACGAGTGCCTGAAGCGGGTAGGATTCCAGCGGCACCTGAACGCCCGCCATCTGCATCAGCACCGAGGAATGGCCGGCAGCGACAACGCCAACTTTCTTCGCACCGATGGTTCCGCGCGTGGTCTCCACACCGGTAACGGCCCCGTCAGGCCCGCGATTGATGCCGGTGACCTCGCAGTTCTGGATGATGTCGATGCCGCGCGCGGCGGCTGCCCGCGCATAGCCCCAGGCAACCGCATCGTGGCGGGCCGTGCCGCCGCGCCGCTGGAGAGCCGCGCCCATGACCGGATAGCGCGCCTCACGCGAAATGTTGAGCGGCGGGCAATAGGCCTTCGCCTCTTCGGGCGTCAGCCACTCATTGTCCACGCCGTTCAGTCGGTTGGCATGGATATGGCGCTTGAACACCTGCACATCGTGCACATTATGCGCCAGCATCATCACGCCGCGCGGCGAATACATGACGTTGTAGTTCAAATCCTGCGAAAGCCCGTCCCAGAGCTTCACGGAATGATCGTAGATGCCCGCGCTCTCGTCATAGAGATAATTGGAACGGATGATGGTGGTGTTGCGGCCGGTGTTGCCGCCGCCGAGCCAGCCCTTTTCCAGCACGGCGACATTGGTGATGCCGTGCTCATTTGCAAGATAATAGGCCGTTCCAAGCCCATGGCCGCCGGCACCGACGATGATGACGTCGTAATTCTTCTTCGGTTCGGGAGAAGACCACTGTTCCGGCCAGCCCCTGTGGCCACGCATGGCCTCGCGGGCGATGGCGAAGACGGAATATTTGCGCATGGGCCTCTCCGCAATGCAGGCAGCGCGCCGCAGCCGGGCGCCTTCAGACACAGCCTAGCAGTAGCGAAATCCCGCGCAATGGTTTGCGCTGATTGCGACGGCAATTGCCGTTTTGCGCCAAGCCCCGTTGTCATTCCTTTCGTCTGGCCTCCCCTCTGGCCTCTCGTCTGGTTTCGGGTGGCTGACACGCCGCATTGCTGAGAGTTTCGCATCACCCCGGCAATGCCGGCAGCGTGAAACGGAAGGACACCAGATGACATCGCTAAAAGAGAAAGTCGCCATCATAACCGGCGCAAGTGCCGGTATCGGTCGGGCGGCAGCCAGGCTGTTCGCCCAGCAAGGCGCCAAGGTCGTCGTTACAGCACGGCGGCAGGCAGAACTGGACACACTTGTCGGCGAGATCGAAGCGAATGGAGGCGAAGCCATCGCGCTTGCCGGCGATGTGCGCGAGGATGCTCACAATCAGAAACTTGTCGCAGCCGCAGAAAGCCGCTTTGGAGGTCTCGACATCGCCTTCAACAATGCCGGCGCTGTCGGCCCGCTGGTGCAGATCGACGCACTTGAACGCTCGGACTGGAACGATGTGATCGAAACCAATCTGAGCTCCGCCTTTTCGGCTGCCCGATACCAGGTACCAGCCATGAGGCGCCGCGGCGGCGGTTCGCTGATCTTTACGTCGAGCTTCGTTGGTCATGAGACCGCAGGCATGCCTGGCATGGCGGCCTATGCGGCAAGCAAGGCGGGGCTCGTCGGCCTCGTTAAATCGCTGGCATCGGATCTCGGGCACGAAGCCATTCGCGTGAATGCCCTTCTTCCCGGCGGGACCGACACCAGAATGGCCACGTTCGAGAACGAGGAACAGCGCGCCTTCGTCGAAAACATGCATGCGTTGAAACGCATCGCACGTCCCGAAGAGATCGCCCAGACGGCACTCTTCCTCGCTTCGGACGCCTCGAGCTTCACGACCGGCACAGCCATGCTGGCCGATGGCGGCGTTGCCATCAGCAAGGTCTGACGGGGCGCGCTATCGATGCTGGCGAAAACGCTTCGCCAGCATCCAGCCATGGGCAAGGAAAAGAAGCGAGATATAGAGCTCGCGCACCTCGGACAGCTCGTAGCCATCCACCATGTCGACGCCGCGAATGATGAACACCAGCTTGGAGATCACATAGACGGCGGCAAGGGCGATGGCGGCGAGGCGCAGCTCGAAGGATTTGAGCTGACGAACGATGTCGAGACAGATCAACAGCCCCAGAAAGAACCAGACCTGATAGGGCACGATGTTCCAGGATTCGAACATCAGCGACGCCACGGGCAGCCCGAAAAGCGCGAAGATGCGCGGCGGTAGATAAGGCTCCACCTGGGCGAAGAGACCGCCCGCACCACGCGGCCAGCACCAGGGCAGGACCACAAAGCAGAAGATCGCGCTCGTGTAGTAGATGGCCTCGAACTGGTAGGTGTAGAAATTGTGGATGTTGGTTTCGTTCTGGATGTTCTTGCTGAAGAGCTCGGGCGTGGCCCAGCCAAGCCAATGCTGCCCCCACGACATCTCTTCCATCAGAATGAGAAACACCACGCCTGCCATGCCGGCCAGCACCAGCCATGGCGGGAAGAGGCCGAGCAGACGCCCGCCGCGCCTGCCGCGCGCGCGCCAGGCGGCGATAAGGAAACTGACGACCGCGGCGACAAGCAGGGCTTCGGTGGCCATGCCAAGCGGCTGCATCTCGCGGACAAAGTCGTTCAACGCCGTGGGAACAAAATGAACGGCCGCTGCAACCATCAGAAGAAATGCGCCGGCAGCACCAGTGGCCCAGAACGCCTGCGCGCGGTCCCCTTTTGCCAGGACCAAGGCACCCATGGCCGGTTTCAAGGCAAAAAAGAGGAGGAGCGCTGCCAGGAAGGAAAAGCCGATCCGGGCGCGGCCAAAGAGCGTGAAATCAGGGTCGCCCTTGCGCAGCAGGCCATATCCATGGACGAGTTCGCCATAGACGGCCGAACCAACGACCAATATGAAAGCGCCCATGCCGAAACCAAGTCTCAACAGACTTGCCTCCAGGCCAGTGCCGGCCCGCCCGTCCCCTTCCGACATGTGGATATACTCCAATATAGAAAAACACGTTTGTGTAGTGTTCTTTCCTTTTCTCTACGTTAACGTGAACCCCCGAAGGAAGCGGGCGAAGGAAAAATTCACAAGAAATAGCTCGACAGAAATAGAGGCTTCTGCTATGAGCCAGCGCTATTCGCGGCAAAATATGGCTGCGGGAGCCTCTGCCCATGGGCGGAGGAAAACCAGAATTCACATTTGAAAATTAGAAGACCAACGTTCTGACAGGAAACCCACGTGCAGGTACTCGTCCGCGACAACAATGTTGATCAGGCGCTTCGCGCGCTGAAGAAGAAAATGCAGCGCGAAGGCATCTTCCGCGAGATGAAGATGCGTGGGCACTATGAGAAGCCGTCAGAAAAGCGCGCGCGCGAAAAGGCTGAAGCCGTGCGCCGCGCACGCAAGCTGGCGCGCAAGCGCGCTCAGCGCGAAGGTCTCGTCGGCGGCCGTCCGGGCGCACGCTGATAGCGCCCATCTTTCGACGATTTCTGTCTATAACGAACGCGGTACGATCTTTTGGTCGTGCCGCGTTTTCGCATATCCGATGACTCTTTGCATGGGTACGGCAATGGCTTGGTTTGGTACTCGGGTTATGGCATTAAATGGCATGACTTTTTTCGATACGCCCTCCCCCCGCTTTTCGCGCAATGCGCTTGCCGGTCTCGCCCTCGCTGCACTTGTGCCGCTGACAGCCTGCCAGACCTCCACAAACCCGGCAACGGATCTGAGCCGCATCGACACCGCTCAGGGCTCTGCGGAAAACATCAATTCGTTGAGCGCGGTCATCCAGCGCACCCCCAATGAGCCGGAAGCCTACAATATGCGCGGTGCAGCTTACGGTCGTGCGGGGCGCTATCAGGATGCTCTGAAGGATTTCGACAAGGCGATCTCGCTCAACCCGCGCTCGCCCAACACCTATGCCAACCGTGCACTGATCCATCGCTACACGGGCAACAACCAGCAGGCGCTTGCGGACTACAATCAGGCGATCTCGCTCGATCCAAACTACGACACGGCCTATATCGGGCGTGCAGAGATCTATCGCCTGTCGGGACGCTCCACGGATGCACTTGCCGATCTGGAACGCGCCATCCAGCTCGATACCACGGATCCGCGCGCCTATTACCGTCGCGGTCTTCTTTATCAGGCAAGTGGCCAGCACCAGTTTGCGATCGAGGATTTCGCGAAGGCGATCTCACTCGCACCCGACGCGCCCTATGGCTACAACGGCCGGGGCCTCTCCTATCTGGCGCAGGGGGATGACGAGAACGCATTCTCCGACTTCAATACCGCCATTCGGCTTGACGACGATCTGGCAGAAAGCTGGGCGAACCAGGCGCTCGTATACGAGAAGCGCGGCGACAAGGCGAAGGCTGCCAAATCCTATGCCCGAGCGCTACAGCTTGACCCGGAATACATGCCGGCACGCGACGGCCTGGCCCGGACACGCATCTGATTACTTATTATTGTCAGGGCCTTAGCCCCGGCTCTTTGCTCCGGGGCCTTTGGTTGTCTTCACGAAAAATCACGCAAATTAATCTGGAACCTTCCTCGCAGTGACGGGTTTTGAGCCCGGACCACGAAAGGAGTTTCAGTGATGAAAAAAGCAATCATTCTCGCTTCCGTCCTGACGGCTGCAGCCGCCACCCCGGCACTCTCACAGCAGCGTGTCGAAGTCGGTGTTCTCGACTGCGTGATAGAAGGCGGCGCGGGCGTGGTGATCGCCTCCTCCCAGGAGCTGGCCTGCACCTTCGAGCCTGCCGATGAGAACCGCCCGCCCGAAACCTATGTCGGCGTGGTGAACAAGTTCGGCCTCGATGTCGGCGTCAAGGATGCCACGCAGATGCAGTGGCTGGTTCTGGCTCCCACGGCCGATGCCTACGCGCCGGGCGCGCTTGAGGGCGACTATGCCGGCGTCAGCGCAGAAGTGGCAGCGGGCCTCGGCGCAGGCGCGAACATCCTCGTCACCCAGGACAGCGAAAGCCTGATGCTGCAGCCCATCAGTGTTGAAGGCAAGACCGGCATCAATGTCGCGCTGGGTGTGAGCGAGTTTCAGTTGCGCTCGACTGCCGCTGCCGAGTGATCATTCCCCTGCCCCACCCGACAGCAAAAAAGCCCGGCTTCACGCCGGGCTTTATTTTTTGGTGTTATCTTCTTCGAGGTCAGTGATCCATCGCCTTGACGATGTCTTCCGTCATTTTCTTGGCGTCGCCCAGAAGCATCATCGTGCCATCCTTGTAGAACAGCGTGTTGTCGATGCCGGCATAGCCGGAGCCGAGCGAGCGCTTGACGAAGAGACAGGTGCGCGCCTTGTCCACGTCGAGGATCGGCATGCCGTAGATCGGCGAGGACTTGTCGTCGCGCGCGGCCGGATTGGTGACGTCGTTGGCGCCGATCACATAGGCAACGTCTGCCTGGGCGAACTCGGAGTTGATGTCTTCGAGCTCGAACACCTCGTCATAGGGCACCTGCGCCTCGGCGAGCAGCACGTTCATGTGACCGGGCATGCGGCCTGCGACCGGGTGAATGGCGTATTTCACCTCGACACCGGCTTCCTTCAGCTTGTCGGCCAGCTCACGCAGCGCATGCTGCGCCTGGGCGACAGCCATGCCGTAACCGGGCACGATAATGACCTTCTGCGCATTCGCCATCAGATAGGCGGCGTCATCGGCGGAGCCCTGCTTGACCGTACGATCCATATCGTCGTCTGCGGCAGCGGCCGTCTCGCCGCCGAAGCCGCCGAGAATGACCGAGATGAAGGACCGGTTCATGCCCTTGCACATGATGTAGGACAGGATCGCACCGGAAGAGCCAACCAGCGCGCCGGTGATGATGAGCGCGAGATTGCCGAGCGTGAAGCCGATGCCGGCTGCGGCCCAGCCCGAATAGGAGTTGAGCATCGACACGACGACCGGCATGTCCGCGCCGCCGATCGGGATGATGATGAGCACACCGAGCACCAGCGAGGCAGCGACGATCAGCCAGAAGATGGTCGTGCTCTGCGTGGTGACGAGCAGCACGATCAGAACGACCAGCGCGATCGCCAGACCCGCATTCACCACATGGCGCACGGGCAGCAGGATCGGCTTGCCGGACATGCGGCCATCGAGCTTCAGAAAGGCGATGACCGAGCCGGTGAAGGTTATCGCGCCAATGGCGACGCCCAGCGACATCTCGACCAGCGCCTGCGCGTGGATCGCGCCCAGCGTGCCGATGCCGAAGCTCTCCGGCGCATAGAGGGCGGCAGCGGCCACCATGACGGCGGCAAGGCCGACCAGCGAGTGGAACGCGGCCACGAGCTGTGGCATGGCGGTCATGGCGATGCGCTTGGCAATCACCGCGCCGATGCCGCCGCCGATGGCGAGACCGACCACGATCAGCACGAACCCGCCGAAGGAAGGCGTTGCGTAGAGCAGCGTGGTGCCGATGGCGATGGCCATGCCGACCATGCCGTAGACATTGCCCTGACGGCTGGTGGTGGGATGCGACAGGCCCCTCAGCGCGAGGATGAAGAGAATGCCGGAAACGAGGTAGAGGAAGGATGCAAGATTGGCGCTCACGTCACTTGTCCTTCTTCTTGTACATGGCAAGCATGCGGCTGGTCACAAGGAAGCCGCCGAAGATGTTCACCGACGCCAGGATGAGCGCGATGAAACCGAAGCCGGTGGCAAGCCCGGAAGCGGAGATGCCCACGGCCAGCAGCGCACCGACCACGATCACCGAGGAGATCGCGTTGGTGACCGACATCAGCGGCGTGTGCAGCGCCGGCGTCACTGACCAGACCACGTAGTAACCGACGAAAATCGCCAGCACGAAGATGGCGAAGCGGAAGACGAACGGGTCGATCGCCCCGCCGGATGCGCCATGCGCAAGCGCGCCGGCGGCATCGGCGACTTCGGCCGCCTGCATGCCTTCAATGGCGGCACGAACGCTCGCCGCGGCGCTGTCGAGCTGGTCGAGCGCCTTTTCGAGTGCGGTTGGTTCCATCAGGATTCTCCCCCCGATTTGGTTGCGGCAGGCTTATCGGCAGCGCTGGACGCACCAGTCGGCTTTGCTGCCGCTTTCCGGGCCGCTGTTTTCTTCGCCGCCGTGCCTGCTGCCGGCTTGGCAGTGGCCTTGCGCGCCGGTGCCTTGCGGGCTGGCGCCTCTTTCGGCGCGGCGGCCTTGGCAGCGGGCTTTGCGGTGTCGACGAAATTGGGATGCACCACCTTGCCGTCATGGGTGAGCATGGTGGCCTTCACCAGCTCGTCTTCCATATCGACGGCGAGCACCTTCTTCTCCTTGTCGACCATGGTCTCAAGGAAGGTGTAGAGGTTCTTCGCATAGAGCAGCGAAGCGGATGCGGCGACACGACCGGGCACATTAAGATGGCCGATGATCTTCACGCCATTGGCGGTGGAGACGACCTCACCCACCTTCGCGCCTTCCACATTGCCGCCACGCTCGACCGCGAGATCGACGATGATGGAGCCCGGCTTCATCGACTTCACCATGTCGGCGCTGACAAGGCGCGGCGCGGGCCGGCCCGGAATGAGCGCCGTGGTGATGACGATGTCCTGCTTGGCGATGTGATCGGCGACGAGTTCGGCCTGGGCCTTCTTCTCTTCGTCTGTCAGTTCACGGGCATAGCCGCCCTCACCCGAGGCATCCTTCAGGGCCTCGGTCATGATGAACTTCGCGCCGAGCGACTGGACCTGCTCGCCGGCAGCCGCACGAACGTCGGTGGCGGTGACGACAGCGCCCAGACGGCGCGCGGTGGCGATGGCCTGAAGACCGGCAACGCCAGCGCCCATGACGAACACCTTGGCGGCGGGTACGGTGCCGGCAGCGGTCATCATCATCGGCAGCGCACGGTCATATTCGGCGGCGGCGTCGATCACCGCACGGTAACCGGCAAGGTTTGCCTGCGAGGACAGAACGTCCATGGACTGGGCGCGCGTGATGCGCGGCATGAACTCCATGGCAAAGGCGGTGACGCCTGCAGCGGCCATGACCGCCACATCGCCCTCATTGCCATAGGGGTCCATGCTGGCGAGAACCAGCGCGCCTTTTTTGTAGGTTTTGACTTCGGCCGGCGTCGGGCGCCGCAGCTTCAGGACGACATCGGCCTTGCCGGCATCCGAAGCCTTGCCGATCTTTGCGCCGGCCTTCTCAAATTCAGCATCGACAATACGCGACTGCTCGCCTGCGTTTTTTTCGACGACAACATCGAAACCCAGGCCCACAAATCGCTTGACCGTTTCAGGAGAGACCGCAACGCGGCCTTCCGTAATGTCAATTTCTTTAGGCACAAATATGCTTTGTCCCACCGTCATATCCTTTCGGTTGGACCGTCCCCCCAATCACGGAGCCGTGGCAACGACCCCCACGTCACGGCAAGCGACGCTTTCTAGCGCAGCAACCAGGCGCCGACCACCGAGATCAGAATGAAGAGAACGGTGCTGGAGAAGAAACCAGCGGAGGTGAAGAAACCAAACGCCATCGCCACCAGAATGGCGACGACCACCAGGCTCGAATATTTGATGACGGCCAGGAAAAGATCGTAGGTCTTCTCGTGCTCGGCGTAGTCCATTTCTGCGCCCGTTTCGGCCGGTCCGGCCGGCAAATTCTCTGCCATCTCAAAACCCCATGGGAATAGAATTGGTCTTGGGAGATAGCGAAAAGATGGCTGAAGGGCAATGGGAGGATTGCCGCATGAACAATCCGATGCGCTTTGAAGCGCCCTGAGAGAACGGATTTCGCGAAAACGGTACGGAATGAAGGGGATTCAGCTCACTGAGCGCGCGGCCGTCCGGCTTTTCGCGATGCCGGTCGTGAATCAGGAAAGCCAGCGCTTGCGTCGTTTGTAGTGTTTCACATTGCGGAAGGAGCGCCGTCCCTCGCCGCCGACGCCAAGGTAGAATTCCTTCACGTCCTCGTTTTCGCGCAGCGCCTTCGCCTCACCATCGAGAACGACACGGCCCGATTCCAGAATGTAACCGTATTTCGCGTAGCGCAGGGCCACATTGGTGTTTTGCTCGGCCAGCAGGAACGACACGCCCTGCTCTTCATTGAGCTGCTTGACGATCTCGAAAATCTCTTCGACCAGCTGCGGCGCGAGCCCCATGGAGGGTTCGTCAAGCAGGATCATCTTCGGGCGCGACATCAGCGCCCGGCCAATCGCCGTCATCTGCTGCTCGCCGCCTGAGGTGTAGCCGGCCTGCGAGTTGCGCCGCTCCTTCAGGCGCGGGAAATAGGTGTAGACCAGATCCAGGTCCTCGCGGATCGCCGCCTGTCCGTCACGCCGGGTGAAGGCACCCGTCAGCAGATTGTCCTCCACCGAGAGATGGCCGAAGCAGTGCCGCCCCTCCATGACCTGAATACAGCCGCGCCGCACCAGATCGTTGGGGGAGAGGTTCTGCACTTCGTCGCCGCCGAACAGGATCGACCCCTTGGTCACCTCGCCACGCTCGGCATGCAGCAGGTTGGAGATGGCCTTGAGCGTTGTGGTCTTGCCCGCTCCATTTGCTCCGAGCAAGGCGGTGATGCCACCGCGCGGGACGGAAAGGGAAACCCCTTTCAGCACCAGTATGACGTGATCGTAGATCACCTCGATATTGTTGACTTCGAGGATCTGTTCCGCGGTCTCAGCCGAGGCTGCAGGTGCTGTCGTCGTCATGCTTCGCTATCCCGGTTTCAAGAAAACGCCGCTCCCCGCCGCGCGCGACAGGGAGCGGCACCAGAGCGTGCCTACATCTTGCACTCTTCATTGACCGGCCAGGGCGCATTGGCCTCGGCATATTCCTTGGCTTTTTCAACTTCGAGCGGCTCGATTTCCGCCCGATCCGGTGTCAACAGGTCCGACGCCTTGACGAACTTTGCGCCGTCCCATTGCAGCATCCAGCCGCCGCCGTGGCCCGTGTGGTTCGAGCAGGAAGTGCTGAAGGGCACGAGCATGCCTTCCGCGCCAAGCTCTTTCAGGCGAGCTTCATCCAGATTGATGTTCTCCAGCCCCCAGCGAAGCTGCTCGGGGCTTGGTGCCCGCACATCGAACTCTTCCTGCGCCGCCTTGATGCCTTCCACCAGAATGACCGAGATCATGAGACCGCGCTGATAGAACACGGAATCGAACTCGCCTTCGGCCTGGTTGATCTGCGACTTGCCGGCATCGACAACATATTTCCTGATGTCGGCCATGAGCGGGGCTTCGGAATTCGGCACGCTCCAGGAGATTGAGCGGTAGCCCTTGCCCTGCTCACCAACCAGCTTCAGGTCGCCGTCATGGCCCGACCACCACACGCCGATGAACTGATCCATCGGATATTTGGTTTTCGCGGCTTCGGTGATGGCGCCGGCGTTCATCGCGCCCCAGCCCCACATCACCACGAAATCAGGCCGCTCGCGGCGGATCTGCAGCCACTGCGCCGACTGGTTCTGCATCTCGGTCAGCCCGACCGGGATCGGCACCAGCTCGAACCCATGTTTCTCGGCCAGCACCTCAAGCAGCGGAATGGGCTCCTTGCCGAACGGGTGATCGAGGTGCAGGAAAGCAATCTTCTTGTCCTTCAGACTGTCGAGATTGCCGTCCGAAATGTTCTTCAGGATCATCGACGCGCCATCCCAATAGGAAGACGGCGGGTTGTAGGCCCACTGGAACACCTTTCCGTCGGCCATGGGCGAGAAGCCATAGCCGGGCGCGAGGATCGGAATCTTGTCGACATTCGACTTGGGCAGGACCTGCAGGGTGATACCCGTCGACCAGGGCTGCGTGACCACGGCCCGCGCCTTGGTCTTTTCGTAGCACTCGACACCCTTCTCGGTGTTGTAGCCGGTTTCGCACTCGTCATATTCGAGTTTGACGCCGTTCAACCCGCCATCGCGCTCGTTGAGCAGGGTGATGTAGTCGCGCTGCCCGTTCATCAACGGCGTGCCGGTGGCCGCGAACGGACCGGTTCGGTAGGCCAGGTTCGGAATATAGATGCTTTCGTCCTGCGCGGCGGCAGGCGCGGCAAAGCCTGCGGCAGCGAATAGCGCTGACGACAGGATCGCATTTCTGAGCATTCTCTTCATACTCTCTCCTCCACTTGTTCCGTTCTCCGAAAGGAAGGGGCGAACAATCCCCGTCTCACGCACCTTTCCCGCCTAGTGCGGGAAGGGCCATAGAATGAACTTTTCGCGGATCATCGCCCAGAAACGCGCCAGACCGTGCGGCTCGATGATGAGGAAGGCGATGATGAGCGCACCGATGATCATGATGTTCAGATGCTCGACCATGGCGGAATCGACCGGGATGCCGAAAGCCCCCGGCACGCTGCTGATGATGACTGGCAGCGCGACGATGAGGATCGCGCCGAGGAAATTGCCGAGGATCGAACCGAGCCCGCCAATGATGGCGATGAACAGGACGCGGAACGACAATGGAATGTCGAACAGGTTCGCCTCCGCCGCACCGCGCCATAAAAAAACGAACAGCGCACCCGCAATGCCCACCACATAGGACGACACGAAGAAGGCCATCAGCTTGGTGCGCATCAGATTGATGCCCACGAGCTCGGCGGCGATGTCCATGTCGCGCACGGCCTTCCACATGCGGCCGATGCGCCCTCGGGTGATGTTGATGGCGAAGAAGGTGATCACGCAGACAACGCAGAGAACGAAGTAATACTGCGTGATTGCCGTGGCACGTGGACCGGCGACGGTGATGCCGAACATCTCGATATTGGGCACCTGGATCGCGCCGGACGCGTTGTAATTGTAGAGCCATGCCCATTTCTGGAACAGCCAGACGAGAAAGAACTGCGCGGCCAGCGTGGCAATGGCGAGGTAAAACCCCTTGATGCGCAGCGACGGCAGGCCGAACAGCACGCCAATGGCCGCCGAGAAAAAGCCAGACAGCGCAATCGCCACCACGATGTTCATCTCCGGGAAGATGGAGACGAGCTTGTAGCAGGCATAGGCGCCCACGCCCATGAAGGCACCGGTGCCGAGCGACAATTGCCCGGCATAGCCAGTGAGGATGTTGAGGCCGAGGGCCGCGAGCGCGTAGATCAATACCGGGATCAGCAATGCGCGAAATGCGAACTCGCTTGCGGTGAGCGGAAAGATGACGAAGGCGAAGACCAGGATCACGCCGAGCAGGACTGCATCCTGCCGCACCGGAAACAGCGCGTGATCGGCTTCATAGCTGGTCTTGAACTGGCCTGCTGTGCGGTAGAACATGAATTACACCCGCTCGATGATTTTTTCGCCAAACAGCCCCTGCGGGCGGAAGAGAAGCACGAGCAGCGCCAGCATGTAGGCGAACCAGGCTTCGGTGTTGCCGCCGAGCAGCGGCTGGCCCCAGTAGATCTCGAAGAGCTTTTCCAGAATGCCGATGGCGAGCCCGCCGATGATCGCGCCCATGACGCTTTCCAGACCGCCGAGCATGAGCACCGGCAGCGCCTTGAAGGCGATAACCTCCAGCGCGAAGGACACGCCCGCCCGCGCGCCCCAGACAATGCCTGTGGCAAGCGCGATGACACCGGCGATGAACCAGACGATGACCCAGATGGTGGAAAGCGAAATGCCCACTGAAAGGGCAGCCTGATGATCGTCGCCCAGCGCGCGGATGGCACGACCGATCTTGGACTTGTTGAGGAAGACCAGAAGAGCCGCCACGAGCACCATGGCTCCGATGACCGCCGTCAGATCCTTTTCCTCGATGGAGACGAAGCCGCCGAAAGGTTCGAACACGATGCTGCCGGTCGGGATGAAGAGCTGCTCGGTGATCATCACCTTGTTCTCGCCGCCGAAGATCAATTCGCCGAAGCCGATCAGGAAGAGCGTGATACCAATGGTCGCCATGAACAGGATAATGTCGGGCTGGTTGACCAGCGGGCGCAGCACAACGCGCTCGATGGTCATCGCCAGGATCAGCATGACGACGAGCGTGAGCGGCAGCGCAAGCAGGGCCGGAACGCCCTTTTCATAGAGACCCACCAGCGTCAGCGCGGCGAACACCACCATGATGCCCTGCGCAAAATTGAAGATGCGCGAGGATTTGTAGATCAGCACGAAGCCGAGCGCGATCAGCGCATAGAGCACCCCGCCCACAAGCCCTTCCCAGAGCACCTGAAGCAGGAAATCGGGAGCCGCGGCCATATCGGCGAAGGGCTGCACCAGAACATCGTTCAAGAATTCCATACGTTCCTCCCCTCGCTGCCTAGTGCGGGACGCCCAGATAGGCGTCGATCACGTCCTGATTGTTCTTTACCTCGTCAGGCGGGCCGTCGGCGATCTTCTTGCCGTAATCGAGCACCACCACGCGGTCGGACAGGTCCATGACCACGCCCATGTCGTGCTCGATCAGCGCAATCGTGGTGCCGCGCTGCTGGTTCACGTCGATGATGAACCGGCTCATGTCTTCCTTCTCCTCGAGATTCATGCCCGCCATGGGCTCGTCGAGGAGAAGAAGGGTTGGCTCCATGGCAAGCGCACGGCCGAGCTCGACGCGCTTTTGCAGGCCATAGGGCAGCTTGCCCACCGGGGTGCGGCGAATGTGCTGGATCTCCAGAAAGTCGATGATTTCCTCGACCTTCTCGCGATGCTCGATCTCTTCACGCAGCGCCGGCCCATGCCAGAGCATCTGCCAGCCAATGTTGCGCTTCATCCTGACCGAACGCCCGGCCATGATGTTGTCGAGCGTCGACATGCCCTTGAAGAGAGCGACGTTCTGGAAGGTGCGGGCGATGCCCTGCCCCACCGCCTGATGCGGCTTCATGGAGCGGCGCTCGCGTCCGCGAAAGATGATCGTGCCTTCCTGCGGCGTGTAAAACCCGTTGATGACATTGAGCATCGAGGTCTTGCCGGCGCCGTTGGGGCCAATGATGGCGCGAATTTCGCCCTTCAGCACATCTAGCGAAATGTCGGTGATCGCCTTCACGCCGCCGAAGGAAAGCGAGACGTTCTTCACATCGAGAAGCACACCGCCCCTAGCGATGCCGTCGTCGGGCGCGGTGAGTTGACTGGGATCGGGGCGCGGGTTCATTCGGCAGCCTCCCGGACATTTTCGGCCGGAACCTCATGGATCTCGGCATCGACAATCTTCACCGTCGCGCGGATGATGCCCTTGCGGCCATCCTCATAGGTGACCTGGGTTTCCACGAACTTCTCCGTCGAGCCATCGTAAAGCGCCTCGATCAGCTCGCCATAACGCTCGGCGATGAACTTGCGGCGCACCTTCTGGGTGCGGGTCAGTTCGCCATCATCGGCATCCAGCTCCTTGTGCAGAACGAGGAAGCGCTTCACTTGCGAGGCCGCCATCAGGGGCTCGCGGGCGAGCCTGCGATTGGCCTCGTTCACATGGGCGGCGATGGTCTCATAGACGCGCGGATGCCCAGCAAGCTCCTGATAGGACGCATAGGCGATGTTGTTGCGTTCGGCCCAGTTGCCGACCGCCTGCAAATCGATATTGATGAAGGCCGCGCAGAATTCTCGCCCATGGCCGAACGCTACCGCCTCCTGAATGTCGGGGAAGAACTTTAGCGTGTTCTCGATGTATTTCGGCGCAAACAGAGCGCCCGAGGCGAGCTTGCCGACATCCTTGGCCCGGTCGATGATCTTGAGCTGGCCGTCCGTGTCGAAGAAGCCGGCGTCACCCGTGTGCACCCAGCCATCCTCGGTCTTGGTTTCGCGGGTTGCCTCGTCGTTTTTGTAGTAGCCGACGAAAACGCCCGGCGAGCGATACATCACTTCGCCGCTCTCGGCGATGCGGATTTCCACCTCCGGCGATGGCAGCCCCACCGTGTCGGGACGGATTTTTCCGTCTTCCTGCGCGGTGATATAGACGGTGGCTTCCGTCTGACCATAGAGCTGCTTCAGGTTCAGGCCGAGCGAGCGGTAGAAGGAGAAGAGCTCCGGCCCAATGGCTTCGCCGGCCGTGTAGCCGACCCGCATGTTCGAAAAGCCCATCCGGTTTTTCAGCGGGCCATAGACCATGAACTCGCCGAGTCCATATTTCAGCCGGTCCACGAGGCCAACCTGCTCGCCATTCAGAATGCGCTCGCCAACCTTTGCGGCGTGGGCCAGGAAATAGTCGAACATGCCCTTCTTGAGCTTTCCGGCATCTTCCATCCGCACCATGATCGAAGTCAGCATGGCCTCGAAAACACGCGGCGGCGCGAAGAAATAGGTCGGCGCGATCTCGCGGCGGTCCTCGTTCACCGTTTCCGGGCTTTCAGGACAGGCGACGCAGAAGCCAGCCGTGTAGGACTGGGCGTAGGAGAACAGGTGATCGCCCACCCATGCCAGCGGCAGATAGGCGATGATCGTCTCGTTCTCGGTCAGCCTGTCGAAGGCGTTGCCGTTGATGGCCGAGCGCACGAAATTGTCGTTCGACAGCATCACGCCCTTGGGGCGACCGGTGGTGCCGGAGGTGTAGAGAATGACCGACAGGTCATCCCCGCGCCCCTTTTCGATCTCGGCCAGCCAGTTCGCATTCGCCTCCGGTTCCTCGGTGAGCCGGCGCATGCCCTCTTCACGCACGCTGTCATAGGCATGGAGGTGGGTGTGATCGTAATCCCTCAGGCCGCGCTCCTCGTCATAGACGATCTCGGTCAGGAGCGGCACCTCTTCCGAGATGGAGAGCACCTTGTCGACCTGCTCCTGATCCTCGACCATCGCGAAGGTGACCTCGGCATGGTTGAGCACATAGGCCATCTCTTCGGCAACGGAATCGGCATAGACCGGCACGGGAACCGCCCCCAGAGACTGGGCGGCGGCAAAGGTCCAGTAAAGCCTTGGCCGGTTGGAGCCGATCACGGCGATCTTGTCGCCCCGTTTCAGGCCGATTTTCTGCAGGCCGAGCGCAAAAGCCCGCACCTCCTCAAGCTGCTCCGCCCAGGTCCAGCTCTGCCAGATGCCATAGTCCTTGAACCGCATGGACGGCCTGTCGCCGAACCGCTCGGCGTTCCAGAGCAGATATTTGGCAAACGTATCCTTCGACGCGTCAGAATGCGCCAAGTCGCTTCCTCCCACTGTCAGCGGTAGACCCGCTGTTGTTCCGGTTCCTCCCCGAACCGGAGCTGTTGATTGAATTGAGGGTTCCACGAAACCCGCACCCGATCAACACGCCCCTTGACAGACAGGCGATCAGTTTGCCTTTATGCTAGCGGAATTATGTGCGCGGATGCGAGTATTCTGAAAGCATCAGATGCCTGCTCCGACTAAAGTCTAGATCGCCGTGCGTCCATCCGGACGCACGAAGCAGGATCTAGTCTTTTGATGGAGCATCGAAATAATCCGAAAACCGGATTCCACTTTTCGGTCCGATGCTCTAAGCGAACATCAAAATGGTGGCGGGCCCGAACGCGGTCAGGATTCGTAGTGGCTCAATGCGCCTGCGTCGACCACCGTGATGCGGCCGTGCTCGGCCTTCAGGAGCCCTTCGTCCTCCAGCGCACGCAGGGCCCGGTTGACCACCTGACGCGAAACACCGGCCAGAAGACCAAGTTCCTCCTGACTGATCTCGATCGTGGTACCCGCTCGTGGGTAAAGTGTGCGATTGAAGAACCAGGAGAGGTTGCGCGCGACCCGGGCCGTGGGCCCGAGGATGCGGTCATACTCTATCGTCGCAATGAACTGACCCATGCGCTCGTTGAGCTGGCGCACGAGGAAACGGTTGAAACCGGTGCTGTTCTCGTAGAGCCACAGGAAGCTTGAGCGTGAAAGCATGGCAAGCCGCGTATCGCGGATCGCGACGACATCGTACTGGCGCGGTTCGTTCTTGAGCACCGACCCCTCACCGAACCAGCCGCCATCCGTCACGCCGGCGAAGGTCATTGCCTTCCCGGCGGCGGAAATGGCGCTGATCTTGATGAGCCCCTCCACAACACCGGTCCAGTGATCGAGCCGGTCACCCCGGTGGCAGATATAACTGCCCTTGGAAAAAATCCGTTCCGTCAGCCCGCGGCGCGCCCGTTCCAGTTCGTCGTCCGTGAGCTCGGCAGCCCAGATGGTCTCCCCGGCGATGTCGCGTTTCGTAGTCATGCCTATTCGATAGCCCGACAGCCTGTCAGCGACAAGCAGCGATCCCGTCAAAGCATCCGGATCAGGCAGCGTGCTGGAGATATTTGGCTGTTGGCAGAATGGTGAGCGGCGCCGATATTCCAGACGCCGTGCGCTCAAACAGCATTCGCTGCTCCGATCGCGTCGAAAGGAAGAACGGGAACCGCTCGACGATGGGGCCGAACTCCCTGGCACAGACCCCGCCAAACAACATTAACGGTATGCTTATCGGCGGATAGGCACGCTCGGGGCTCATCTGCCGGGCACCAAATATCCGGCGATAAAACGCCGTGTGTTCCTGGCGGATGAGACAGGCGCAGTAGGTCGAGCGGAAATATTCATAGGCCGCGATAACCAGGCGCAGCGAGACATAGGGAAGGGCCCGGTATTCGCGCGCGAGATCGGGATCGGCAGCGAGCATGCTTGGATTGATACAGCTGTCGCCCTGCTCGATCAGCGGGGACATGACGTCGCCGAACCCTTTCGTCACCGGCCCAAGCGGGTTTTCCCGGTCGATCTGATGCAGGCGCACCGTGCTGACGAGGCGTTTGTCTATATAGACGGCGAAGTTGTAGCAGTTGGGAAGATCGTCGAGATCGTCCTTGACGATCTGTTGCTCCGTCTCGGGCACAAAACCGTGCGCCCGGTAGGAACGGTACCGCAGATGAAATATCTCTTCCCGGTCTTCGCCAGTTTCGCACCGTCGATATTCGGTGCGCTCCAGAAGTGCCATCACGCCATCTATGAAGCTAGAGGACTTCTTGGCCGGTTCGCGAGCAAAGCGCTCTGCCCCCGGTTTCAGGCCGACCAGGCCGGTACTCGTGACCATTGCCGCATGCCCCACGTCGACTTTTACCACCTCTCGTACAAAACAAGCGTAATCGCCTGACGAGCGATGTAAAGCTGAAAGTCGTATGAAACTTGTTTAGGTTTTATTAACCTTAACAGAAGGTTTCTGCGCATTCACCTTGCATATACGGGATGTGCGAAAAGTCAGATGGATGCGCGCGTCTTGGCGGCAATCTGCCCGGGCGCGTAGGGCTGCTTCATTTCAGCCATGGTCTCGATGCCGGATGCCGTCAGGGCCGGGCCGAAGAGAAAACCCTGCAGGAGATCGGGTTTGACCGCGCTTTCAAGCAGCTTCAGCTGATCGAACCGCTCGACACCTTCAACGGTGACCGCAAGGCCCAGCTTGCGCGAAAGATCGACCACCCCCTGCAGGAGGTGAAGCGAGCGCTCTCCCTCCTTCAGATTGGCGACGAAACTTCCGTCGATCTTGATTTTGTCGAGCGGCAGGGTGTGCAGGTAGCTCAGCGAGGAATAGCCGGTCCCGAAATCGTCCAGCGCGATGCGCACGCCGAGCTTCTTCAGCGTGTTGATGTAGCGGACCGTCGCCTCCGTATCGTTGAGGAGTGCGGTTTCCGTGACCTCGATCTCGAGACGGTCGGGCTTCAGGCCCGCCCCGTCGAGGGCTCGTTCCACTTTGCCGATCACTTCGTCTGAACGAAAGTCCTTGGCCGAAAGATTCACGGACACCCCGACATGCTCCGGCCATTTCGCGCACTCATGGCAGGCCGCTTCAAGAACGATCGTGCTAATCTCGGAGATCAGGCCCATTTCCTCCGCAAGGGGGATAAAGATCGCCGGCGATACAAGTCCGAGTTCCGGATGGTCCCAGCGGCACAGGGCTTCACAGCTCGAAACACGCATGGTGGCAGCATCGACGATCGGCTGGTAGACGACACGCAGATTGCGCGCTTCGATGGCACTGCGCAGATCAGCCTTCATCACCTGCCGATTGCGGAAGGCGACATCCATCTCCGTTTCAAACAGGCTCCAGGCGTTCTTGCCCAGTTCCTTGGCTCTATAAAGCGCCAGATCCGCCTTGACGATCATCGAGTCCACATCACCTGACCGCACCGGGACAACCACCGCCCCGCCACTCGCCTGAATGCGCATGGCATGGCCGGCCACATCGACTTCACCGGCAAGCGAGGCAAAGATTTCCTCGAACTGCCGGGAAAATTCGCCCTCGTCGGCCACCCGGTTGAAGTAGATCGTGAACTCATCGCCGCCGAACCGGCTGATGCGAACATTCGGGCTCTCGAACGCGGAGAGACGCTCGGCCACGGCATAGATCAAGCCATCGCCGACCGGATGCCCCAGAGTGTCGTTCACGGTCTTGAAATCATCGAGGTCAAGAACGCCAAGGCCGCAGAGCCTGTCCTGATCGCCCGCCGCCATCGCCTCGGTGACCTTCTCGTGAAAATAGGCGCGGTTGGGCAGGCTGGTGAGGCTGTCATAACGCGCCATGAAGCGGATTTTCTCCTCCGCCTCGACGCGGCTCGTGACCTCCTCGAAGGTCAGAACCCCCACCTCGTCATGCCCTTCACGGGCAGCAAACTCAAAATGCCGCCCATTGGTCATGCGCAACAGGACCTTGCGGTTGCGGCCTTCGCGCAAAGCCCGCGAAAGCTGCTCCTCGGCATAAGCATAATCGCGCTCCGAAAGCAGGCCGCTCGCCACACCGCGCATCAAGAGCGATTTCAGCGTCCGGCCCAGCATCTGCTCGGAGGACTTGAACCCGAGCATCTCCGCCGCCTGGGTGTTGCTCACCACCACGCGCTCCTCATTGTTCAGCATGAGCAGACCGTGATGCATGGTGTTCAGCGCGCGGTCGAAACGCTGCGCCAGCCGCGTGGAGCGCTTTTCCTCACTGATGGCAGTGAACAGGACCGTGCGTACGAGATCGGCCATCTTGGTCACGACCAGCATGAACGGTGCGATGAAAAGCCCAAGCACGAAATGATAGAAATCGCCCTTCAGCATCAGACCGAGCGCCATCGGGAACACGATGGTCAGCGTCAGGATCGACACCATTTTGTGTGATCCGTAATTGCGCCCGGCAATGGTGATCGTGCCGCTTAGAATGGCCGAAACAGCGGCAAGTTCGCTGAAATTGTCGTTCGACCACATCGTGGCAAAGAAGCCGAACGCCCCGACAACAAATCCGTGGAGACTGCCCCACCAGAGATATCGGGCCTCCCAGGCGAGTGCGGACGGATAGTCGGAGATCAGCGCGTGATCGACACGCGTAATCTTGAAGTAACGCCAGACGCCGGCAATGAACATGGCCGGCGCGAAGACGAGATAGGCCTCCTGGCCTGTTTTATAGTAGAGGAGAAGAGCAATCAGGCCGTAGCAGGCCGCGCCAACGGGGAGCACGCCGACGTCCTGAAACAACGAACGGATGTACCCAACGTAGACGTCTTCCGGAATGCTGTTTTTGCTGTTTTTCACCGCATGAGCCCGATTGACGGGCAAGATATGCCACAACAGCATTAAGAAAGGTTTAGTGAAGTTTTCTCGCCTCTGCCCTAAAGAAAGCCGGCTATTCTGCCGCTTTCAGGACAGGACCCGCCCTGTCTCCGTCCTCCAGACGCCGGACAAGCCTCGCCCGCTCCTGCGCCGCTTTCGCAGCGTTGGCTTCCTTGATGTGGCCATAGCCGCGAATGAGCGCCGGCACCGATGCCAGCGCCGCCGCGGCATCCGCCCGTTCGGGAGAAAGCAGCGCCTCGATGCGATCGAGATCTCCTTCATATTCGGTGAGCAGGCGCCGTTCCATCCGGCGCTCGTCGGTGCGGCCGAAGAGATCGAAAGCCGTGCCCCGCAGGCCGCGCATGCGCGCAAGCAGGCGGAAGGCCGACATCATCCAGGGACCAAAGCTCGACTTTCTCGGATGCCCGGCGGCATCACGGCGACCGAGAACCGGCGGCGCAAGATGAAACTCGAGGCGATCATAGCTCTCGAATTCAGCGTTGAGCTGGCGCTTGAAGGAGCCGTCCGTGTAGAGACGCGCCACTTCGTATTCGTCTTTTATGGCCATGAGCTTGAAGAGATTGCGCGCTGCGGCTTCCGTCACCGCGGTGGAACCCGGCACAGCTTTTTCTTCTTTGGCACGCAAACGGGCGATGCGGCCGCGGTAGCGCTCCGCATAAGCCTGGTTCTGGTAGCCAGCCAGGAACGTCGCACGCCGGTCGATGACCTCATCGAGCGTCTGCGATACGGGCTGCCGGACATCGCCATTTGAGGATTTTGCGACCAGTCGGCTCACATATTCAGGATCATGCGCCGCGCGGCGTCCCCAGCGGAACGCTGAAACGTTCATGGACACAGCCTGGCCATTGAGCTCAATCGCCTTCTCGATGGCTTCAGCCGAAACCGGCAGCCCGCCGAGCTGATAGGCCATGCCAAGCATGAGCATGTTTGCGCCAACGGAATTGCCGAAGAGGACGCTCGCGGTTCGTGTCGCGTCGAAAAAATGCGCCCTGTCCTCGCCGACGGCCGCGCGGATCGCCTTTTTCAGGCGCTCTGTGGGAAGCGAGAAATCGGCTGAGCGGGCGAAATCTCCCGGCATCACTTCCGCCGTGTTGGCCATGAACAGGGTATGCCCTTCACGGGCGGCTGCGAGAACCTTCTTCGCGCCGGAAACCACCAGATCGCAGCCAAGAACGAGATCGGCCTCGCCGGCGGACACGCGGATCGCGTGAATGTCTTCCGGCGTCCCGGCGACACGCAGATGGGTGAAAACCGCTCCGCCCTTCTGCGCCAGCCCCGCCATGTCGATGATGCCTGCGCCCCTGCCTTCCAGATGCGCGGCCATGCCAACGATCGCGCCAATGGTGACAACACCAGTGCCGCCTATCCCATCCACCACCGCCGACCAGCCGCGCGCGAGATCATAAAGCTTCGGCTCGGGAACGCCTTCCAGCGGATCGTTGGCGCCTGTCGCACCTTTTGCCTTCTTCAGCTTTGCACCGTGCACCGTCACAAAGGAGGGGCAAAACCCGTTCACGCAGGAAAAATCCTTGTTGCAGCTGGACTGGTCGATGCGGCGCTTGCGGCCGAATTCGGTCTCCTGCGGCTGTACCGAAACGCAGTTCGACTTGACCCCGCAGTCTCCACAGCCTTCGCACACGAGTTCGTTGATGAAGACGCGCTTGTCCGGATCGGGGAAGGTCCCGCGTTTGCGCCGGCGGCGTTTCTCGGCCGCACAGGTCTGATCATAGAGCAGGACTGAAACGCCCTTCACCTCGCGCAGCTCGCGCTGCACCTGATCGAGATCGTCGCGGTGGTTGATCGTGGTGCCCTGCGGGAAGTTGACAGCGCCGGCATATTTTTCCGGCTCGTCGCTCACGACTGCGATGCGCTGCACGCCTTCCGCACGCACCTGATCGGCGATCATGTCAACGGTGAGCCCGCCCTCGTGCGGCTGGCCGCCCGTCATGGCGACCGCGTCATTGTAGAGAATTTTGTAGGTGATGTTTGCGCCAGAAGCGCGCGCAAAGCGGATCGCCATGGAACCGGAATGATTGTAGGTGCCATCGCCGAGATTCTGGAAGAAGTGCTCCCGCCTGGAAAACGGTGCCTGGCCGATGAACTGCGCGCCCTCGCCACCCATGGCCGTGAAGCCGACATTGGACCGGTCCATCCAGGTCGCCATGAAATGGCAGCCAATGCCGCCGCCTGCAATCGACCCCTCGGGAACATTGGTCGAGGTGTTGTGCGGGCAGCCCGAGCAGAAATAGGGCGTGCGGCCTGACACGTCCTGCGTATCCGCAAGCATTGCCTGGAACTGGCGCAGCCGCGACACATGGGCCGCGATCTCTTCCGATGGGCCGATGATCCGCAGGATCCGCTCGCCGATGGCGATGGCGATCTCATTGGGATCGAGCGCCGCCGTGGGCGCGAAAAGACGGCCTCCCTTCTCATCCACCTTGCCGATGATTTCCGGTTGATTGGCCGTGCCGTAAAGGTTCTCGCGCAATTGCACTTCGATCAGCGAACGCTTTTCCTCGACCACGATCACCATGTCGAGGCCGCGCGCGAATTCGCGCATGTGCTCCACGTCGAAAGGCCAGGGACAGGCCACCTTGAAGAGGCGAATGCCAAGCTGGTTCGCCCGCGCTTCGTCGATCCCCAGATCGTCCAGCGCCTGCCGCGTGTCGAGATAGCTCTTGCCAAGCGTGACAATGCCGATCTTCGCCTTGGAACCGCCGGAATAGATGATGCGGTTGAGATTGTTTGCCTGGACGAACGCGGCGGCGGCGGCGCGCTTGAAATCGTAGAGCCGCGCCTCCTGCCCGAGCATGTTGATCTCGTTGCGGATGTTCAGACCGCCGGGCGGCATCTCAAATTCGGGCGTGACGATGTTCAGCCGCTCAAGCGACACATCCACGGCGGCTGTCGATTCAATGTTGTCCTTGACGCATTTGATGGCCGTCCAGGTGCCGGCAAAACGCGACAATGCATAGCCATAAAGACCGTAGTCTATGAGTTCCTGAACGCCGGCCGGGTTCAGGATCGGAATCATCGCGTCAACGAAAGCGAACTCGCTGGCATTGGCGACAGTTGAGGATTCGGCTGTGTGGTCATCGCCCATGAGCGCGAGCACGCCGCCATGTTTCGAAGAGCCCGCATGGTTGGCGTGGCGAAAAACGTCGCCGGAGCGGTCTACGCCCGGGCCTTTGCCGTACCAGACACTGAACACCCCGTCATATTTGCCTTCGCCCAGAAGCTCGGTCTGCTGCGAGCCCCAGCAGGCGGTTGCCGCCAGTTCCTCGTTCAGGCCCGGCTGGAAGATCACATTGGACGCTTCGAGCTGCTTTTTCGCCTTCCAGAGCTGCTGATCGAGCCCGCCAATGGGCGACCCGCGATAGCCGGAAACGAAACCGGCAGTGTTCAGCCCCGCACGTCGATCACGCTCACGCTGCATCAGGAGCATCCGGACAATCGCCTGCGCGCCGGATACGAAGATGCGCTCCTTCGTTAAATCGAACTTGTCATTAAGCGTGACGTCGTGAAGCGTCATATATGCATTCCTCCTCAGCGGATCACGGTTGGAAACGTTTCCGCAAGGGTAGTTTTCTATCCACCCGGCATCCCGTCAAACGAATTTGCGGGCTCCACAACAATGAGCAACGCCAACACAAAACACGGCATTTCCGGGGACATTTTATTAGCCGGGCCGCATGAACGGCGCACGAATCTGACCGGAGTATACCTGCCTGCTCCCCGAACGCAGCAGCCAGTCCGGCATATTCACTTCATAATTTAGGTTCGAAAGGCAAAAAGGCGACTTTTCCCGCCCGGTTACTTTTTCGCCAGAAACAAAGCTGCTAATCAGGCGCTGCCTGGCTACCAGGTTGAAGGGCAGGATAGGGAACAACTTCCGCCCGCATCGGGGAAATGCAAGAGGGCCTCATGGCATACCATCACGCGCCGCTCGCCGTGCGCGCCAACGGCGGAGGTAACTGACCGTGCGCGCAATCGCTTTTCTGGTCCGCATAATCAGCGGCCTGAATGCCCTTGTCGGCAATATCTTTTCGTGGCTGTCACTGGCCATCGTCCTGGTGTGTTTCACCGTCGTCGTGCAGCGCTACGTCTTTGCGACGAGTTTTGTGTGGATGCAGGACCTCTATATCTGGCTGAACGGAGCGATGTTCACCGCCGTCGCCGGCTTCGCCCTTCTTCGAAACGACCATGTGCGGGTCGACATTTTCTACCGGCCGGCGAGCACGCGGCGCAAGGCAATCGTGGATCTGGTTGGCGTGGTCCTGTTCCTGCTGCCGTTTTCCTGGGTCGTGTTCTATTACGGGTGGAGCTTCGTCAGCCGCTCCTGGCGGCTGGGAGAAGCATCGGCCAATGTCGGCGGCATGCCGGGGCTCTTTATCCTCAAAGGCTTCATTCTCGGCTTTGCCCTACTGCTCGCCCTGCAGGGCATCGCCATGGCGCTTCGCTCGGTCCTTGTCCTCAGTGGCAATGAGGCCCTGCTGCCGGCGAAACTGAGATACGAAACCAATGACGAAGAGCAGCCGGAGGCGAGCGTCTGATGGATCCGGTTCTGATTGGCGAGTTCCTTTCGGGGCTCATGTTCTTCGGCATTATCGGCTTTCTTCTTCTGGGCTTTCCCGTCGCCTTCACGCTGGCCGGCGTATCGCTCATGTTCGGTCTTGTCGGCATGTGGTTCGGCGTTTTCGACCCGTCGAATTTCGGCAGCCTGGCAAACCGCTATATCGGCTACATGACCAATGAAGTGCTGGTGGCTGTCCCGCTCTTCATCTTCATGGGCGTGATGCTGGAGCGCTCCAAGATCGCAGAGCAACTGCTTTTGACCATGGGCAAGCTGTTCGGCAATCTACGCGGCGGGCTTGGCATGTCGGTCATCATCGTCGGCGCGCTTCTGGCCGCATCCACCGGTGTGGTGGGTGCCACCGTCGTGACCATGGGCCTGATCTCGCTCCCGGCAATGCTGCGTGCGAACTACGATCCGAAGCTTGCGACCGGCGTCATCTGCGCTTCCGGTACGCTTGGACAGATCATCCCGCCATCCACGGTTCTCATCTTCATGGGCGACATGCTTTCGGGCATCAACGCGCAGGTGCAGATGGCGAAGGGCAATTTCGCCCCGGTTCCCGTATCGGTGGGCGACCTCTTCGCCGGCGCACTTCTTCCCGGTGTGCTGCTGGTCGGGCTTTATCTCGGATGGACGCTTCTTAAGGCCATCTTCGACCCTGCCTCCTGCCCGGCCACGCCGGTTCCGCCGGAGGAGAAGAAGGAATTGCTGGGCGAGGTCGCCGTCGCGCTCTTCCCCCCGCTCCTGCTGATCATGGCCGTTCTGGGTTCCATTCTCGGCGGCATCGCGACGCCGACGGAAGCCGCCTCCGTGGGCGCCGTCGGCGCCATGGTGCTTGCCGCCTTCCGCTGGCGACTTTCCTTTGCCGTTCTGCGCGAAACGGCGATCGCCACCGCCTCCATCACCTGCATGGTGTTCATCATCCTGTTCGGCGCTTCGGTCTTCTCCATTGTCTTCCGTCTCATGGGCGGCGACAATCTGGTGCATGAGTTCCTCGCCAACCTGCCCGGCGGCACGCTGGCGGCCGTGGCCGTGGTCATGCTGATCATGTTCCTGCTGGGTTTCATCCTCGACACGTTCGAGATCATCTTCATCGTGATCCCGATCACCGCACCGATCCTGCTGGCCCTCGATGTGGACCCGGTCTGGCTCGGCGTTCTGGTCGGTGTGAACCTGCAGACAAGCTTCCTCACGCCGCCTTTCGGCTTCGCGCTGTTCTATCTGCGCGGGGTCGCACCGGGCTCCGTGAAAACGTCGATGATCTACAGGGGAGTACTGCCTTTCGTGCTGCTGCAGCTCCTGGCCATCGCCATCATGTTCATGTTCCCTGAGATCGCCACCTGGTTGCCCAGGGCGATCTACAGTTGAGACCAGAACCCCAGTAACGAACCAGACAGCAAAAAAGCCCGGCGCGATGCCGGGCTCAGACTGCTGACAAACCCCTGGCATTTGCCGGGGGTTTTTGATTCACTGGGTCATGTTGAAGACACCGGCCCCCGAACAGACAGCGCTCGAGAT
>NZ_JBWKMB010000018.1:0-88949 GCF_056431025.1 Nitratireductor lacus | reverse complement strand
AGTGTCGCTCACGCGGCTCTCTATGATTTCCCCAACAAGGCCGAACCTCAGCGCCGCCAGCGGCGTGCCGCCCTCGTTGGTGAGGCGTATATAGGCCGGACCCAGTTCCACTGTCAACGAGGAATTTGCAAGTTTTGTGAATTTCTTTGCCGACCCGGGAAACCACGCACCTCATATGATGGCAAGGTATTGATTTATAAGCTTTACAGGCCTTCATTCACAGGCTCGATTTTGCTTGAAAGCCTTCGTTTTCAGGGTTTTTCCAGAGCACGCCGGCAAAATTTCTGCCGGTCCTGTGACGGCGGGCCCGCGCGGTCGCCCACGGCTCCCCGATACCCGGCTGAAACACCTCTTAGCCGCGCCCAAAATCGGCTTTATTAAAGCTCGGCCAGCCGCCTTTCCAGAAATCGGCGCTCTGCCGACTGGCGTGCAAGGGCCAATGCGCGACGGTAGGCATTCTTCGCCTCGACGTCCCGACCCAGGCGGCGCAGCAGGTCGGCGCGGGCCGCATGGGCCAGGTGATAGGCGTCGAGACCACCGTCAGCCATCGCGGCATCAATGGCGGCGAGGCCCGTCTCCGGTCCATCGCGCATGCTGATCGCGGCGGCCCGGTTGAGCGCCACAACGGGAGATGGATCAACCAGTGCCAGTATATCGTAGAGCGAGACGACCTGCCGCCAGTCCGTCGTTTCGGTGCTGGCTGCCGCAGCATGTTCGCCGGCGATGGCCGCCTGCAGAAGATAGGGGCCGAGCCGCCCGGCCTCGAGCGCCTGGTTGATCAGCGCCCGCGCCTCATCGATCATGGCACGATCCCAGCGCGAACGGTCCTGTTCTTCCAGGAGAATGATGTCTCCCGCCGCATCGACCCGGCTTTCGCGCCGTGCTTCATGAAGGAGCATGAGCGCGAGAAGACCCTTCACCTCGGGGTCGTCCATAAGCCCTGCCATCAGCCAGCCAAGCCTGATTGCTTCCGCAGAGAGGTCTGCGCGCGTCAGTTCCGCCCCAGCCGTAGCCGCATAGCCTTCATTGAAGATGAGATAGATCACGCGAAGAACGCTCTCGATCCGCGTGGGCAGTTCGGCTGGAGCCGGGATTTCGAAGGGTATGGCCTCATCGCGGAGTTTCGCCTTGGCGCGCACGATCCGCTGCGCGATCGTCGGGGCGCGGGTGAGGTAGGCGCGGGCAATCTCCTCAGTCGTCAGCCCGCCCACCTCCCGCAGTGTCAGCGCGACGCGGGCGTCGGCTGGAAGATCCGGATGGCAACAGATGAAGATCAGCCGCAATTCGTCGTCGCGGATATGCTCGGGAATGGCTGGTTCGGATGCCGGGTCGGCCAGAAGGGCAAGCTGCGGCAGGGCGTTTGCAAGCCGCGCCTGTCGCCGCCAGCGATCCACGGTCTTGAAACGGCCGGTGGAGACCAGCCAGGAATAGGGATTGGCCGGCACACCCTCGCCTGGCCATCTCTTCGCCGCGGCGGCAAAGGCCTCTTGGAGCGCCTCTTCCGCCGCGTCGAAGCTGCCGAGCAGGCGAATGAGCGTGGCAAGCACGCGCCGCTTCTCATTGCTGTAAGCCGCTTCAAGGGCGGCGCGTGCCTCCACCTCGGTCACAGCTGCGGCGGCGGGCTCGAGAAGTCCACGAGCGGGCGGACTTCGATGGAACCGATCTTCGCCAGCGGATGGCCGCTGATGGCGCGCACGGCGTCATTCAGATCCGGTGCCTCCACGAGCACGATGCCGCCAAGCATGTCCCGCGTTTCCATGAAAGGACCGTCCACCGCCGACATCTTACCGTCACGAATCTGAACGGTCATGGCCGTCTCGGGCAGTTCCAGTGCCTCGCCCATGACGAAATGGCCCGTTTCCTTCAGCTTCTCGTCATAGCCGGCGCATTGGCCCAGTGCTGCATTCGCTTCCGGGCTGCCGCCGAAAAGCACCTTCGGATCGTAGTAGATAAGGCAGGCATAGCGCATGGTGTCTCTCCTTTGATGAGCGCTTCGAACGCCCATGGTCGTTTTCGTACGACCGGATTCGACACCACCATGCGAAATTTTTTGCGACCTGTCGAAACGAACCTCAATCCATCAGGCTCGGCAGTCCGGTTGCCAGAATGGGGAACGCGCAAACCAGAATAAGCACCGCAAACGGCGGGATGAGCCAGGGCAGGATCGCCCGGGCCAGCCGGTGGTAGGGCACATTGCCCACCTGCGCCACCACGAACAGCGCCATGCCCATGGGCGGGGTGAGGATCGAGATCATCAGGTTCAGCACCACGATGATGCCGAAATGGATCGGGTCGATGCCATAGCCCATTGCCACAGGCACGAGGATCGGCACCACGATCAGCAGGATCACCAGCGATTCGATGAAGCAGCCGAGCAGGAAGATCATCAGATTGACGGCGATGAGGAAGCTGAGCGGCCCATCGGTCAGCGTCAGGAAAAGCTGGGTTATCTGCTGCGGCGCCTGCTCGCGCGCGAGAATGAATCCGAGCAGCCCCACGCCCGCAATGATCGTTGCGATGGAGGCGGACGTGGTTGTCGTCTCGTAGATTGCATCCCACAGCCGCTTCAGGGTCAGCTCGCGGTAGAAGACAAGATCGATCAGGATGGCATAGAGCACGGTCACCGCCGCTGCTTCCGTGGGCGAGAACAGACCACTGAAAATGCCGCCGACGATCACGAAGGGCGTGGCCAGCGCCGGGAACGACTTCACGAACAGCACGCCGACATTGCCCATGCCCTGCCATGCGTCACGCGGGTAGTTGCGCTGCCTGGCCAGCACATAGACCATAACCATGAGCGAGGCCGCGCACAGGACGCCGGGCACGATGCCGCCCAGAAACAGCCGCCCGATCGAGGTGTTCGACACCACGCCGTAAAGCACCATGGTGATGGACGGCGGCACCAGTGGGCCGATCATAGACGAGGCGGCGGTGACGGCTCCGGAGAAGTCGTCGTCATAGCCGGCCTCGCGCATCGATTCGATTTCCATCTTTCCAAGCCCGCCTGCATCGGCAAGCGCCGAGCCGGACATGCCGGAGAAAAAGAGCGAGGCGAGCACGTTCACATGGCCGAGCCCACCCGTGATGTGCCCCACCAGCGCACGCGCAAAACCGAAGAGGTGGCGGGTGATGCCTGCCGAGTTGAGGATTGCCGCCGCCAGGATGAAGAGCGGAACGGCGAGCAGCGGGAAGCTGTTCAGCCCATCCACCATGCGCTGCATGGCAAAGGAAATGCCCATGCCCGAATAATAGAAATAGCCCATCGATACGAAGATCATGGCCACACCGATGGGCACCCCCACCAGCACCATGCCGAGCCAGGCGGCTCCAATCGTTGCAAGGATCATTGGTGGAACTCCCCGGCGTCACCACCGCGCAGAAGCATGGCAAGCCGCCGCGCAATGCGATGCAGAATGAGGACCGAGGCCACCAGCCCGGATGCGTAGAGAACCGCGTCGCTCATGGGCAGTGTCACCGCTTCATTGTTCCAGGTGCGCAGCACGGTCTTGTAGGAGATCCAGACGAGGTGGGCGACGATCGCCAGATAGACCACGTCAATCAGGATAAAGAGCAGGCGGCGCCAGGAGAGTGGCAATGCGTCTGCGATAAACCCCATGCGCAACTGGCCGTTCTGCCGCTCCACCTCGGCAATGCCGATGAACGCCATCCACACCCAGAGCCAGCGCGCCGCTTCCTCGGTCCAGACCGGCCCGGTGAACAGCGGCGTGCGGCCAAAGATCTGGATCAGGAGCACGCCAAACAGAACAATGAAGAGAATGGAAGCGACACAGCCTTCAAGGCTGTATCTGCGCAGAAACGACATGCGATGACCCCAGCTATCGAGGGAAAGGCGGCGGGGCCGACGCCCCGCCCCATGTTTCAGTCGCCGATGACTTCGGCAATCGACCCTTCGCCGAACTCGGCTTCGAGCTCGTCATAATAGGGCTTCATGGCGGCGCGGAAGGGCTCGAGATCAGGTTCGGTAATGGTCAGGCCACGCTCCTTGAACGTCTCCAGCAAGTCCTTCTCCGCTTTGAAGGTCAGTTCGTCGGAGACGTCGCCGCCAGCCTCGACGGCCGTCTGCACCCATTCCTTCTCCTGATCGGACAGGCCATCCCAGACCGATTTGGAGATCTGCACCGCCGAGGACGCCACGAAGTGATTGGTGAGCGCGATGTGGCTCTGCACCTCGTAGAACTTCATCGCCTCGATGGTCGGCAGGGGGTTTTCTTCGGCATCCACCTGGTTGGTCTGGAGTGCGAGATAGACCTCCTGGAACGCCACCGGCGCCGGCGTCGCGCCCACATTCTCGGCATAGGCGATGAGGAACGGCACATTCGGCGTGCGCATGCGCAGGCCCTTCATGTCGTCCATGGATTCGATCGCCTTGTTCGAGGTGGTCTGGCGTGTGCCGTAGTACCAGGTGTCGAGCAGCTCGATGCCCTGGTCGGCGAACTTTTCGTCCATCTTCTGACCCCAGGGCCCGGCGACGATCTTTTGCAGATGATCGAAATCGCGCACGACATAAGGCGCGCCGATCAGCTTCAGCTCGGGGATCACATAACTCATGTCCGGATAGCCGGTCATGACCATGTCGAGCTCGCCGGCCTGCACCTGCGCCACCATGGCCTTGAAGTCGCCCAGCTGCGAGGACGGGAAGATTTTTACCGTCATTTCGCCGCCCGAAATCTCGGCAAGCTTTTCCTGAAACGCCTGCGCGCCGCGGTAGACATTCGACACCTCGTTGTCCTGCATGCCGAAGGTCAGTTCCTTCGCGTGCAGTGCAGCGGAGCTGAGGGCGAGCGCTGCCGCGCCGAGCATCAGTTTCGAAATCAGTTTCATGCAATCCTCCCTTGGAATGTTGAACAGGCTTCCCGGCCTGCCAAGTCAGTCAGTTTTGTCTTCTTCTTTCTGGAAGTAGTCGGAGACCTTCCGCGGGCTTTTCAGCCGCGCGCGATAGGAGCGCGCCAGGTGTCGGTCCATGACATCCGTCGCGGTGATCATGTCGCCATCGATGATGGCCTGATAGATCGCCCGGTGTTCTTCATAGGCGACCGTGTCGTGCTTGGCCGGGTCATCCGTTGGCGGCCGCTGCGCGAGCATGGCGCTGACGAACATGTCATGCAGGCTGAGTATCACCGGATTGCCGACCACCGACACGAGTACGCGGTGAAAGGCGATATCGGTGCGGGCGAATTCAGGAGTTCCGATCGCCTCGAAGTTTTCCTCCAGCGCCGCACGCAGCTTGGCGATCTGCACATTGTCGGCACGCTTGGTGGCCTCGCGTGCTGCGCCCGCTTCAATGAACTGACGCATCTGCTCGAGATGCGCGCCGCTTTCCGCATCGCCGAAAATGTCACGGATATGATCGCCGGCCAGTTGCAGCACCGTCTGCAGGGAGGGTCGCGCCACACGCGGGCGGCGCCCCGCACCGGCCTCCGCATAGCCGCGCGCCTGCATCTGCTGCAGCGCTGCACGCACCGTAGGGCGCGATGCGGAGAAGCGCTCACAAAGCTCCCGCTCGGTCGGGAGAAACGTCCCGGTTTCCAGACGGCCCTCGCGCGCTTCCTCGATCAATGCCTCGGCGATCTCATCGGACACACGCCGTGTTTCCACCATTTCTTCCGGCTGGGCAGCGGACACGTTTCTCACTCCGGCTGGGCCCCGCCTTCACGCCTGTGCGGCAGAGCTGCTTGTCCAAACTGATATTTTGGTATTACCAAACATAATTCTTGTCAAACAAAAATCCCCTTCTATGCTGATGCAGCCTGCCAAAGGGACGATTCAACGGCAGGCAGGACCCGAACGCCGCTTCCAGAATGCAAGGAACAACCGCATGACCAATCCGCTGGCGGGCATGTATGCCGCCCTCCTCACCGGCCTCAGCGATACGGGCGATTTCGATTCCGGGCGCCAGAAGGCGATCGATGCCTATGTGCTGGGGCAGGGTCTCGACGGGCTTTATGTCGGCGGCAGCAGCGGCGAATCGGGGCTTCTGGGCGTTGATGAACTTCTGGCGCAGCAGGCGGTCGTCGCTGAAGATGTGCGAGACTCCGCCGCAACACTGATCGCGCATGTGGGCGTTCCCAATCTTCGCGATTCGATCCGGCTCGCACAGAACGCCCAAAAACTCGGCTATCATGGCCTTTCGGCCCTGCCGCCGCATTCCTACCCTTTTTCGGATCGCGAGATTTTCGCCTATTACGAAGCGCTGTCAGCCGCCACCGACCTGCCGCTCATTGTCTATGAGGTGCCGGTCCGCACGGGGCGTCCGTTCAGTCTAGACCTGCTCGGCCGCATTCTCGCGCTGCCCGGTGTCGGTGGCATCAAGTTCACGTCTATGGACCTCTTCAAGTTCGCCACGCTGCGGCGGCGGTTTCCCGAAAAGACCTTTTTCTTCGGTTTTGACGAAGTCTACCTGTCTGGCGCGGTCATGGGCGCGCATGGCGGCATCGGCACCACCTACAATCTGCTCGGCAGGCTCTATGCCGCGCTCAAAGAGGCGGTGAAGAAAGGTTCGCTGGAACGTGCACAGGAACTGCAGACAGTCTCTCAGCGTTTCGTGGAAACCCTGATGGAGACCGGCGTGCTGCCGGGCATGAAGGCAGCACTCCGCCAACGCGGGGTCGACTGCGGGCCGACGCGACTGCCGCTGGCCCCGCTGGTTGACGATTGCGAAGCGCGCATGAGTGCCATTCTGGCCGATCCGGAAATCGCCGCTTGGGTGGGCTGATTTTCGCTCTCTCCGCGACTTGCCGTTTCCAGCCTGACGGCTAGAACAGTCAGCGCAATGTGCGAAGAGGCGAGATTCCCATGAGCGTGACAATCGAAATCACCGATACGCCGGATGAGGTGGCGCTCGCACGGGTGGAAACCGAACTTGCCGCATTCAACGACGCCGATGTCGGCCCTTCGGAAAAGGCCACACTTGCCATCCTCGTGCGCGATGAACGCGGTGCGGTGGTCGCCGGCATTTCCGGCTACACCGCATGGGGCTGGCTCTACGTTCAGAAACTGTGGGTGGATGAAAGCCTGCGCGGGCAGGGCATGGCCGGGCGCATGCTGGCCGCGGCGGAAGAAGAGGCAGAGCGGCGCGGCTGCCATGGTGCCTTCATCGACACATTCAATCCTGGCGCGGAAAAGGCCTATACGCGCCAGGGCTATAAAGAGTTCGGCCGGATGGATGACTTTCCGAAAGGTCGCAGCCGCATCTTCCTCCAGAAGCGGCTTGGCCCAACGGCCAGCGATTAACGGGCGATCTTTCCGCCGCGCAGCGGCTCGGGCGCGCCCGTCGTCGTCGGGAAGCTGATCGGCATATCGCGCAGCACGCGCACAGCCAGAAAGGCAAAGCACTCGGCCTCGATGGCGTCGCCACGCCAGCCCACGGTTTCGGCGGGGGCTGCTTCCACGCCGGCGCGTTCCCCCAGCATCTTCATAATGGTCGGGTTGTGCCGGCCACCGCCGCATACAAGAAGCCGCTTGGGCCGAACCGGCAGAAGATCGAGCGCCTTGCCGACCGCCGATGCGGTGAAGGCCGTCAGCGTCGCCGCACCCGTCTTGGCATCGAGCCCATCCGCCATGGAGGCGCCGAAGTCGAACCGGTCGAGCGATTTCGGATAGGGCGCGGTGAGGTAGGGATGCTTCAAAAGCTCCGCCAGACGCGCCTCGTCCACCGTGCCGGAAGCGGCAAGCGCGCCGTTACGGTCCATCTCGCCAAGCCCGTGTGCCTTGACGAAATCGTTGATCGGCGCGTTTGCCGGGCCGGTGTCGAACGCGATCACCCGGTCCGCACCATCCCACCAGGTTACATTGGCCACGCCGCCCAGATTGAGCACCGCTGTCTCGCCGCTCGTATCCACGTCACGCAGAAGAGCCGCGTGGTAGGCTGCCGAAAGCGGCGCGCCCTGCCCGCCGGCGCGCATGTCCGCCGAGCGAAAATCATAGACCACCGGACAGCCCAGAATAGCGTGCATCAGGTCGCCGTCGCCGAGCTGCCGCGTCTCGCCGAGACGCCCTTCCTGCGGCGCACGGTGCAGAACCGTCTGCCCGTGAAAGCCGACCGCGCCGATATCGGCCATGGTGAGGCCATGGCTTTCCACCAGCGCACGCACAGCCTCTGACTGCGCGCGCGTCAAAACCTCTTCCGCCTCGGCGAAGATCGCCGGTCCATCGCCCTTAAAATTCCAGGCCCGCGCCTGCTGCAGCGTTTCTTCCAGAAGGTCGCGCGTCGATTGCGGATAGGGCGCCAGCGTGTAGGCGCCGAACGCTTCGATGCGCTCGCCATCCGTTTTCAGAAGCGCCACGTCGATGTTTCCGTCAAGTACGGTGCCGGTCATCAGGCCGACGGCCCAGACAGGCTCAAATCCTTCAGCCATGTGCGTTCCTATCCTGCGTTCATGCAATCGCCGACCGCCTGTCGCAGCGCAGCGATGCCGCTGTCGAAATGCCGGGTCGGATGTATGCGGTTGGTGAGAAGGGTCCATGCAAGGCTATTGTCGAAATCGACCCACAGCCCTGTTCCCGTGAAACCCGTATGGCCGATGGTGCCGGCGCTGGCCAGCGCCCCGCCGGGCCAGTTGTCATATGGCCGTTCCCAGCCGTGGGTGCGTTTTTCGGAAACCGGCGTGCGCATCAGCGCCACCGTCTCATCACCTTCCGTGTCACCCGCAAAAAGCCTTGCCGCGAAATCGAGCACGGCATCCGCCGTTCCGAAAAGCCCGGCATGCCCCGCGCCCTCAAGCGCTGAACAATTGTCGTCATGCACCTCGCCGCAAAGCACCCGGTGCCGCCATGTGCAGTCCTCGGTCGCCGCCGTCTTTTCCGGATCGGCGGCAAAGGCGAAGCCCGGCCCCGGATCGAAATCGCGCAGCCTTTTGCCTTCAAGCCGCTCCAGCGCGAAGCCGAGCAGAATGAAATTGATGTCGGAATAGACAGGCGAGCCTTTTTCCCAGCGCCGCTGGAGGATGAAGGCGCGCAGCAGGTCCGCATCGCGGCCATAGGTGTAGATCGGCTCCACCGCCGGAAACGGCGTCTGGTGGCCGAGGCACTGGCGAAACGTCACCTGCCGTTCCCATGCGCCCGGATCATACTGGCGCAGATCCGGCAGAAGCGTGGTGAGCGGCGCATCGAGATCGATCACGCCCTCTTTCGCCAGTTCCAGAATGCGCGTGGTGGTGAAGATAACCTTGGTCAGCGATGCAAGATCGAACCAGGTATCGGTGCCCATTTCGCGCTCATGCGGCACGCGCTGCGCAAAGCCGGTGGCGCGCACCATGCGCCCGCCATCCCGGTCGATCACACCGAGCACCCCGCCGGGAATGCGCCCCGCCCCCACCGAATCCTTCAGCAGCTCAAAGGCGCGCTCGAAGCGCGGCGCAAAGGCAGGCATATCCGTCATGCTCATGCCTCCGCCCGCGCCATGTGATCGGGACCAAAACTCTGCCAGTTGGCCGGCTCCGGCTCAAAGCCCAGCGGCCGCACCAGCGACGGCACCTGCCGCGTGTCCACCTCGAAGGTCTCCTTGCGCCGGTCGACGCTCGGCACCGCCGAGATCAGCCGTTTCGTATAGGCGTGTTTCGGATCGGAAAGAACCGATGCCGCATCGCCGATCTCGACGATCTGCCCCGCATAGACCACTGCGATGCGGTGCGCGATGCGCTCCACCACCGCCATGTCGTGCGAGACGAAGAGATAGGCAAGGCCGAACTCGCGCTGCAGGTCCACCAGGAGTTCCAGCACCTTGGCCTGCACAGAAACGTCGAGCGCCGAGACGGCCTCGTCCAGCACCACCACGGACGGGTTGAGCATCAGCGCGCGGGCGATGCACAGGCGCTGCCGCTGGCCGCCGGAAAACTCGTGCGGATAGCGCTCCAGCGCATTCTCCGGCAGGCCCACCCGGTCGAGCAGCATGCGCATGCGCGCATGCGTTTCACCGTTCAGCCCGCCGCCGGCGGCAATCACCGGCTCGGCCAGAATGCTGTCCACCCGAAGCCGCGGATTGAGCGAGGCATAGGGGTTCTGAAACACCATCTGCACCGGCTTGCCGCTCTGCCGCGCCGCGCCATTCGTGTTGGCGGAGAACGTGCCGCGCGTCGGCTCGACCAGTCCCAGAATGGCGCGCGCCGTGGTCGATTTGCCCGAGCCGCTTTCGCCGACAATGCCCAGCGTCTCACCCGGCATCAGATCGAAATCGACCCCGTCCACCGCATGCACCGCACCGGTCTGCCGGCGCAGGAGACCGCCGGTCACCGGAAAGCGAACCGTCAGCCCTTCCACTTTAAGCGCCGGCGCAGCGCTTGGCGCATCTGCCCGGCGATAGTCGGTGCGCGTGGCGCGCCCGGCCTCGAAATGCGGCACGGCGCTCAGAAGATGTTTCGTATAGGGATGCTGTGGCGCATCGAGCACCGCGTCGAGCGGCCCCTGCTCCACCGCCTCGCCGTTCTGCATCACCATCACCTTGTCGGCGATGCCGGCCACCAGCCCGATGTCATGGGTGATGAAGATCATGCCCATGCCGGTCTCGCGCTTCAGCTCGGCGAGAAGCGCCATGATCTGCGCCTGCACCGTCACGTCGAGCGCCGTGGTGGGCTCATCCGCAATCAGAAGACGCGGATTGCACGACAGCGCCGTGGCGATCATCACGCGCTGAAGCATGCCGCCGGAAAGCTGGTGCGGACAGTATTTCAGGCGTCGCGCGGCATCGGGTATGCGTACCCGGTCGAGCGCATCCTTCGCCGCTTCCCGCGCCTGCCGGCCGGTCAGGCCACGATGCAGGCGGAACGATTCCTCGATCTGCTCGCCAATGGTCAGAACCGGGTTGAGCGAGGTCATCGGTTCCTGGAAGATCATGCCGATTTCGCCGCCGCGGATCTTCGTCAGCTCCTGCTCGCCGGCTGCTGCCAGATCCAGCGTGCTGCCGTTCTCGCGGGTGAATTGGATGGAACCATCGAGAATGCGCCCACCGCCGAAATCCACCAGCCGGTTGATCGAAAGCGCGGTGACGGATTTGCCCGAGCCGCTTTCGCCGACAATGGCGAGCGTCTCGCCGGCTGCGAGATCGAAGCTCACGCCATGGACGATTTCATTGTCTTCGGGCTTGCGGCCAAAACCGACGCGCAGGTTTGAAACGGACAGAAGCGATGTCATGCGGCTGACCTCCGCGTCCTGGGGTCGAGAATGTCGCGCAGCGCATCCCCCAGAAGGTTGAAGCCGAGAATGCCGATCATGATCGCGATGCCCGGGAAGATCAGGAGCCAGGGCGCCATCTCCATCAGATTGCGGCTGTCGGCCAGCATCAGGCCGAGCGACGAGGCCGGTGGCTGTGTGCCGAGACCGAGAAAGCTCAGGCCTGCCTCCGTCAGAAGGCCCCATGCGAGCGCCAGCGTCACCTGCACCGTCAGCGGCGCAACGAGGTTCAGCATCAGATGGCGGGTCAGAATGTAGTTGCGGCTCGAACCGAAAGTGCGCGCGGCGTCGACGAAGTCGCGCGTCTTCAGGGAGAGCGCCGGCCCGCGCACCACGCGGGTGAAGATCAGCGTGTAGACGATGGCGATTGCCATCACACTGGTCCAGGTTCCCGGCCCCACGATTGCGATGATGAGCAGCGCCAGAAGGATCGCCGGGAAGGCCAGAAGCACGTCCATGAAACGCATGATCGTGCCGTCCCACCAGCCGCCGAACCATGCGGCCGCAAGACCGAGCACAATGCCCGCCACGGCGGCCAGCGCCACCGAGGCGAAGGCGACGATGAAGGACTGGCTGATGCCCAGCATCAACCGGCTCGCCACATCGCGACCGAACAGGTCCGTTCCCATCCAGTAGGTCGCGTCGGGCGCATGCAGGCGGTCGACACGGAACTGCATCAGCGGATCATGCGGCGTGATGCCGAGAAGCCCGAGAATGGCGATGATGATGTAAAGGCCAACGATGGCGCCGCCGATGCGGCCGCTCGAATGGCTGAAAATGGCGCGCAGCAACTGCATCACTTGCCCCCCAGCCGAATGCGTGGGTCGAGCACCGCATAGGCGAGATCGACCAGAAGATTCACGATCATGAAGTTGAGCGCGATGAACAGGACCGAGCCCTGCACCAGCGCGTAGTCGCGCTGCAGGATGGCGTCGAGCACCATGCGACCGAGGCCCGGCAGCGCGAAGATCTGTTCCACGATCACCGCGCCGCCCAGGAGATAGCCAAACTCGACGCCGCTCAGCGTCACCACCGGGATCAGCGCGTTGGGCAGCGCATGCCGCCAGATCACCTTGCGCGCCGGCACGCCCTTGGCGCGCGCGGTGCGGATGTAATCATCGCTCAGAATGTCGAGCATGGCCGAGCGCGAAATGCGCGTCACGGCGGCGGCGAAGGCAAAGCCCAGCGTCAGCGCCGGCAGGATCATTTGCCCCAGATTGCGCAGCGGATTTTCAAGGAAGGGCGTAAACTCGCCCATGGTCGGCAGCACCCCGAACCCGACCGACAGCACATAGATCGCCAGAAGCGCGAACACGAAGTTCGGCGTCGACTGGCCGATCATCGCGAAGATGCGCACGGCGAGGTCCGACGGCTTTTCATTGCGCGTGGCGGCAAAGATGCCCGCCGGCAGGCCGATGGCGAGCGCAATCAGCATGGAAAGAAGGGCGAGTTCCAGCGTCAGCGGAAAGCGTTCGAGGATCACGTCGAGCACCGACTTGCCGAAGGTCACGGACACGCCGAGATCGCCCTGAACCGCACCCGCAAGCCAGCGCCAGTACTGGGTGAACCAGCCCTGATCGATGCCGAAATAGGCCTCGAGCGCCGCGCGCTGATCGGGCGTCAGAAGCCCGGCCTCGGTTCCCAGCATGGCGGTGATGGCGTCGCCCGGCACCAGCCGGATCGAGACGAAGACGAGGACGGACACCCCGAGCATGACCAATGGAAAGGTCATCAGCCGTCGGGCCAGGTAATTCATGAAGCTTTCACTCCGTGTCCTTCTAACTGCAATCGTCTTGCGCGGTTGTTAAGGGTCGAGCCCTTCATGCCGCCCCCGTGGTTCGACAAGCTCACCATGAGGGCTAGCGCCGACACCCCTCATGGTGAGCTTGTCGAACCACGGGGGCGCTGGGCGCAAACGGGGCCACACATGAACGTGCGACCCCACATCACAATCACTCGCCCACACTCACCTCGGTCAGGCCAAACAGCGTGCCGGTCGGGGAAGGCACAAAGCCTTTCACGTTCTTCTGCTGCACGGTGTAGGTGTAGCCCGTGTAGAGCCAGATCCACGGCGAAACCTCGGCAAGATGCGTCTCGAATTTCGCGAAGATTTCCTTGCGCTTGTCGAAGTCGGTCTCCACGCGGCCTTCCTGCATCAGGCTGTCCAGCGTGTCGTCGATATAATTGGCGACATGCTGGAGATTGCCGTCCTTGGTCCAGTAGCGGTTGTACATGGAATAGGGGTCGGCGCGGCCGCCGTTCAACGCCACCGCCATGTCGAAATCACCCTTCAACCAGGTGTCCACATAGACGTTGAGCTCCATCATCTTGATGTCGAGCTTGATGCCGATCTCGGCAAGTTGCGACTGGATGACCTGCGCCTCGGCTGCCGCTGTGGGCGGCTCGCCCGTGGCGGCGATCACCGTCGCGGAGAAGCCGTCTTCATAGCCGGCTTCGGCCATGAGCTGCTTGGCCTTTTCCACGTCGCGCTCATAGCAGAACAGCGCGCCCGGATCAGAGCGGTAAGCCGGCATGGTCAGCGGGCCGGTCACCGCACCCTCGCCAAGAAGCGCGGTGTCGAGCACGTCCTGGCGGTCGATGGCGCAGGAGATCGCCTGACGCACGGCCAGTTCCGTCATCGGCTCGCGCGACGGGTTCAGCTGCAGCACATGATAGGCCAGAACCGGCGTGCGGCTGAGTTCCAGGCTTGCCTCGTTCGGCACCAGCGTGGCCACGAGCGGATCGTTGATCAGCGCGAAATCCACCTGCTTGGTGCGCAGAGCCGCCAGAATGGCGGTCTCGTCCGGCAGAACGGAAATATCGATGCCGTCCACCTTCACCTCGCCGCCGGCCCAGTCCGGATTGGCGCTCAGAACCTCTTTCTGGTTCGGCTCCCAGCTGTCCAGCTTGAACGGGCCGGAGCCGATCGCCTTCGTGCCGATCGTGCCGGCCTCGATCTCGCTCGCCGGAACGACTGCCGCGTTGATGCCCGTCATCGCCGTCAGCATCGGAACGTCCGGCTGCGACAGGTTGAAGACAACGGTGGTCTCATCCGGTGTGTCGATGCTCTCGATGGAGGTGAAGTTGGCGCGTGCGGCTGCACCCGTGGCCTCATCCAGAACGCGCTCGAACGACGCCTTCACATCCGCCGGCGTCACCTTTTCGCCGTTCTGGAATTTTGCGTCAGCATCGAGCTTGAAGGTCAGCGTCTTGCCATCCTCGGAGAACTCCCAGGATTCGGCAATAGCAGGAATGATCTCCAGATCGGCATTGAGACGCACCAGCGGCTCATAAACCAGCTCCAGAAGACGCAGCGAGGAAAACGCCGTCTGCTTGTGCGGGTCAAGGCCGGTCGCATCCTGCGACCAGGCCATGCGCAGCGTCTCCGCCGATGCGGGCACCACCGCCGTGGCCGCGCCAAGCGCGGCTGCGAATGCCACCGAGGTGGCGAACTTCTTCATCAAAGACTGTCCCATGATCTTCTCCCTCCGAGAGCGTTTGATGCCTGCAACCGCCCAATGAACGGTCGCATGAATGGCTGCTTCACCTGTTTGCAGCTTGCTGCTGCCTTTCGTTTATTGCCTTGCGCAGAAACCCGCCAGCCCTTGCAAGGGCGGCGCGTGCTTCCTCCGTGTCCAGATCCGTCAGCGCGATGAAGATGGCGAGCTTCACATCATTGCCGCTGCGTTCAAGCAAAGTCTCGGCCTCATCGGCAGAACACCCCGTTGCCTCCATGACGATGCGCGAGGCGCGCGCCATGAGCTTCTGGTTGCTGATGTTAACGTCCACCATAAGGTTCTGATAGATCTTGCCCATGCGGATCATGCTTGCCGTGGAGAGCATGTTGAGGATGAGCTTCTGTGCCGTGCCCGATTTCATTCGCGTCGAGCCGGTCAGGATTTCCGGTCCCACCACGGGCGCGATGGCGATGTCGGCAATGGCGCCGATGGCCGAATCCGGATTGCAGGACAGCGAGACGGTCGTCGCGCCAATCTCTTTGGCGTAATTCAGCCCACCGATCACATAGGGCGTGCGGCCGCTCACAGCGATGCCAACCACAACATCCTTCGCCGTCAGACCGCGTTCTTCGAGCGCCTGCCGGCCCTGCGCCGGGTCATCTTCTGCCCCTTCCACAGCGTGACGCAACGCGTGATCGCCGCCAGCGATCACACCGGTCACCATGTCTTCTGGAACGCTGAAGGTGGGCGGGCATTCCGAAGCGTCGAGCACACCGAGCCGTCCGCTCGTGCCCGCGCCCATATAGATGAGCCTTCCGCCATTCTGAAACGCGTCGACAATCCGGTCGACCGCCTCGGCGATCTGCGGGATCACCTTTTCGACAGCCAGCGGCACGTCCCTGTCGGCGGCATTGATGAGTTTCAGAATTTCGGTTGTCGGCTGCAGATCGATCTGCATCGTGTCCGAGTTGCGACCCTCCGACACAAGCTTTTCAAGCTCCGACATCAGCGTCTGCGCGTTCATGAAATCTCCCGAAATCACCTGCCTGGCGCTGGCAAAACCCGCGCTTCGCCGGCTCAGCACCTTACCAGAGTGTTAAAATTGATAATTCCAAGAGTCAATTAGAATTGAGAATAATATATTCCTTCTCGCCCGTAGCAGCAGCCGGGGCGGGGCCGTGCCCGCCCGATAATCTGCCGGCCTTCCGGAGTGTTACGAGGAAAGCGGCGACCTGCGCCTCAGCTTCCGCGAAGCTCCATGATGCGCTTCACCATGCCGCCGGTCGATGCATCACGACTGTCCGCACTGGCCTTGCCTTCCACCACGGGCAGAAGCTCGGTCGCCAGTTCCTTCCCCAGCTCCACGCCCCATTGGTCGAAGGCATTGATGCCGAAGAGCTGCGCTTCCACAAAAACACGATGCTCATAAAGCGCGATCAGCCGGCCAAGCGCGAACGGGTCGAGCCTGCGATAAAGAATGGTGAGCGAGGGCCGGTTTCCGGTGAAAACGCGATGCGGCGCCAGACGCTTTGCCTCTTCTTCGGGCACGCCCTTCTCGAGAAGCTGCGCCTCGGCTTCTTCCAGCGTACGGCCTTTCATCAAGGCTTCCGCCTGCGCCAGACAATTGGCGACGAGCAGATCGTGATGATGCTGAAGCCCCGGCTCATGCCCTTCCGCCGCCAGCATGAATTCGACGGGGATGATGTCGGTGCCCTGATGCAGAAGCTGGAAGAAGGCGTGCTGCCCGTTCGTGCCCGGCTCGCCCCAGACCAGCGGGCCCGTGGGTGTCAACACCGGCGATCCGTCAAGCTGCACGCCCTTGCCGTTCGATTCCATGTCGAGCTGCTGCAGATAGGCGGGCAGCCGCTCCAACCGCTGGTCGTAGGGGATGATGGCCCGGGCGGGATAATCACAGACTACACGGTGCCAGTATCCGATCAGGCCGAGCATAGCCGGCAAATTCTCTCTCAACGGCGCCGATTTGAAATGCCGGTCCATGACCTCAGCGCCCGCGAGCAGCCGGCGGAAATCGTCAGGACCGATGGCGATCATGATCGGCAGACCGATCGCAGACCAGAGCGAATAGCGCCCGCCGACCCAGTCCCAGAAACCGAACACGCGTTTCTCGTCGATGCCGAAAGCCGCAACCTTTTCGAGCGCTGTGGAAACGGCTGCGAAATGGTCACCCGTCGCCGACTGGCCAAGCTTCTGTGCGATCCATTTCTGCGCTGTGCGCGCATTGGTCATCGTCTCGATGGTGGTGAAGGTTTTCGATGCGATGATGAAGAGCGTGGTCTCGGGATCGAGCCCGGCCAGCGTGTCGGCGATATGCGCGCCATCCACGTTGGAGACATAGTGCAGGCGCGGGCCGTCACGATAGGGCGAGAGCGCCCGCGTGACCATCACCGGGCCGAGATCGGAACCCCCAATGCCGATGTTCACCACATCGGTGAAGGCCCTGCCGGTCGCGCCGCGAATCGTGCCGCGACGCACGCCATCGGCGAAAGCATCCATCGCCTCCAGCACCTCTCGCACCTCGGGCATGACATCGTAGCCGTCATTCTCGATGGCCCCGCCCGAGAGCGCCCGCAATGCGGTGTGCAGTACGGCCCGGTCTTCCGTCGTGTTGATGTGACTGCCGGAGAACATCTTGTCGCGCGCGGCTTCCAGCCCCGCCGCTTCCGAGAGCTTCAAAAGCAGGTCGACAGCCTTCTGGTCCACCGCAGCGCGCGAAAAATCGAGCGTCAGGTCCTCAAGGGAGAGCGAGAAACGGGCAAACCGCCCGGAATCAGAAGCGAAGGCCGCACGCATGTCCATGGGTGCGGTTTTCGCGCGATGCTCCCGAAGGGCAGCGAGTGCAGTCTTAAATGCCGTGTCCAAAGGGAGCCTCCTGCAAAAAGAAACGTCGTTCTTTTATCAAACAAAACGAAGTGAAACAGGGGTTTGCTGGCATTCATCAATTTTCTTGTTGGAACAATCAATTGTACCAGGGTTGACATGCATTGACCCAAGGGTAGGCTCCCCCGCCGGAGAGGAAAGCCAAATGCCAGCCAGAAATGATACCGCCCTGTGGACGGGCCTGTTCAAGATTTCCCCCGAATCGGGTCAGACCCTTCAGGCACAGATCCGTCAGGCCATCGTGTCTGCGATTCTCGATCGCCAGATCGCCCCGTCCATGCCGCTTCCATCCTGCCGTATTCTCGCGGAAAAGCTTGGCGTCGCGCGCGGCACGGTGGTGCTCGCCTTCCAGCAGCTCGTTGATCAGGGGTTTCTGATTGCCCGCGAACGCCGCGGTCATTTCGTCAATCCCGAAGTGCTGGCCGCACCTCCGCGCCCGCCCCGCAAGCAGGATCACGTCAACGGTGTGAACTGGAACAGCCGGTTTCAGGTTCTGGCGAGCGAAATGCCGGAACCGCGCAAGAACGAAGACTGGATGAAGGCTTCCTACCCCTTCGTCTACGGCCAGTTCGACCCCTCGCTCTTCCCCACCGCCGAATGGCGCGAGTGCAACCGCATGGCGCTGGCCGTTCTGGAAATCCGCAACTGGGCGGCAGACATGGTCGATCGTGACGACCCGCTGCTTGTCGAGCAGATCCAGGCACGGCTCCTGCCCCGGCGCGGCATCTTCGCCAATCCCGATGAGATCCTCGTCACGCTCGGTTCGCAGCACGCGCTCTACATGCTCGCCACGCTCCTCATGGCCCGTGGCAAGAAGGTCGCGGTGGAAAACCCCGGCTATCCGGATGCACGTTCCATCTTCCAGCTTGCTGGCGCGCAGATCGCTCCCGTTCCCGTTGACCGGCAGGGCATCGATGTCGCGCAGATCCCCGCCGACGCCGATTTCGTCTTTGCCACGCCCAGCCATCACTGCCCGACCATGGTGCCGCTCAGCCAGGCGCGGCGCGAGGCGCTGCTGGAGGCGGCCGAGCGCCATGACTGGATCGTTATCGAAGACGACTATGACAGCCAGCTCGCCGACGAGCGCCCGCAGGCCGCTCTCAAGGGGCTCGACCGCAATGGCCGCGTGGTGCATCTGGGCTCCATGTCCAAGACGCTGGCACCCGGCCTGCGCATGGGCTACATCGTGGCGCCTGCAGACCTGATCGCCGAACTTCGCGCGCTGCGCCGTTTCATGCTGCGCCATCCGCCGGCGAACAACCAGCGCGCCGTTGCGCTGTTCCTGTCGCTTGGGCATCACGACACCCTCGTTCGCCGCATCTCGGCAGCTTTCGAGGAGCGGCGCGAAAAGCTCTTTCAGGCCGTGGGCAACATCCTGCCGGACTGGAATGCGGCCGACATTCGTGGCGGCACGTCGCTCTGGCTTGAAGGCCCGCCCGGTCTCGATTCGGCGGTGCTTGCAAAATCGGCGGCGCGGCGCAGCGTTCTGATCGAGCCAGGCGCGCGCTTCTTCCTCGGACGCACCCAGCCGACACCATTCATGCGGCTTGGCATTTCATCCATCGCCGCGCAGCAGATCGAGCCCGGCATCCGCGAGCTTGCGGCAGCAGCATCCGAATACCGGCGCGTGGCGGCATAAAAGCAGGCAGCGTCAAAGAGCAGCCAGCCCCATTCCCGCCACTGCACAGAGCGCCACCACCACCCATGGTGGCGCTTTCCACATGGTGAGCAGGATGAAGCAGACCGCCGCCACGGCAAAGTCAGCCGGCGCAAGAATGGCGGTCGTCCACAGCGGGTCATAAAGGGCCGCCCCCAATATGCCGACCACGGCGGCATTGGTGCCCATCATCAGCGCCCGCGCGGCGTCGAACTGCCGGAACCGATCCCAGAACGGCGCGATGCCCAGTAGCAAAAGAAACCCCGGCAGGAACACCGCGAGCAGCGCAATCGCAGCGCCGGCAAGCCCGTTCGGCACAGGGCCCAGAACCGCCCCCAGATAGGCCGCGAAGGTGAAGAGCGGACCGGGCACGGCCTGTGCCGCGCCATAGCCTGCCAGAAACGCGTCGCGCGTCGCCCAGCCGGGCTCAACGACACCCGCTTCAAGGAGCGGCAGCACCACATGCCCGCCGCCAAACACCAGCGCGCCGGCACGGTAGAACGTGTCGAACACGGAAAGCCCCTGCGCCATGGGCGCGACAAGCGGAAGACCGAAGAGCAGAATTGTAAAGAGGATTAGGCAGGTGGCACCGGCGCGTTTCGACAGGCCAAACGCGACGACTGCCCCATCGCCGCCTGCCTTTCCGCGACAGAGCAACCAGCCAAGCAGCGCACCGATCGCGATGGCACCGATCTGCGCAAACGCGCTTGCTGAGACCGTAACGAGCACAAGCGCGGCAAGGGCAATGCCGGCGCGCTCGCGATCCGGGCATAGCGAGCGGGCCATGCCCCAGACCGCCTGCGCCACCACCGCCACGGCCACGAGCTTCAGCCCGTGCAGCAGCCCCTGACCGAGCGAATTGTCGAGTGCGGAAGCAAACAGCGCAAAAGCGAAGAGCAGAAACGCGGATGGCAGTGTAAACGCCGTCCATGCCGCTGCAGCACCCACCGGCCCCGCGCGCATATAGCCAAGCGCAAAGCCCACCTGACTGCTTGCCGGCCCCGGCAGAAACTGACACAGCGCCACCAGATCGGCATAGGCCTTTTCATCGAGCCATTTTCGCCGCAGCACGAGCGCGTCGCGGAAATAGCCTAGATGCGCTATAGGGCCTCCGAAGGAGGTCAGACCGAGCCTGAGGAACGCGCCGAAAACTTCCGCAGCCGTCCCCGCCCTTCCGCCATCGTGCGTTTCGCTCCCCTTCATTGCCCGCCTCACCCTTCAGCCGATTCGCTGTCGAATAATTGCGCCACATGTCAGGCACAAGACAACAGCGGCGGTCGTCACACGGATGGACAAGACGTATCCGGTGGGTTAGCCAGATCGGAAACACCGTCTCAGGAGGAACGCGCCATGGCCATGCTCATTGAAGGTGAAGAACGCATCGAAGCGCCGGTGGACACCGTCTGGCAGGCGCTGAACGATCCCGAGGTTCTGAAGGATTGCATTCCCGGCTGCCAGGAACTCACCAAGACGTCGGACACCGAGTTTGAAGCCGTCGTCACGCTCAAGATCGGACCGATCAAGGCCAAGTTCAACGGCGCGGTCGAACTGACCAATCTCAACCCCCCGCACTCCTACACGATCACGGGCGAAGGCAAGGGTGGCGTTGCCGGCTTTGCCAAGGGCGGAGCAGACGTCTCGCTGAAGGAAGACGGGCCGGACGCCACGATCCTGAGCTACAGCGCCAAGGCGGATGTCGGCGGCAAGATGGCCCAGCTCGGCAGCCGTCTCATTCAGTCGACCTCCAAGAAACTTGCCGGCCAGTTCTTCTCCGATTTCAACGCCCGCGTTACCGGTGGCGATGCCGGGGAAGCCGCAGCGTCCTGACATTGGCGGCCCAAAAGGGGGTGGGTGGCTAAAAACCCTGCGCTTACCCCTTGAAGACCGGCTTGCGCTTTTCGAGAAACGCGGCGACGCCCTCGCGGTAGTCGTCCGAGCGGCCGGCTTCGTGCTGCAATTCGCGCTCCAGCTCAAGCTGCGCATCGAGCGAGCTTCCGGGTGCGGCGTGGATCGCCTTCTTGATCAGCCCATAGGCGTGGGTCGGTCCGCTGGCCAGCTTCTCCACCAGCGCCTCCGCCTCGCTCATCAGGGCTTCGTCCTCGACGGCACGCCAGATCAGGCCCCAGTTGGCTGCATCCTCCGCCGAGAGCGGCTCGCCCGTTAGCGCCAGCGCCTTGGCGCGCGGCTCACCCAGAATGCGCGTCAGGAACCAGGTGCCGCCGGAATCCGGCACCAGCGCGATCTTCGCAAAGGCCTGAATGAACTTCGCCGACTTTGCCGCCAGAACGATGTCGCAGGCCAGCGCGATGTTGGCACCGGCACCCGCCGCCACGCCATTCACCGCGCAGACAATGGGCTTGTTCATGCCCCGCAGCTTGCGCACCAGCGGATTATAGAAATTCTCGATCGTATAGCCGAGGTCTGGCTTGTCTTCGAGTTTGGCGGGGTCGCGGTCACCCAGGTCCTGTCCGGCGCAGAAGCCGCGCCCTGCCCCGGTCAGGAGAACCGCGCGACATGTACCGTCGGCCGAGCACGCTTCGAGCGCCTCGCGCAGTGCAGTGTGCTGTTCCTCGTTGAAGGAATTCAGCTTCTCCGGCCGGTTGAGCGTGATGCGGTGCCATCCATCATGGCGTTCGTGAAGCACGGTCTGCGATGTCGCGGCGCTCATGGAAATCCCCCTTAACTGGATGCAGCGCTTTTTGCACGCGCCGAGCGATCAATCAATTGCAGCAACAGTTTTATTCAAAAACGATGGCCGGCGCTTCATCCGCGGCGCTCTGCATGGCTGCCGCCAGATGCGTGTGGACCCTTCCGGCGATCTCCCTGTAGACCCCGGCCTGAACGCCATCGGGGTTCGATGCCACGACCGGGGTTCCCGCGTCGGAGGTTTCGCGCACATCCATCGTCAGGGGCACTTCGCCCAAGAACGGCACCCCCAGCCTTTCTGCCTCGGCCTTCGCGCCGCCATGGCCGAAAATGTCATAGCGCTTCCCGGTGTCCGGGGCCACGAAATAGCTCATATTCTCGACAATGCCGAGCAGCGGGACATCCACCCGCCTGAACATGTTGAGCCCCTTGCGCGCATCGATCAGCGCCAGGTCCTGCGGTGTGGAAACAATCACCGCACCGGCCAGCGGCACCTGCTGCGCCATGGTGAGCTGTGCGTCGCCCGTGCCGGGCGGCATGTCAACCACCAGCACGTCGAGTTCGCCCCAGGCGACGTCACGCAGCATCTGGCGAAGCGCCGAGACGACCATCGGCCCGCGCCAGATCATTGGCGTGTCTTCCTCCACGAGGAAGCCCATGGACATGACCTTTACGCCAAACGCCTCCATCGGCTTCAGCGTCTTTCCATCGGCGGTTTCCGGCTTGCCCTTCAGCCCAAGCAGGCGCGGCATGGAAGGGCCGTAAATGTCCGCATCGAGAATGCCGACCTTCAGACCCAGCGCCTTCAACCCCAGTGCCAGATTGACCGCCGTTGTCGACTTGCCGACGCCGCCCTTGCCGCTCGCCACGGCGATGATCGCCTTGATGCCCGGCACATCCTGCTTGGCCGGTTGCTGGCCGGCCTGTGCGGCAGGTCCGCCCGGCGCGGGACGTTGCGGAGCAGGCTTCGGGCGTGGTGGCGGTGTCGCGCCCATGCCGCCGCCAGCTTTTTCCGCCGTCAGAGCAACCATTGCGCCCTTGACGCCCGGCAGCGATTTGACGGCGTTCTCAGCCGCCTGACGCAGTGGCTCCAGCTCCTGCGCGCGTCTGGCCGGAACGGTAATCGAGAAGAAAACCTTGCCGTCTGCGATGAAAATCTCGGAAACCAGTCCCAGCGAAACGATGTCGCCTTCCAGATCCGGGCCCTTCACGGACCGCAAGCGGTCGATGACGGTCTGTCTGTCGAGAGTCATATGCACGTGCCTTTGCGTTTTCTCTCAGATAATGCAGATGGGCGCGCGGGCCAAGAGAGGCAGATTGGCCAATTTCCGTCGGCAGGTCTTGCGCATTGCCGGGCGCGCATCGCCGATGTAGCGTCGCGCGATGATCGACAAGCTGGAATTTTTCATCGCGCTTGCCAGGGAGCAGCATTTCGGGCGGGCCGCCGCCGAGCTCGGCATCACGCAGCCCACGCTGTCTGCCGCCATCAAGCAGCTTGAGGACCAGCTTGGCGTCATGCTGGTCCAGCGCGGGTCGCGCTTTCAGGGTCTGACACCGGAGGGCCAGCGCGTTCTCGAATGGGCGCGTCGCATTGTCGGCGACACGCGCACCATGCGCGCCGAGATGAAGGCCGCACGGCGTGGCCTCGCCGGCCATGTGCGCATCGCCGCCATCCCGACCGCACTTGCCATGCTGCCCGAGCTCACCACGCCCTTTCGCGAAAAGCACCCCGAAGTCACTTTCTCCATCATCTCGCGCACCTCGCTGGAGGTGCTGTCGCTTCTTGAGAACTTCGAGATCGACATCGGCATCACCTATCTCGACAACGAACCGCTCGGTCATGTCGCATCCGTGCCGCTCTATTCCGAGCGCTACCAACTCATCACCGCCGCCACGAACCGGCTTGCAGACCGCGAAACGGTGACATGGAAGGAGGTGGCCGAACTGCCACTCTGCCTCCTCACGCCCGACATGCAGAACCGGCGCATCATCAACAAACATCTGGAGGAGGTGGGGGCAACGGCCCATCCCACACTCGAATCCAATTCGATGATCGTGCTCTTCTCCCATATCCGCACCGGCAAATGGGCCTCCATCATGCCGCTTAATCTTGCGGAAGTTCTGGGTTTTGCCGAGCCGATCCGGGCCATTCCCATTGTCGAACCGGACGCGAGCCATCTCGTCGGTCTGGTGGCCGTCAAGCGCGAGCCGCACACGCCGCTTGTCTCTGCCCTGCTCTACGAGGCAAGGCTCCTGGCCGAACGGTACGAGTCACAACGATAGATATTTTCTATCAAGCGACGAATATGCTATATTGATCCTGCACAAAGGATTTGTTCCCCTTCAGAACGAGCATCGTTAGGGAGGGCGCTGCGAGATGCAGCAAGCACGTACCGAAATTGCGGCCGCCGTCGAGCCGATCATTGATCGGTGGAAAGGCGAAGAGGGCCCGTTACTTCCCATTCTCAATGGGATTCAACGGGAACTTGGCCATGTGCCGCGTGAAAGCCTGCCCATTATCGCCGAGGCCCTCAACCTGACACGCGCCGAAGTTTATGGCGTTGTCTCGTTCTACCACGACTACCGCGAGAAGCCGGCGGGCCGTCACGTGCTGAAACTGTGCCGGGCCGAGGCCTGCCAGTCCATGGGCGGCGATGCGGTCGCCGAAAAGCTGCAGAAGCTGCTCGGCATCAGGTTTCACGAAACCTCCGCCGATGGCGCCGTGACGCTGGAGCCCGTCTATTGCCTCGGTCTGTGCGCCTGTGCGCCCTCCGCCATGCTCGACGGCGAGGTGATTGGCCGGCTGGATGAGGCGCGGGCCGAGGAAATCGCAGCAGAGGTGCGCGCATGACCATCAACATCTACATTCCGCGCGATGCCGGTGCGCTGGCGCTGGGCGCCGAAAAGGTCGCTGCCGCCGCCCGTGAGGAAATCGAAAAACGCGGTCTCGATGCAAAGATCGTTCGCAATGGCTCGCGCGGCATGTTCTGGCTTGAGCCCATGGTCGAGGTGGAAACCGCCGAAGGCCGCCTGGCCTATGGTCCGGTGAAGCCTGGCGACGTGGCGGGCCTGTTCGACGCCTGCCTGATCGAAGGCGGCGCGCACGACCTCTCCCTCGGCAAGCCCGAGGAAATTCCCTTCCTTGCAAAGCAGACCCGCCTTACCTTCGCCCGCTGCGGCATCATCGATCCGGTATCGCTTGAGGACTACGAGGCGCATGGCGGCCTCCGTGGCCTGCGCAACGCGCTGGAAAAAACGCCGCTCGGCATTGTCGAGGAAGTCACCGAATCCGGCCTGCGAGGCCGTGGCGGCGCTGGCTTCCCGACCGGCATCAAATGGAAGACGGTGCACGACACCGAAGCAGCGCAGAAATACATCGTCTGCAACGCAGACGAAGGCGATTCGGGCACGTTCTCCGACCGCATGATCATGGAGGGCGATCCCTTTGTTCTGATCGAGGGCATGGTGATTGCCGGCATCGCCGTGGGCGCGACCAAAGGTTATGTCTATCTGCGCTCGGAATACCCCAATGTTCACCGCATCCTGAACGAGGCCATCGATGCCGCCCGCGCAGCCGGCATACTCGGCAAAAGCGTGCTCGGCTCGGAATACGCCTTCGACATGGAAGTGCGCGTCGGCGCGGGTGCCTATGTCTGCGGTGAGGAAACGGCGCTGCTCGACAGTCTGGAAGGCAAGCGCGGCCAGGTGCGCGCCAAGCCGCCGCTGCCGGCGCATGAAGGTCTGTTCGGCAAGCCCACCGTCATCAACAATGTGATCTCGCTCGCCTCCGTGCCGATCATTCTCGACAAGGGCGGAGCCTATTACCGCGATTTCGGCATGGGCCGTTCGCGCGGCACGATTCCGATCCAGATCACCGGCAATGTGAAGCATGGCGGATTGTTCGAGACCGCCTTCGGCGTCACCCTCGGCGAGCTGGTGGACGACATCGGCGGCGGCACTGCCACGGGCCGTCCCGTGCGCGCCGTGCAGGTGGGCGGTCCGCTCGGCGCTTACTGGCCGCGCGACCTGTTCGACACGCCCTTCGACTATGAGGCCTTCGCCGCGAAGGATGGTCTGATCGGCCATGCCGGCATTGTGGTCTTCGACGACACGGTCGACCTCCTGAAGCAGGCGCGCTTCGCCATGGAGTTCTGCGCCGTGGAAAGCTGCGGCAAGTGCACGCCCTGCCGCATCGGCTCGACGCGCGGCGTCGAGGTGCTCGACCGGCTGAAGCAGGGCATCGCGCCTGAAGAGCAGATCGAGACTGTGACCGATCTCTGCAACACGATGAAGTTCGGATCGCTGTGCGCGCTGGGTGGCTTCACGCCCTACCCCGTCATGAGCGCGCTGACCCATTTCCCGGAAGATTTCCGCCCCGCGCCCGTGCGCGAAGCGGCGGAATAGGAGGAAACCATGTGTGGAACCGACAAGCGTTTCGTAGAAGAAACCGACTACGGCACACCCGCTGTCCGCTCTGACAAGACGGTAACCCTGACCATCGACGGCCAGTCTGTCACCGTTCCGGAAGGCACGTCGATCATGCGCGCCGCGCGCGAGGCCGGCATCGCCGTGCCCAAGCTGTGCGCCAACGACATGGTCAAGAGCTTCGGCTCCTGCCGTCTCTGCCTGGTTGAGATCGAGGGCAAGGGCGGCACGCCGGCATCGTGCACCACCCCGGCCATGGACGGCATTGCCGTCAACACCCAGACCGACCGCCTCAACACCATCCGCCGCGGCGTGATGGAACTCTACATGTCCGACCATCCGGAAGACTGCGCGGCCTGCGCCATGGGCAATTGCGAGATGGCGAACATGGCCGAGAGCGTCGGTCTGAAGCAGAACCGCTATGGCGATGAAGGGGCAAACCACCTCGAACCCTCGCCAATCGGCGAGCACGGGGTGAACTTCAAGGAACTGGACGTTTCCAACCCCTATTTCGCTTACGATCCGGCGAAGTGCATCGTCTGCTCGCTCTGCGTTCGCGCCTGTGAGGAACAGCAGGGCACCTTCGCCCTGACGGTGGAAGGCCGTGGCTTTGAAAGCCGCATCACCGCCGGCATGGACGAGCCCTTCCTGCAGTCGGAATGCGTTTCCTGTGGCGCCTGCGTGCAGGCCTGCCCCACCGGTGCGCTTCAGGAAAAGTCCATCATCGAGATGGGCATGCCAGATCGTTCCGCCGTCACCACCTGCGCCTATTGCGGCGTCGGCTGCTCGTTCAAGGCGGAGATGAAGGGCGAGGAAGTCGTCCGCATGGTTCCCTACAAGGATGGCAAGGCCAATCGCGGCCATTCCTGCGTGAAGGGCCGTTTTGCCTATGGCTACGCCACCCACAAGGACCGCATTCTCAATCCGATGATCCGCGAGAAGATCACCGACCCGTGGCGCGAGGTCTCATGGGAAGAGGTCTATGCCCATATCGGCAGCGAGATCGGCCGCATCCAGCAGAAATATGGTCGGGGCTCGGTCGGCGGCGTCACCTCGTCGCGCTGCACCAATGAAGAGACCTATCTCGTGCAAAAACTGGTGCGTCAGGTCTTCGGCAACAACAATGTCGACACCTGCGCACGCGTCTGCCACTCGCCCACGGGCTATGGCCTGAAGACCACGTTCGGCACCTCCGCCGGCACGCAGGATTTCGATTCGGTCGAACATTCCGATGTGGTTCTGGTGATCGGCGCAAACCCGACCGACGGCCATCCCGTGTTCGCCTCTCGGCTGAAAAAGCGCCTGCGCGAAGGCGCGAAGCTGATCGTCCTCGACCCACGCCGCATCGACCTCGTGCGCACGCCCCATGTGGAGGCAAGCTATCACTTGCCCTTGAAGCCTGGCACCAATGTCGCCGTTCTGACAGCTCTTGCGCATGTGATCGTGTCGGAGGGCCTGTTCGACGAGGCCTTCATCCGCGAGCGCTGCGACTGGGACGAGTTCCAGGACTGGGCGAGCTTCGTGCTCCAGCCGGAAAACAGCCCCGAGGCCGTGGAAAAAATGTCCGGCGTTTCGGCGGAGCTGATCCGCGGTGCTGCACGCCTCTACGCAACGGGCGGTAACGGCGCAATCTATTACGGTCTCGGCGTCACCGAGCACAGCCAGGGCTCCACCACCGTCATGGCCATCGCAAACCTTGCCATGGCTACCGGCAATATCGGCCGGCCGGGCGTGGGCGTGAACCCGCTGCGTGGGCAGAACAACGTGCAGGGCTCCTGCGACATGGGCTCCTTCCCGCACGAGATGCCGGGCTACCGCCACATCTCCGAGGATGCGACCCGCGCCATCTATGAGAGCCTGTGGGGCGTGAAGCTCGACAAGGAGCCGGGCCTGCGCATTCCCAACATGCTCGATGCTGCCGTCGATGGCTCCTTCAAGGCGCTTTACGTGCAGGGCGAGGACATTCTCCAGTCCGACCCCAACACGCATCATGTGGCGGCCGGTCTGGAAGCGATGGAATGCGTCATCGTTCACGATCTCTTCCTGAACGAGACCGCCAACTACGCCCATATATTCCTGCCGGGTTCGACCTTCCTTGAGAAGGACGGTACCTTCACCAATGCCGAGCGCCGCATCAATCGCGTCCGCAAGGTGATGGAGCCCAAGAACGGCTATGCCGACTGGGAGGTCACGCAGGACATGGCCCGTGCGCTGGGTCAGGACTGGAACTACACGCATCCTTCCGAGATCATGGCCGAGATCGCGGCCACCACGCCAAGCTTCGCCGGCGTGACCTATGAGCTTCTGGAAAAGGAAGGTTCGGTCCAGTGGCCGTGCAACGAAAAGGCTCCCACCGGCACGCCCGTCATGCATATCGACGGCTTCGTGCGCGGCAAGGGCAAGTTCGTGCGCACCGCCTATGTGGCCACCGACGAGAAAGCCGGCCCGCGCTTCCCGCTGCTGCTCACCACCGGGCGCATCCTCTCGCAATACAATGTCGGGGCCCAAACGCGCCGCACGGAGAATGTCGTCTGGCACGACGAGGATCTTCTGGAGATCCATCCCTTCGACGCCGAGACACGCGGCATCCGCGAGGGCGACTGGGTGAAGCTCAAGAGCCGCTCCGGCGAGACGAGCCTGCGCGCCACCATCACCGAGCGCGTTGCGCCGGGCGTCGTCTACACCACTTTCCACCACCCGGCCACACAGGCCAATGTGGTGACGACCGAATATTCCGACTGGGCCACCAACTGCCCCGAATACAAGGTCACGGCGGTGCAGGTTTCGCCCTCCAACGGCCCGACCGAGTGGCAGGAAGACTACGAAGAACACGCCCGCCAGAGCCGCCGCATCGTGCATGTCGAGGCGGCGGAGTAGTGTGATGTTTGCTGGCGGTGTCCTCACCCCCAACCCGTCATCCCGGAAAGCCGCAGGCTTATCCGGGACCTATTGGAAGCGCATGACGGCCCCAACCCGGTTCTCAACCGGGCATTCACCCCACTGCCTATTGCGGACACCGGCCGCGCCTCTCAATGGGTCCCGGCTCTCGCTTTGCTCGGCCGGGATGACGAATGTGTAGCGCCATGACCCACCCTCCCGCCACAGCCCGCGTTTCAAGAACGGCCCGCCGCACCGGCGGAACGAAAGTCACCCCGCGAACCGTGCCCGAGGAAACGCCCGTCGCGCTTTCCTATGGCGGCACCACCCATGCCGTGATGATGGCGACACCTGCCGATCTGGAAGACTTTGCGCTCGGTTTCAGCGTTACGGAAGGGATCGTTTCCAGCGCCGAAGAAATCGAGGCCATCACCGTTCAGGAGCTCGGTCCCGGCATCGACCTGCAGATCCGTCTGCGCGACACCGCCAACAGGCGTTTCGAGGCGCGCCGCAGGCGGCTTGCCGGTCCCGTCGGCTGCGGCCTTTGCGGGATCGAGAGCATCGAAGAGGCGATGCGCTCCGTACCGGAAACGGCGTCCGATCAGAATTTTTCGGCTGCCGAGATCACCGGTGCCATCAGCGAGCTTTATGAATTTCAGGAACTCCACAAGGCCACTGGTGCCGTCCACGCAGCCGGTTTCTACATACCCGGCAAAGGCGTTGTTGCCGCACGTGAGGATGTGGGCCGGCACAATGCGCTCGACAAGCTGGCAGGCGCTCTCGTCAAGGCCGGTATCAAACGCGACACCGGCGCGGTGATCGTTACCTCGCGCGTTTCGGTCGAGATGGTGCAGAAAACCGCCGCCATCGGCGCGCCGCTCATTGCCGCCGTTTCCGCACCGACAGCCCTTGCCATCCGTACGGCGGAAACCGCCGGCATGACCCTCGTCGCCCTCGTGCGCGGCGAGGAGTTCGACATTTTCACCCATCCCGAACGCGTGATCATTGGAGCGGCCAGACATGTCGCATGACGAAAAGTTCAAATCCGGCGACGAGCATCTCGTCTACATGGCCAACCAGATTGCCACGTTCTTCACCTCGCAACCGGAAACCGAGCGTGTGGCAGGCGTTGCCGATCACATCAACAAGTTCTGGGAGCCGCGCATGCGCGGGCGCCTTTTCGAAATCATCGAGATGGGCGGCGATGGGCTTTCCCCGCTCGTTCTGGAAGCATCGCAAACGATCAATCGGCCCAAGGCCGCCTGATGTCAGCCGACCGGCTGTTTCTCTACCGCCCAATGCAACGGGAACATGGGATCAAACACGGTGATCGTACCGTCTGAGCTGTAGACGGATTTGGGGAACTCCACCGTTTCATCACGGCGCACCAGCGTAATCGTGTCTTCATTGGCAGGCAGACCGTAATAGGCAGGGCCGTTGAGGGAGGCGAAGGCCTCAAGCTGGTCCAGCGCGCCCTCTTCCTCGAACACATGCGCCAGGCACGACATCGTGTTGATGGACGTGAAGATGCCGGCACAGCCGCAGGCCGACTCCTTGGCCGGGTCGAGATGCGGTGCCGAATCGGTGCCCAGAAAAAAACGGCTGTCGCCCGATGTTGCCGCCTTGCGCAGCGCCAGCCTGTGCTCCTCGCGCTTGGCGACTGGCAGGCAGTAGTAGTGCGGGCGAATGCCGCCAGCCAGAATGGCGTTCCGGTTGATGATCAGATGATGCGTGGTGAGTGAGGCAGCGAGGTTTTTCTTCGCGCTCTGAACATAGTCGACCCCGTTCTTCGTGGTCACATGCTCCATGATCACCTTCAGCTCCGGCAGACGTTCACGCAGCGGATTGAGCACCCGCTCGATGAAGACGGCCTCGCGGTCGAAAATGTCGATGGAGGCGTCCGTCACCTCGCCATGCACGCACAGCGGCAGGCCAATCTCGGCCATGCGCTCCAATACCGGCTGCACCTTCATGAGATCGCGCACGCCGCTCTGGGAATTGGTGGTCGCACCCGCCGGATAGAGCTTCACCGCCGTGATGTGCCCGTCCCGGTGGCCGGCGGCGACGTCATCCGCATCGGTCTGCTCGGTCAGGTAGAGCGTCATCAGCGGCGTGAAATCATGCCCCTCGGGCTTTGCCGCCATGATGCGGTCGCGGTAGGCGAGCGCATCCTTCACCGTCACCACCGGCGGCACCAGATTGGGCATGATGATCGCGCGGGCGAAATCGGCGGAAGAATGCGGCAGAACCGCCTCCAGAACCGCGCCGTCGCGCAGATGCAGATGCCAGTCATCGGGGCGGCGGATGGTCAGGGTTTTCACGGAACGTCTACTCCGGACAGGAAAAATCGGTGCGCACGGTCTGCGCTTCCTTTTCCTTCGCCCATGCCGCCATGGATTTCAAGGGTGTGTCAAAAGAGACAGGCGCCGGGCCGCGCCGGGGAGGAGGCCGGCGCGGCGCTGCCTCACGCCACCTGATAATCAGGCGCGGAGCGCAGATAGCGTGCATAGGCATCAGCATCCGGAGGCGAGAGATTTTCCGCCAGCGGGTTGCGGCGTTTCACGCGCGCGCCCATGTCGTCGATCAACTCGTCGAAATGCTTGAAGTGATAGGGCGCCACGCACAGGCCGCCATAGATCTTCGCGGCCGGTCGCTCGTTGCGTCGCCAGTGGAGCATCATGTCCATGTTGGTGCGCATTTCGTCCGGGGTCGGTTGTTTCGCCAGTTTTCCGTCCGCGTAGCGCACCAGCCATTCGGCGGCGAGATCGGCGCACAGAACGGTGCAGAAAGACGAGTTGAAACCGACAAAGCCAAGATCGGGAATGTCCGGATTGGCAATCAGGCGATAGAGCCGGTACTGCCCGTCCGGCTCCACCAGCTTTTCGCGGTATTCCGCCGGCAGGTAGGGAACGCCGAGTTTCCAGCCAACGGCGAGGATCGCCATGTCGGATTTGATGCACTCCCCCCCGGTCAGTCTTATCGCGCCGGGCTCATAGTTCGCAAAGGTACCCTGCACGGCCTTGATGCGCCCGTCTGCCACCATCTCGAAAAAGCCCGGCGTGGCGATGGGAACCGAGCAGTTCACGCCTCCCTCGATGGGCTCTTTCGGCTTCAGCCCGGTCTTGTTGAGCTTGAGCTGCACGGTCAGAAGCGCTTCCAGCGCGCGCCAGTGGGCCCAGATGAAGGGACGGGCAACGGCATGGTTGAAGCGGGCGAAGCCGCTCCGGCTCCAGCCCGGAAACATCTTTTCCTGCGCGCGGATGTAGAGGATGCGCTTGAAGTTGATCAGCCCGCCGACGAAGTAGGGAATGCGCCAGACCGATTCCAGATAGACGATGGTGACGGAGCGAGCACCCGATTTCACCGCGCTCACGGCAATGTCGGTCGCCGATTTCGAGAAGCCGAGAACCGTGACGTTCCTGCCCTTCACCATGGCCGGGTCGGTGTATTCGGAAGAATGGATCACCGTGCCGCCTTCTGCCTCGAACTCTTCCTGCCCGGGATGGGTGAGAATGTTCTTCTCGCTGAACTGGCCGGTGCAGACAGCGACAAAATCGAAGGTTTCGCTGGTCTTCTCGCCATTCGCCGTTTCGAGATCAAGCTCCCAGCCGGGTTTGCCATCGTCGCGCCGGCGCATGGCAGTAACGGAGGTGTTGAAGCGGATCAACGGGCGCAGACCGTGGTCGTCTGCGTAGTCCGACAGATAGGAGAAAACCTGCGGGCCCTTCGGCCATTCGGGAAAATCCTTCGGCATCGCCTTGTCGGTGTACCGATAGAGATCCTTCGGGCTCTGCGTCTGGACATCCGGATAGGAGCGTGAGGGCTCCCAGACACCGCCCAGTTCGTGACTGCGCTCAAGAACGGTTACCCGGTGCCCACGCTTCTTGAAGGAGCGGGCGGCGGCAAGACCGCTGACGCCGGCGCCGATCACGCAGACATGCTTTCGTTTTGTCATGACGTTGTTCCTCCCGTCCGGCAAATTCTGGACGCGCGCCTCCCCGCGCCGCGTGTTGCCACGTCGCCAAAGGTCCCTTGCCGGCCTTGATTGTTATCGGGTTCGGGCCGGCTCCCTTCAGGACCCGGCCAAAGCGCCTGGCGCTAGTCGTTCGCTTCCGGTGGCAGGAAATCCACTTCGTGAAGGGCCGAGACCTTCACCACCTCTTCCGGGTCGGTCATGTTGTGCAGCGTCTCGAACAGCGCTTCGAGCTTGCGCGCCGGCGAAACCCAAAAGAGCGCGCGGGCCGGTTTGTCGGACTTGTTGAAATAGCCATGCGGAACGCCGCGCGGCATACGCACCAGATCGCCCGCCTTCGCCTTCATCCACTTGCCGTCGAGCTTCAGATCCAGCTCGCCTTCCTGCACCAGAATGAACTCTTCCTGCGTGGGATGAACATGAACCGGCACGAACTGGCCGGGGTCGCTGTTGGTTTCAAAGGCGAAGGTGGAATCGCAGGTGGCCTTGGGAAAATAGACCTGACCGAGAATGTTCCATTCCTTGCCGGCATAGCCCTCACCGTTTGCGGTGACGCCTTTTTCGAGTTCCTTTTCCATGATTTTCCTCCCTTTATCACGGAGTTTCATGGTGCCTGGAAGCGATCCGGAAAAATATCCGGAAACTGAACCAAATATCCGAAAAACGAAAAAAACAGACCGGTTTTGGCGAGAAACCAGGACAAATCTTGGAGAAACCAAAACACCTGCTAAACTCGGGGAATGGTGATCGCCCGGGAGGAGTGGGGCGACCGCCCGTTGTCCAGCCACGCCCTTTTTCAGACGGACGATCTGGACTGTGCACGGGAGAAGGTTGCCCGGAAATTCTGCAACCACCGGCTGGAAGTGGTCGGTGGCGGACGGTTTCGCGCGGTGCAAAACCACCAGCCGGGCCTCCTCGTTTCCCTCAACTATATCAGCTACGGCGCCGATGTTCTGATCGACCCCGGCGCGCTCGAAACCTTCTATCTCATACAGATTCCGATTTCCGGCTGCGCGACGATCAAACACAACCGGAAGGAATTCCTGAGCGATGGCGACAGGGCGGCGCTGCTCAATGCCGACCGCGAAACCTCCATGCGCTGGTGGGCCGGTTGCGAGCAGGTTCTGGTGCAGATCCCCAAAGCCTCGTTCATGGGTTTCGCCGAGCAGCTCTGCGAGCGCCCGCTGCCGGGACCTGTGGTGTTCGATCCGGTGATCGATTTCACCCGGCCGGAGCTTGCTTCATGGCGCAATCTGGTCAATGCGATGTTCCGCGCCGCCAACAAGCCCGAAAAGCAGGTGCTGAACCTTTGCGCCGCGTTCCACGAGCAGCGCATTCTCGAGGCGCTTCTGAGACTCCAGCCGCACAACCTCTCCGCTTTCTTTGACACAAAGCAGGAGGCGGCACCGCGGCAGGTGAAGCGGGCCGACGCGTTCATCAGGGAGAATGCGCACCGCCCGATCACCCTGACCGACATCGCGGCGGCATCGGGTGTCGGCGCGCGGGCGCTGCAGCTTGCCTACAAACGCACGCACGGTCTTTCGCCCATGCACGCGCTGACCCTTGAGCGTCTGCGTCGCGTGCGGTTCGATCTGGAAAATGCCCAAGGGGAAATTTCGGTAACGGAAACAGCGCTGCGCTGGGGCTTCAGCCATCTCGGGCGCTTTGCCGCCGACTACCGCAAGACCTTCGGTGAGCGCCCAAGCGAGACCGCCCGCAAAGCCATCTACTGACCCGTCATTTTGCCGCCGGCATCTTCAGTGCGGACACCGACGCTTCGCTGTTGTGGACATAGTCATTGGCATCCGGCTGGCGCTGCAGGATCAGGATGAACAGGAAGTCCATCAAAGTGAGCTGCGCATCGCGCGACGTGATGGCGGAGGAGCGCACCCGTTCCTCGTCTGCGACCGTGTGCAGGCGAATGTCGGCAACGCGCATCAGCGGATTCTGCTGCAAGCCGGTAACGGAGATGACAGTCGCGCCCCGCGCCTTTGCAAGCTCGGCAATGCGCACCGTCTCGATGCTGGTGCCGGAGTAAGACAGTGCAAAGAGCACATCCTCTTCGCCCAGAGAGGAGACATTGGCCATCTGCACATGGCTGTCGCTGTCATGCAGTGCGTTGCGGCCAAGCTTCTGCAGCTTGTAGGAAAAGTCGCGCGCCACCAGCGAGGATGCGCCAACCCCTGCAATGTGTATGCGGCGCGCGCCGTCAAGCGCCTCAAGAGCTCGGGCTATCTCAGGCTCGTGATTGGCGGCGATGGTCTGCTGCATGGAGAGAAGCTTGCTTGAGATCAGCTTTTGCGAAATCGTGGCGTGGCTGTCGCCGATCTCGATGGTGGAGTGGATCATGCCTGGCGGCACATGCCATTCCTGCGCCCTGGCCTTGCTGACCGCCAGCTTCAGATCCTGATAGCCCGAGAAGCCGAGTTTCTGGCTGAACTTCACCACGCTCGACTGGCTACGGCCTGTCTCTTCCGCCAAGGCCGCGGAGGAAAGCCTGAGCACGCGGTCGGGATTGTCGACGATGAACTGGCCGATCTGCCGGTCGGCCGGCGCCATGGTCTCAAGCTGCGCGTCGATGATCTTCAGGACAGACATGGCTTCCTTTCGAGGAATGGGATAGCGAAACTAAATGAGTTTCGCCGCCAGGGGAATCCCGCAGGAATTACAAAATGGAATAATATATTCCCAACAGGGCTTGATCAAAGGAATTCACCAATAGAGACTGGGGCTTCGCCTATCGGTGTTTCCGGAACCGCAATCATGGACAGACTGAGAATAACAGGGGGCCAGCCGCTTCAGGGCGCCGTCACCATTGCCGGGGCAAAGAATGCCGCGCTGCCGCAGATTGCCGCCGCACTTTTGAGCCCGCATCCGCTTGAACTGTCGAACCTGCCGCTGGTCTCCGATGTGGAGAACATGCTCCAGGTCGCCGAGCTTTACGGGGCGTCGGTGACGCGCAACGCCCACACGGCGGTGATCGACGCCAGCGCGATGGTTTCATGCGAAGTCTCCTATGAAACGGTGCGGCGGATGCGGGCCACGGTCCTGTTTCTCGGGCCATTGCTTGCGCGGTTCGGCGAGGCGCGGGTATCGCTGCCCGGGGGATGTGCCATCGGCGCGCGGCCGGTGGACATGCATTTGAAGGCGCTCGAAATGCTGGGTGCAGACATCGGCATCGAAGGCGGGCTGATCGTCGCCCGCGCAACCGATGGGCTCAAAGGCACACGGGTGATCCTGAGTTCGCCTTCGGTGGGCGCGACGGAGACGGCCATGATGGCGGCCACTGCAGCGCACGGCGAGACCGAAATCCTGAATGCGGCGCGCGAACCGGAAGTGGCGGACCTCGCCGCCTGCCTCAACGCCATGGGCGCGAAGATCGAGGGAGCGGGAACGCATCGCATCATCATCGAGGGCGGCACCGAGTGGAAGGCTGCTGCGCATCATGTCATCCCCGACCGCATCGAGGCCGGGACCTATGCGGTGGCTGCGGCCATCACCGGTGGCGCGCTGGAACTGGTGAACGCGCGCATGGAAAACCTCGCCGCCGTGATCCAGGCGCTGGAGGTGATGGGCGTGAATGTGTGGCCGAGCGACCGGGGTCTGGTGGTTTCAAGGAACGGCGCCCTGCGTACGACCGACCTCACCACAGAACCCTATCCGGGCTTTCCGACAGACCTTCAGGCGCAGTTCATGGCGCTCGCCTGCTGCGCCGACGGAACATCGCTCATCCGCGAGACGATTTTCGAGAACCGTTTCATGCATGTGCCGGAACTGGCGCGGCTCGGCGCCGATATCACGCTACAGGGCACGACTGCCGTGGTCCGGGGTGGCAAACCCCTGAAGGGCGCGCAGGTGATGGCAACGGATCTGCGCGCTTCGGTCTGCCTTGTGCTCGCCGCCCTTGCCGCGGAAGGCGAAACCGTCATCAACCGCGTCTACCACATCGACCGCGGCTATGAGCAGCTCGACCGAAAACTGGCGCAATGCGGCGCAACAATCGAGCGGTTGCAGAAATGAGCGACGCGGAGAGCCATTTTTATCTCGGCGTCGATGGCGGTGGTACGGGTTGCCGGGCCCGCATCGAGGATGCAGCAGGTGCAGTGCTCGGTCAGGGCCTTTCCGGCCCGGCCACCACGAGGCTCGGCGTTGAGGCCGCATGGGCGTCGGTCCTGCGCGCAGTGGACGCTGCAATTGAAGAAGCGGGTTTCGGCGAGGCAGAGATCGCCCGCATTCATGCCGGGATCGGCCTTGCCGGCATGCGCCGCAAGGGTGCCGTCGAGGCGTTTCAGGCGCTATCGCACCCCTTCGCCAGCATCGTCTTTGCCAGCGACAGCGACACTGCCTGCCTTGGCGCGCATTCGGGTCTCGATGGCGCCATCGCCATCGCCGGCACCGGCTCGGTGGGGCTCGGCATCGTGGAGGGCAGGCATCTGCGCATCGGCGGCTACGGCTTTCCGATTTCCGATGAGGGAAGCGGTGCCGATATCGGCCTCAATGCCGTGCGTGCCGCATTGCAGGGCCATGACGGCCGCATTCCGCAAAGCGCGCTTCTGACCGAAGTCATGCGCCGCTTCGACGATGACCCGGCCGAAGTGGTGGCCTGGATGGACCGGGCAAGCGCCACGGACTATGCCACCTTCGCGCCCATGGTGCTGCGCCATGCCGACCAGGGCGACGCCGCCGCGCGGCGCATCGTGCAGGACGCGGCTGCGCAGATCGACATGCTGGTGCGCACGCTGTTTGATCAGAACGCGCCGCGCGTGACACTGCTTGGCGGACTTTCAGGCCCTCTGGAGCCCTGGCTCTCGCCCGATGTGCGCCGGCGCCTGAAGCCCGCCGACGGCGATGCGGTGGACGGCGCGATCATCCTCGCCCGGCGGGCGGCGGGGGGGCGGGTGACGCTTTAAATGAACGGGACAACCGCGTTGCATCAACGCGGTGCGTGGTTCGACAGGCTCACCATGAGGGAGGGCTTTGATTGCACAACCCGTCGTGCCAGCCATTCCATTCCTCATGGTGAGCCTGTCGAACCACGCACAACGCCAGAGCTTCGAAAACAATGGCCCGCGCAACCTTAAGGGTCAATTCAAACCCGGCGCGGGCCTTTCCGTTTCAGCGCAATTCCTTGCGCAGGATCTTGCCGACATTGGATTTCGGCAGATCGTCGCGGAACTCGATATATTTCGGGCGCTTGTAACCGGTGAGGTTCTCCTTGCAGAACGCCTTGAGGTCCTCTTCCGTCAGGTTCGCGTCCTTGCGGACCACGAAGAGCTTCGGCACCTCGCCTGAATGCTCGTCCTCGACGCCGACAATCGCTGCTTCCAGAACACCCGGGTGATTGGCAATCACGTCTTCCACCTCGTTGGGGAAGACCTTGAAGCCCGACACCACGATCATGTCCTTCTTGCGGTCGACGATGGTGACCTGGCCGGTCTCATCCATCGTGCCCATGTCGCCGGAACGGAAGAACCCGTCCTCGGTCATGACCTTGGCGGTCTCGTCCGGCCGATTCCAGTAGCCGGCCATCACCTGCGGACCGCGAATGCAGATCTCGCCAACCTTGCCAAAGGGCAGGTTCTTGCCCTGATCGTCGCGGATGACGACGTCGGTGGACGAAATCGGATAGCCGATCGTGCCGGTAAACTCCTTCGCCGCAAAGCTGTTCACCGTGGCCACGGGCGAGGTTTCCGAGAGACCATAGCCCTGCGAGATCACGCAGCCAGTGAGCTTCTGCCAGCGTTCTGCGACCGCGCGCTGCACTGCCATGCCGCCGCCGAAGGTGACAAGCAGGCTCTTGAAGGGAAGCTTGCAGAAATCCTCATTGTTCAGGAGCGCGTTGAACAGCGTGTTGAGCCCCGGGAAAATGTGGAAGTCGTATTTCTGCAGCTCCTTCACGAAAGCGGGAATGTCGCGCGGATTGGGAATCAACACGTTGTTGCCACCGAGCTTCATGCCCATCAGCGCGTTCACCGTGAGCGCGTAGATGTGATAGAGCGGCAGGGCGCAGATCAGCACCGGCGCACCGGGCTTCGGCTTGCCTATATAGGCGCTGCGGAACCAGAGTTCGTTCTGGATCACATTGGCGAGCACATTGCTGTGCAGCAGCGTTGCGCCCTTGGAAACGCCGGTCGTGCCGCCCGTATATTGCAGGAAGGCATTGTCCGACAGTGCGATGTCAACCGGCCTGAACCCATGGGCCGCGCCCTTCTTGACCGCCTCCCTGAAGGAGACATGCCCCGGCAAAGACCAGGCGGGCACCATCTTCTTGACGCGGCGAACCACGAAATTGACAATATGACCCTTGAGCCCCAGAAGCTCGCCCATCGAGGCAACGACCACGTGTTTCACCGAAGTCTTCGAGGCGACGGCCTCGAGCGTGTGGGCGAAGTTTTCCAGTATGACGATGGCTTCCGCACCCGCATCGTTGAGCTGGTGTTCCAGCTCGCGCGGCGTGTAGAGCGGATTGACGTTGACCACCACATAGCCTGCACGCAGCACCGCCATCATGGCGACAGGATATTGCAGGACATTGGGCATCATCAACGCAACACGCGCGCCGCGTTCAAGCCCGAGCGACTGCAGATAACCCGCGAAGTGCTGCGACATCTCCTCAAGGTCACGATAGCTGAGCGATTTGCCCATGCAGGTGAATGCGGGCCGGTCGCCATAGGTCTTGCAGGCATCCACGAGCAATTCGCCAAGCGAATTGTTGGGGAAGTCTCCCATCTCTGCGGGAATGCCCTTGGGATAATGCTCCACCCACGGCCGGGCGATCCCGGCCTTGCGGGACGCCTGGGCTTTTTTCGGCGCAGCCTTGCCGGCAGAAGTCGCCGACTTCTTCGATGAACCGGCTGCGGATTTCGCGGCCGGCTTCTTCGCCGTGGTCGATGCCGCCTTTTTTGCCACCGTCTTGCCGCCCGTTCCGCCCTTTGCGGTGCGTGCGGCTTTCTCTTCACCCTTGGCGGGCGTCTTTGCGCTTTTTGCCAACTGCTCCTCCCAGAAAGAAAAACCAGCTATAACGTTTACGTTCACGTAATACCAAACGCAACACAAACCGTCATATGACGATTGGGCAAGCGCGCGGCATCATGACGATCTCCCCTCAAAAGGGGAGTGTATGGCGACAGTACGGGGTTTCACAAGTGCGATTGCGCCTCCCCGCTGGCGTGGTGGATTTGAAGACCGCTTTGTTCCCGGGTCGAGGTCGCTTTGCGAACCTCAAATCCGAAAACCACACAGGAAACATGAATTTGCGTGTGTCCGGATCGAACCCGAGATGCGCGCACCCTCCGGATGGAGGGGGTGGATTTCGAATTGAGGGCACTGGTGCGATGACACCATAAAGTGTGCGTTGCCTCACTGGCCGTAGCCTGCGTGTCCTTCCAGGAAGGCAAGTTCCTCCGGGCTGCTGTCCCGGCCAAGAACACGGTTGCGATGCGGAAAGCGCCCAAAGCGGGCCACGATGTCCCGATGTTCGATCGCGTATTTCAGCGCCTCTTCCTGGCCGAGCGACTTGAACAGCATGACGGCGCGCTCCTGATCGGCCAGCACTTCCGAATGCATGAACGGCATATAGAGGAACTGGCGCTCGCGCTCGCTCATTCCCTCATCGAGGCCCTTGTCGACGGCATGACTGGCAACCCGCATGGCGAGCTCATCCGAGGCGAAAGCGCCCGGCTGGCGGCGGTGGATGTTGCGCGGGAACTGATCGAGCACGATGACAGCGGCGAGAGCCGCCCCGGGATCGGTGAAAACGCTTTCCGGAAGATCACGCATCAACCGCTCATGGAGCCGGGAAAACCGCTCGCGGATCAGAGTGTCCGTCTCCTCGCTCACCGCAAACCATTCCCTGGGCGTCAGCGTCTCAAACCAGAAGTCCAGAACCTCCTTCTGCCAGTTATCGCTCATGCGTTATTCTCCTCGAAACGTCGACACTGTTGCGGATATGGTTTCTCTCATAGCCATACTACAAGAGCGCGAATGGAGTTTTGTTGCATCCATTAACTCGGATTCGACAAATAATTGCATTTAAGGCGGTAAAGTGTTCGAGGGAGTTCCCTCCCTATTCGAACTTTGCTTATATGCCAGCTTCCAGGGCCTCGGGAGTGGGCCCATGTGAGAATCAGGGAGACCTCAATGAAAAACAAACTGACCTTCGCGGCTGCGCTGCTGGCCGCCACGGTGCTGAGCGGCGCGGCAGGCGCAAAGACGCTTGTCTATTGCTCGGAAGGAAGCCCGGAAGGCTTCGACCCGGCGCTCTATACCGCGGGCACCACATTCGACGCATCGTCGAAGCCGGTCTACAACCGCCTTGTCCAGTTCGAGCCGGGCACAACCAAGACCATTCCGGGCCTGGCAGAGAGCTGGGAGATTTCGGACGATGGTCTCGAGGTCACCTTCAAGCTGCGTCAGGGTGTGAAGTTCCACACGACCGACTTCTTCACGCCAAGCCGCGACTTCAACGCCGACGACGTGCTGTTCTCCTTCAACCGCCAGCTTCAGGAAGACCATCCTTACCACGCCTATGTGGAAGGCGCTTCGTGGGAGTATTTCAACGGCATGTCCATGCCGGACCTCGTGAAGTCCATCGAGAAGGTCGATGATTACACGGTGAAGTTTGTGCTGAACCGCCCGGAGGCCCCGTTCATTGCCAACCTGGCCATGGATTTTGCCTCCATCTTCTCGAAGGAATATGCTGACAAGCTCGCTGAATCCGGCAATCTTTCGGACCTGAACCAGAAGCCGGTCGGCACCGGCCCCTTCCAGTTCGTGGCTTATCAGCCTGACGCTGTGATCCGCTACAAGGCGCATCCCGATTACTGGAACGGCAAGCAGCCGATCGACGATCTGGTGTTCGCCATCACCACCGAGGCTTCGGTGCGCCAGCAGAAGCTGATCGCCGGCGAGTGCCACATCACGCCTTACCCGAACCCGGCCGACATCGAGAGCCTGAAGGCGAACGATGCGCTGAAGGTTGACGAGCAGGAAGGCCTGAACGTCGGTTACCTCGCTTACAACACCAAGGTTGCCCCGTTCGACAACGCGAAGGTCCGCAAGGCGCTGAACATGGCGATCAACAAGGAAGCCATTCTCGACGCCGTGTTCCAGGGTGCCGGCCAGGCAGCCAAGAACCCGATCCCGCCGACAATGTGGTCGTATAACGACGCGGTCGAGGACGATGCCTACGATCCGGAAGCAGCCAAGAAGATGCTTGAGGAAGAGGGCGTTTCGGACCTTTCCATGAAGGTCTGGGCGATGCCTGTGCAGCGTCCCTACAACCCGAACGCGCGCCGCATGGCCGAGCTGATCCAGGAGGATTTCTCCAAGGTCGGCGTCAATGTCGAGATCGTCTCCTACGAATGGGGTGAGTATCTCGAGCGCTCCAAGGCGGAAGACCGCGATGGCGCGGTGCTGCTTGGCTGGACCGGCGACAATGGCGACCCGGACAACTTCCTCGCCGTTCTGCTCGGCTGTGACGGTGTCGGCGGCTCCAACCGCGCCCAGTGGTGCAATGAGGAGTTCGAGGGTCTGATTCAGAAGGCCAAGACGCTCTCTTCGCAGGAGGAGCGTACAAAACTCTACGAAGAGGCCCAGGTGGTCTTCAAGCGTGAGGCTCCGTGGGCAACCATCGCTCACTCGGTCGTCCACATGCCGATGCGCAAGGAAGTGACCGGCTACAAGATGGACCCGCTTGGCGGCCACGCCTTTGAAGGCGTCGATATCGCCGAATAGGCCCCTTCACCAGAAACAGGAACCGGCGGCGGCGCGAGCTGTCGCCGGTCGTGTATTAGATGTTCCGTTTCTTTCTCTCCAGGCTGGCGCTGTTGATCCCCACCTTCATCGGGGTGTCCATCGTCGCCTTTTCCTTCATTCGCCTTCTGCCGGGCGATCCGATCATGCTTCTGGCCGGCGAGCGCGGCATGAGCGAGGAGCGCTACCAGCAGCTCCAGGCGCTCTATGGCTTCGACCAGCCGCTGTTCGTGCAGTATTTCAACTACATGACGGATCTGCTGCAGGGCGATTTCGGCACCTCCATCGTCACCAAGAGGCCGGTGCTTCAGGAGTTCCTGACGCTGTTTCCGGCGACGATCGAGCTCTCGCTGTGCGCGATCATCGTGGCGGTTGCCATTGGCGTTCCGCTCGGCGTGATCGCGGCCGTCCGTCGCGGTTCGTGGCTTGATCAGACGGTGATGGGCGCGGCCCTTGTCGGCTATTCCATGCCGATCTTCTGGTGGGGCCTGCTCCTGATCATTCTGTTCTCCGGCATTCTTGGCTGGACGCCGGTCTCAGGTCGCATCTCGCTGCTCTACTTCTTCCCGCCGGTCACCGGCTTCATGCTGATCGACAGTCTTCTATCGGGCCAGGCAGGCGCGTTCAAATCGGCGCTTTCGCATCTCATCCTGCCGACCATCGTGCTGGCTACGATCCCGCTTGCGGTGATCGCCCGCCAGACCCGTTCGGCCATGCTTGAAGTGCTGGGCGAAGATTATGTGCGCACGGCGCGCTCCAAGGGCCTGCCGCCACGCCGGGTGATCGGCCTGCATGCGCTGCGCAACGCGCTCATCCCCGTGGTGACCACCATCGGTCTCCAGGTGGGCGTGCTTCTGGCCGGCGCGATCCTCACCGAGACGATCTTCTCCTGGCCGGGCATCGGCAAGTGGATGGTCGACAGCGTGTTCAAGCGCGATTATGCGGTGGTGCAGGGCGGGCTTCTGCTCATTGCCGCCATCATCATGATCGTGAACCTGATCGTGGACGTTCTCTACGGTCTGATCAATCCGAGAATCAGGCACTGACCATGAGCTCGACAAACACAAAAGATCCGAATGCCGCCGTCGGTCTCGAAGGCGGCACGGTCATCGCGGTCACGCGGCGCGCCCGCCTTGCGGAATTCTGGTACTATTTCAGCCAGAACCGCGGCGCCGTGATCGGCCTTTACGTTTTCCTCGCAATCGTCGTCATCGCGCTTCTGGCGCCCGTGATCGCACCGCACAGTCCGAGCCTGCAGAATCGCGGCTTCTTCCTTCTGCCTCCGGTCTGGCAGGAAGGCGGCAACTGGTCGTTCATTCTCGGCACCGATGCGGTGGGACGAGACGTGCTCTCACGCCTGATCTACGGCGCGCGCTTCTCGCTCTTCATCGGCGTGGTGGTGGTCTCGGTCGCCGTCTCCGTGGGCATTCTGGTCGGCCTCATCGCCGGTTATTTCCGCGGCGTGGTGGACACGGTCATCATGCGCGTGATGGACATCATCCTCGCTTTCCCGTCGCTGCTTCTGGCGCTGGTTCTGGTCGCCATTCTGGGGCCGGGCCTCGTCAACGCGATGATAGCCATCGCCCTCGTGCAGCAGCCGCACTATGTGCGCCTCACGCGCGCTGCCGTGATGTCGGAGAAGGGGCGCGACTATGTGACGGCGGCACGCGTTGCCGGCGCGGGCAACATAAGGCTGATGTTCAAGACCATTCTGCCGAACTGTACCGCACCGCTGATCGTGCAGGCGGCGCTCTCCTTCTCGACCGCGATCCTCGATGCGGCGGCGCTTGGCTTCCTCGGCATGGGCGCACAGCCGCCCACACCCGAATGGGGCACGATGCTGGCCGAAGCGCGCGAGTTCATCCTGCGTGCGTGGTGGGTCGTCACCTTCCCCGGTCTCGCCATCCTGATCACCGTTCTTGCCATCAACCTGATGGGCGACGGTCTTCGCGATGCGCTCGATCCCAAGCTGAAGAGGTCGTGACATGAGTGATGCTCTTCTCGACATCCGCAATCTGAGCGTCGAATTCGAGACGGCGGGCGGCACGCTGCGCGCGGTGGATGGCGTTTCGCTGTCCGTCGAGGCGCGCGAGGTTCTGGCCATCGTCGGCGAATCGGGCTCGGGCAAATCCGTGTCCATGCTGGCGGTGATGGGGCTTCTGCCCTGGACCGCCAAGGTGACGGCGGATGCCATGACCTTTCAGGGCCGCGACATCCTCAATCTGTCGCCATCCGAACGGCGCAAGATCGTCGGCAAGGACATTGCCATGATCTTCCAGGAGCCAATCGCCAGCCTCAACCCGTGCTTCACCGTCGGTTTCCAGATCGACGAGACGCTGAAGATGCACACCGATCTTTCGGCGCGCCAGCGGCGCGACCGGACGGTGGAGCTCTTCGAGGCGGTGGGCCTGCCCAACGCGGCGGACCGGGTGAACGCCTACCCGCACCAGATGTCGGGTGGCCAGTGCCAGCGCGTGATGATCGCCATGGCGATTGCCTGCAATCCCAAGCTCCTGATCGCCGACGAGCCGACAACCGCGCTCGACGTGACGATCCAGAAGCAGATTCTCGATCTTCTGGTGTCGATCCAGGCCGAGAAGAACATGGGCATGATCATGATCACCCATGACATGGGCGTGGTGGCGGAAACGGCCGATCGCGTGATCGTGCAGTACAAGGGCAAGAAGATGGAGGAAGCCGACGTGCTTTCGCTCTTCGAAAAGCCCCAGCACCCCTATACCAAGGCGCTGCTTTCGGCCCTGCCGGAGAACGCGACAGGCGACCGCCTGCCGACCGTCTCCGACTTCGTGTTCGATGAAGCGCCGCTGACAGGAGCCCGCCCATGAGCGAGATCGTCCTGGAAACACGCGGCATCACGCGCGACTATCACATCGGCGGCGGCTTTTTCGGAAAGGGCCGCATCATCAACGCGCTGAAAGGCATCGACCTCAAGGTTGAGAAGGGCAAAACGCTGGCCATCGTCGGCGAATCGGGCTGCGGGAAATCCACCCTCGCCCGCATCATGACGATGATCGACGCACCCACCTCCGGCGAACTCCTGATCGACGGGAAACCGGTCGAGATCAGCAAGAAGGGTGTGGAGCCCGAAATGCGCCGCAAGGTGCAGATCGTCTTCCAGAACCCCTATGGTTCACTGAATCCGCGCCAGAAGATCGGCGACGTCCTGATGGAGCCGCTGATCATCAACGAGAAGGTTCCCGTGAAGGAGCGGCGCGAACGCGCCATGGAAATGCTTTTGAAGGTCGGTCTGCAGGCCGAGCACTTCAATCGCTATCCGCACATGTTCTCCGGCGGCCAGCGCCAGCGCATCGCCATCGCGCGCGCGCTGATGCTGAGGCCCCGCCTGCTGGTGCTGGACGAGCCGGTTTCCGCGCTCGATCTCTCGGTGCAGGCGCAGGTGCTGAACCTTCTGGCGGATCTGCAGGAAGAGTTCGGGCTCACCTATGTCTTCATCAGCCACGATCTTTCGGTGGTGCGCTATATCGCCGACGAGGTGATGGTGATGTATTTCGGTGAGGCGGTCGAATACGGCACCCGCGATGCGGTGTTCTCCGACCCGCAGCACGAATACACGCGCACGCTCTTCGCCGCGACGCCGCGCGCCGACGTGGACAGCATCAGGAAGAGACTGGCGGAGAAGGCTGCATAGATCTTTCAGCTGGTAGCGTGAACGCGCTGCGCTGAAAGCCATGCAGCGTCATCCCGGAAGCCCGAAGGGCTATCCGGGACCTATTGGAAGAATGCCATGAAGCGCGGCCCGGATGCGCTTCGGGCGCGCGTTGGACCATTGGCTCCTTCTATGGAGATCGGCCGCGCCTCTCAATAGGTCCCAGCTCTCTCTGCGCGCGGCCGGGATGACGATTGCGCTGCCTCACAATCCCGCGCGCGTTCCATCACCCCTCTTTGGGCAGCGCATAACCGGCCTTTTCCGCCCATTGCACATGCTCGGCTGCCTTTTCCAGAAGCCATGCGCGCATGGCCATTGCCGAAGGGCTGACCGGCCCCCGCGATACGGAGGACAGGTAATAGCTGTTGCGCCCGGCGACGGAGGGGCCGCACGGACATACCAGCCGACCGTCGCGCAGCATGGCGGCCGCCGAGACGTCATCGCCAAGAGCCACGCCAAGCCCGCGCGCAGCCGCCTCAAGACAGAGCTGCGTGCGGTGAAAGATGAGATGGCCCGATGCGGCGCTGAGGTTCGTGCCCTGCCGCCGCAGGAGCTCGTCCCACGTGTTCACGCCGCGGTCGTAGATCAGCTTGTTGGCGATCAGGCCGCGGCTTCGCACATGCTCGGCGCGCTCCGGCGCGCAGACGGGGAAGATCGTGAAATCCAGAAAAGGTTCGCGCGAGTAACCCGGCACATCGAGCCGGCCCCAGGTGAGGGCAAGGTCCGTGTCGGGCGCGATGGTTCGCGGCGGCTCGGGATAGGAGCGCAGTTCGAGCTCGATGCCAAGGTCCTCCAGCACCTCATCGGTCAGCAACGGCATGAGCCAGAGTGCAGCCAGGTCGGAATCTGACTCCAGAACCACGCGCCCCTTTGCGTTGCGCGTTGCGCGCGTGCCCGTGTCGAGCGAAATGAGCATCAGCGCATCGGCGACAATCTCCGCGTAGCGCGCGCCACCTGGTGTGAGTGCCACCTGCCGGTGTCGGCGCTCGAACAATGGCATGCCGAGCTCGGCTTCGAGATTCTTGATGTATCGGCTGACCGACGCATGGGTGACGCCGAGCTCGGCAGCGGCGCGCGAAAAGCTCTGGTGACGGGCCGCCGCGTCGAATGCCCTGACGGCGTTGAGATTGGGCAGGCGATGCCTCATCGCTTTAGCGTAACATAAACGCACACAACGGGAAGAATAATTTCTATTGTGTAAAGCGGCCGTAGACCCCAAATAGGAACTGTAGCGATGGGTTGACCGATCAAGACCGGCAGCACATCGCAGCAGACTCTCTACATTGCCAACCCTCTCAAGGAGGTTCTGATGTCGCACTACACGGTGGGCGTTGGTTCCAGCCCTGAATTGCAGCGCTATGCGCGGCAGGCGAACAAGGCCCGTTCCACGGCGCTGAAGCACGCCCTGACCGCAATTGGTACGCGGATCGGGCACATCTGGCGCAAGCCGACCGGCACGCCGCCTATTGGTGGAGCGGACCCGGTTTGACCCTGCCAGGAAAGAGCGCCGAAACGCTTCTGGAACACCAAAGATAAGGGCCGGGCCCGAAAGCGGATCCGGCCCTTATTGCATCTGGACTTTCGCTTCGATCACACCACCATGACCGGGCAATTGGCGAGGCTGGTGACCTTGTGGGACACGCTGCCAAGAAGATAGCCTTCCAGATCTCCCAGACCTCGGCTGCCGAGCACGATCAGATCTGCCTCACGCTCCTTGGCGAACTTCACGATGGTGCGTGCCGGCTGGCCGTTCTTCACGAAAGCACGTGGGCTTTCGGCGCCCATTTCCACTGCCGCCTTCTTGGCGGCATCGGCGATTTCCCTGGCGTGCTCACGCATGACATCGTCTAGGTTCTGCGGATCGTCGGGCCGCACCATGGACATGGACGCCTCAAGCAGGCTGTGATGCCGGAATACAGTCAGCATCATGAGTTCGGCGCCAGTGGTCTTCTGCATCTTGACGCCCATCTCAAGCGCCTTCAGTGAATTTTCCGAACCATCGACCGGGACGAGTATCCTTTTGAACATTGGGCGCCTCCTAATCGAATGCCAGGCTGGGCAGGAACAGGGCGATCTGCGGGAAGAAGATCAGTGCTGCCGAAACACCAAGCAGGATGAGCGTGAAGGGCGGAATGCCCCGTATCACATCCATGTATGGTCGCTTGAAGATGGCGATTGCCGTGAAGATGTCACACCCGAATGGCGGTGTGGCGGAGCCGATGGCCACCTGCAGCGTGATGATCGTGCCGACCAGAACCTTGTCGAGACCGACCGCATCCACCACCGGCGCGAAGATCGGCACCAGCACGAGGATGACCACGATCGGATCGACGAACATGCAGCCGACGAAGAAGGCGATCGAGATGACGGCGAGCACCATTTTCGGGCCCATTTCATCAATGCCGATGGCGCCGAGAATCTGCTGCGGGATCTGCGCGAAGGAGATCACCCAGGAGAAGGCCGTGCCGGCAGCGACGAGAATGAACACCACGGCGGTGATGAGGCCGGTGGACTTGGAGATCTTGTAGATGTCGGCCAGGCTCAGCGAGCGGAAGATCACCAGTTCCAGGAACAGCGCATAGGCCACGCAGATGGCCGCCGCCTCGGTGGGGCTGACAATGCCGCCATAGATGCCGCCAACGATGATGACCGGAAAGAACAGCGGCCAGATGGCCGCGCGCACGGCTGCCACGCGCTCGCCCCAGGGCGCTTTCGGCTCGGTCGGCACGCCCTTCACGATCGCATAGACGATGCAATAGGCGGAAAAGAGAACCAGCAGCAGAAGCCCCGGCCCGATGCCGGCGATGAAGAGCTCGGCAATCGAGGTCTTTGAGACGACGCCATAGATGATCATGCCGATGGAAGGCGGGATCAGAAAGGCGATGTCACTGGCGTTGATGATCAGCGCCAGAACGAAGGAATCGTTATAGCCGGCCTTGAGCATGCGCGGGCGCAGCGGCGAGCCGACGGCGACCACCGTGGCCTGGGTAGAGCCCGACACCGCACCGAACAGCGTACAGGCGGTAGCGGCGGAGACTGCGAGGCCACCCTTGATGTGGCCGATGAACTTCATGACCATATCGATCAGCCGGTCGGCGGACTGGCCGCGCGTCATGATATCGGCGGCGAGAATGAACATGGGCACGGCGATCAACGAGGCCGGGCGAATGCCCGCCAGCATCTGCTGAACCATGAAGTCCATACGGTCGAAACCGCCGAAAAGACCGTAAAAGCCGTAGGCCGCGCCCAGGATGAGCGGAATCATCATCGGGAAGCCGAACAGCAGCAGCACGATCATGATGGTGGAAATTTTGAGTGTCATGGTCGTGGCCCCGCTCAGATCTCGATTTCATCTTCCTCATACCCCTCCAGAACATGGGTGGAGAGATAGATGTCTTTCTGGACGACGTTCTTCAGTGCGGTGAGGGCATATTGCACACCGGTGATGAAGAACCCGACGGGGACCCAGAGGTAGATCCAGTAGACCGGGATCTGCATGGCCGAAAGAACCCGGCCGGACTTGGCCACCTTGGCGATGTAGCCGATGGCGAAATAGCAGAGCGCGAACATGGTGAGCGCGGTGATCACCGTGATGACAATCATCAGCACCTTGCGCGTCTTTGCCGGCAAGGCGTCGTAGAGCGCCGACATGCGGATGTGACGGCCGTGACGCGCGGCATAGCCGATGCCGGCGAAGGTGATCAGGATGATGAGGATGCGGTTGAGCTCCTCGGAAAAGAAGATCGTGCTGCCGATGGCGCGGCTGACCACATTGGCGATCGTGTTGATCGCCATGAGCATAACGCCGAGCGCAAGCATGACCGATTCTATGCGACTGATGGCATTGTCGAACATGCCGATCACGCCGGGCAGTGTGGATTCGTAGTGTTCGCTGTGCGGTTCAGATTTCTGGTCTTCACTGCCCATCTTCATTCCCCTCAATGAGATGACGGAACCCCGCGACCGGAAAAGGTCGCAGGGCCCAGCTTATTATTGCTCAAGGCAGCGGATTATTGTGTCGCCGCCTTCAGGTCTTCCTTCATCTGGTCAAGGATCTTCTTGCCGCTGTCACCGGTCATCTCGATGAACTTGGCTTCCACCTGGGCGGCCGCTTCCTTGAAGGGAGCGCGCTGCTCTTCGGTGAGGTCGCTGATCGTCATCTCGGGCTTGGCTTCCTTGATCTTGGCGAGCGACTCTTCGCTCAGACCCTTCTGGTATTCGAGAATATGCTCGAATGCCGCATCGGCAGCGTCCTGAACGACCTTCTTGTCCTCGTCGCTGAGGCCATCATAGAAGTCTTTGTTGGCCATCACGGCGGTGGTGAAGTTGTTGTGGCCGGTGAGCGTGATGGCGCCGGTCACCTCATACATCTTCGTGGACTCGACCCAGAAGAGCGGGTTTTCCTGTCCCTGAATGATGTTGGTCTGGAGACCGCCATAGACCTCGCCCCAGGGAAGCGGCGTCGGCGTCGCGCCGAATGCCTTGTAGCTCTCCACCAGAAGCGGATTGGTCATGACGCGGAACTTCACCTCGTTGAGGTCTTCTGGCTTCTCCACCGGGTCCTTGGTGTTCATCACCACTTCGCCCTCGGGGAACATCTTGAGAAGCTCGAGGCCCTGCTCTGCATAGAGCTCCGGGAACATCTCGTTGATGGCCTTGGAGTTGCGGAAGAACTCACCCAGGTCTTCCGATTTGGCCGGAAGCAGGTAGGGAACGAAGAAGACCTGCGCCTCGGGGATAAGCGCGCCGGTGAAGCCGGGCGACTGGTCGACGAACTGCAGGATGCCGGCCTGCGCCTGCTCCATGATGTCAGCGGATTCGCCCAGCGTGCCGAACGGGAAGAGCTGAATCTCGTGGTCCGAATTGGCCTCGACCTCTTCCTTGAACTTCTGGGCGTAAACGCCCTGAACGTCCGTCATCGCTTCTTCGAAGGCGTATTTCCAGGTCTCCGCCTGAGCTGCGACGGCACCGGCCAGCACAATCGCGGTGCTGGCGAGACCTGCCATTAAGCGGGATTTGATGGAACGCATTCTGTTCTCCTCTGGTCTTTTAACAAACTGGTCAGGCAAAAAATACTCAATCCCCCGCCGACGCTGCGGCACGGGCAGACGTTCTTAAATGAGCGTCGTCAGCTGGCCGGGAACCAGCCAGGCACTGTCGCGATACCGCGTAGACGTGCTTTTGCCGGGAACTTGCGACGCCGCTTCTTGCTGCGCCCGAGAAGCAGGGGGAACGAACTGGCACTCGCCAGATCCGGAGCGATGATCGCCCGGTGTCGGCACAACGCACGCAAGCGACCACACCGCGCCGGTGTGGTCCCAACGTTCAAGCCGATCATTTGGAGTGCGTTCAAACGCCCCTCCCTGCTCCCTGTCGTCGTTCGACCCGGCCAGCGTGAAACAGACGCGCGGCAGAGTCAATCGATTGTTAAATCGATTGTTTCCATGGTCAAAACGAGCAGCGACCAACAAAGTTCCACGCATGGCGAAACTTATTGTTTTCCACTGCAAGGAAACGTGGGGAAAGAACCGCCGGATTGCCCGCAAAGGCGTGGACAATCCGGCTCAAATACTAGAGCGTTTCACCGAAACGCCGCTCCGCTCTATCTGTCTGTTTTTCCGCATGTATGCGGACGTCAGGTGATTCTACCTGACTGCAAAAATGCTCTAGACGCGGGCAGCCGCCTGCCGGTTCAAGACTTCCCGAAGATTGAAGGCTGCTTCCATCAGGTCCTTCGTGTAATCGCTCTGTGGATTATCGAAGACCTCGCTGGTCGGCCCTTCCTCCACGACCTTCCCGGATCGCATCACGATCGCATAGTCGGAAAGCGCCTTCACAACAGCCAGGTCGTGACTGATGAAGATGAAGGACAGGTTGTGGCTCTCCTGGATGCGCCTGAGCAGGGTGATAATCTGCTTCTGCACTGACCGGTCGAGTGCCGAGGTTGGCTCATCGAGCACGATCACGGTGGGCTTGAGGATCACCGCGCGGGCGATGGCGATGCGCTGGCGCTGACCGCCTGAAAACTCGTGCGGGAAGCGGTTGCGCATGGATGGATCGAGCCCAACCTCTTCCAGCGCCTGAATGGCGCGCCTGTCGCGCTCGCGCCCGGACAGGCTCGGCTCATGCACCAGAAGCCCCTCGGTGATGATCTCGCCCACGGTCATGCGGGGGCTGAGCGAACCATAGGGGTCCTGAAACACCATCTGCAGATTGCGCCGGAACGGTCGCATGGCCGCGCGGTCAAACCCCTGAATGGACGTGCCCTGATAAACCACCCGCCCCTCGGACGGCAGAAGCTGCAGAAGCGCCCGGCCGAGCGTGGACTTGCCCGAGCCCGATTCGCCGACGATGCCGATGGTCTGGCCGGCCCGCAATGTCAGCCCGACATTCTGCACCGCCTTCACTTCGTAGCCCGGACCGGACAGGAAGCCGCCCTTGATGGTGAAGGTCACGCGCATATCCCTGGCATCGAGCAGGATCGGCTGATCATCGCCCACCGGCGGCTTGTGGCCCTCCGGTTCGGCGGCCAGCAGCATTTTCGTGTAATCCTTCTGCGGTCGCTGGAAAATGTCTTCCGTCCCGCCGGTCTCCACCACGAGCCCGTTCTGCATCACATAGACGCGGTCGGCAAAGGCCTCGACGATGCCGAGATCGTGGGTGATGAAGAGGATGGCCATGCCGAGCTTCTTCTGCAGTTCGGCCAGCAGGCCGAGAATCTCGGCCTGGATGGTCACGTCAAGTGCGGTTGTCGGCTCATCGGCGATCAGCAGATCCGGATCGTTGGCGAGTGCCATGGCGATCATCACGCGCTGGCGCTGACCGCCCGAAAGCTCGTGCGGATAGGATTTCAGCCGGCGTTCGGGATCGGGAATGTGGACGAGTTTAAGAAGCTCCAGCGCGCGCTGGCGCGCCGCCCCTGCTGAAAGCCCGCCATGAACCCGGATCGGCTCGCATATCTGCCGCTCGATCGTGTAGAGCGGATCGAGCGAGGTCATCGGCTCCTGGAAGATCATGGTGATCTTGGCGCCACGGATCCTGTTGAGCTTCGCGCGCGGCAGGCCGATGAGTTCCTGCCCGCGATAGGTGACGGAACCGGAGACCGTGCCATTGTTGGCGAGAAGCCCCATCGACGCCATCATGATCTGGCTCTTGCCAGAGCCCGATTCGCCCACCACAGCGACCGTTTCGCCGGCGTTCACATGCATGTCCACGCCACGCACCGCTTCGACTGCGCCATCGGGCGTGTCGAAGGTGACGCGGATGTCGCGGATATCGAAGATGCGTTCCTCGTTCTGCTTCATCATGTCACCGGTCCTTCGGATCGAGCGCATCGCGCAGGCCATCGCCCAGGAAGTTGAGCGCAAACAGGAGCGCAGTCAGCGCCAGCGACGGATAGAGCAGCATATAGGCCGCCCCGCGCATGTTGCGCGCGCCTTCGGAGATCAGCACACCCAGACTGGTGAGCGGCTCCTGCACGCCAAGGCCGAGGAAGGAGAGGAAGCTCTCCAGAAGAATGACCTTGGGCACCAGCAGCGTCATGTAGATGATCACCGGGCCGAGCGTGTTGGGGATGATGTGGCGCTTCAGGATGCCACGAGAGCCCACGCCCAGCGCCTCGGCCGCCTGCACGAACTCACGCCTTCTCAGCGCGATGGTCTGCCCACGCACAATGCGCGCCATGTCCAGCCACTCGACCGCGCCGACGGCAATGAACATCAGGACAACGTTTCGTCCGAAGAACACCACGAGAAGAATGGCGAAGAAGGTGAAGGGCAGCGAGTACAATATGTCGACGATGCGCATCATGATGTTGTCGACACGCCCGCCCAGGAAGCCGGCGGTGGCCCCGTAGATCACGCCGATCAGCAGCGCCACGCCGGTGGCGAGCGCCCCGATCATCAGCGATATGCGGATCGAGATCAGCACGCGTGCGAACAGGTCGCGCCCATTCGCATCCGTGCCGAAGATAAAGCGCAGACGCTGGACGTCCGCCTCCATGACGATCGACTTGTTGTCGCCCGCCTGCTCGACCACGCGTGCGTTCGAGAACAGATCCGAACGGTCGAGATAGCGCGTCACGCGCGGATCGATCTCGCGGCTGGATGTTGCTTCGATGCGCAGCGTGTTGCCATCAAGCTCGATGGAACTGGTTTCAAGCCGCGCCCGCGACAGTGCGGATTCGGCCAGCGGCACGATCTCCGCCTGACGCGGATAGGGCTCGAGGCTGGCCGGCACCTTGACGAAGTCCGAATAGACGCGCGCATAGGGATGCGGCGCCAGCATGGGGCCGAAAATGCCCGCAAACACGAACAGGATGAGGATGAACAGGCTGGCCATGGCGGCGCGGTTTCTGCGCAGCCGCATGAAGGCCGTTTCCCAGAGCGAGCGGCTCCTGGTGGTCGGCAGCTCGCCCTCGGGCGGCAGTTGGCCGGTGGCGATGTCAGTCATAACGCACTCTCGGATCCAGCGCCGCATAGAGGAGGTCGACGATCAGATTGAAGACCACCACGAAGACGGCGATGATGATGACGGTGCCCATGACCAGCGTGTAATCGCGGTTCAGGGCGCCCTGAACGAAGTAACGGCCGATGCCCGGCAGGCCGAAGATGGTTTCCACCACCACGGAACCGGTCAGAAGCGCGGCTGCGGCAGGCCCCAGATAGGAAATCACCGGCAGACAGGCCGCCCGCAGCGCATGAACGACCACGATCATGCGCGTCGGCAGGCCATAGGCACGCGCGGTGCGCACATGGTCGGAGCGAAGCGCCTCGATCATGGAGCCGCGTATCAGGCGGGCGATGATGGCCACCTGCGGCAGGGCGAGCGTGATGACGGGAAGCACCATGGATTCAGGACTGTTCCAGCCGCCGGCCGGCAACAGGCTGAGCCACACGCCGAAAATGAGCGACAGAAGCGGGGCGACCACAAAGTTCGGCACGGTGATGCCGAATGTGGCAACCGCGATGACCGAATAGTCGATCCATGAATTCTGGCGCAGCGCGGCGATACTGCCGAGCACGCAGCCGATCAGCAGCGCGACGAGCAGGGCCATGCCTCCGAGCTGGATGGACACGGGCAGGCCATTGCCGAGCAGTTGCTGAACGGAGAAATCGCGATAGATGAAACTCGGCCCCAGATCGCCACGGGCGAGATTGCCGAGATAATAGAAATACTGTTCCCAGACAGGCTTATCGAGGTGGAAAACACGGTTCAGGTTTTCCAGGACCTTCGCTTCCAGCGTGCGCTCGCGGTCGAAGGGACCGCCCGGCGCCACACGCATCAGGAAGAAGGCGAAAGTGACAATCAGGAACAGGGTCGGAATCGCGCCGAGAAGACGGCGCACGGCATAACCGAGCATCGCTACCAACTCTCATGTCGGTTCGATGCCGCCCGGCCCTCTGAAGGACCGGACGGGGATATCGAACGCTGTTGTTATTCGCTGATGCTCATGAAGCGCGTCCCATGGACGTTCTGGATGTTGTCTTCCCAGCCCTTGAGCTTGGGCGACACCAGAGACAGGGACGAGTAGAAGAGAAGCGGGATGTAGGGCATGTCTGCCATGAACATCGCTTCGGCTTCACGCAGGATCTCGGCGCGCTTGACCAGATCGGTCTCGGCGGCGGCCTTGTCCATCAGTGCGTCATAGTCCGGGTTCTCATACTGGGCGTAGTTGAAGCCGGTGTTGTCGCTCTCGACCAGGAACAGGAAGTTCTGCGGGTCGGAGTAGTCGCCGATCCAGCCGGCGCGCGCCACGTCGAAGTCCTTCTGGTCGCGCAGGTTCGCATAGTGAGCGGACAGGTCGCGGACATTGAATTCGACATTGACGCCGAGCGGCTTCCACATGTCGGCAATCGCGGTCGCCGTGTTCTTGTGGTTCTCGGAGTTGTTGTAGGCAAGCTCGACCGTGACCGGGTTGTCCGGACCGTAGCCTGCTTCCTTCATGAGTTCGATGGCCTTGTCTTCGCGGTCGAGCAGGGACATGTCCGCCCAGTCAGCCTGCGAACCGCCGCCCTCATAGTTGCCGATGCCGGGCGGAACCAGCGAATAGGCGGGCAGCATCGCGCCGGCCCAGATCTCGTCGCCCAGGAACTCGCGGTCGATGACCATGGCAAGCGCCTGACGCACCTTCGGATCCGACATCACTTCGCGCTTCATGTTGAGCGAGTAGTAATAGGTGCCGAGATAGGGCGAAATGCGGACCTGATCGCCCAGGCGCTCCTTCATGGACTTGATCTGCTCGGTCGGCAGATCGGAGCAGCTCATAACCTCTCCCGCTTCGAAACGGCGCACACAGGTGGCGCGGTCCTCGAACGGAATATATTCGATGCGGTCAATCTGAACGCTGTCGGCATCATGGAAGTTCTCGTTCTTCTCCATGACGATCTTGTCGCCCGGCGTGAAGGAAACGAGCTTATAGGCGCCGTTGGTGACGATGTTCTCGGGCTGCACGAAATCCGTGCCATGCGCCTCGACAGCCTTCGGGTTCACCGGCAGGCCGGTCTGGTGCGTGAGAAGCTCAAGGAAGAACGGGGTCGGCTGCTCGAGCGTGATTTCGAGCGTGCGGTCGTCGACCGCCTTCACACCCATCTGATCGGGCTCCATCTCACCCTTGTTGATCGCCTCTGCGTTCTTGATCGGGTAGAGAATGTTTGCGTATTTCGCGCCCGTGTCCGGCGCCATGATGCGGCGCAGGGAGAAGACAAAATCCTCGGCCACCACCGGGTCACCATTCGACCATTTCGCGTCTTCGCGCAGGTTGAAGGTGTAGACCGTTCCGTCGTCGGAAACGCTCCATTCCTCGGCCACGCCTGGAATAATCTTGGCGCTGGCATCATAGACAACCAGGCCTTCGTAGAGATCGCGCATCAGGTGGGCTTCAGCCACCAGCGACGTCTTGTGCTGGTCCAGCGTTTCCGGATCGCCATCATTGCCGCGCACATATGTAACGGCAGAGGCTGCCATCACCGACGACACCAGAATTGTGCCCGCGAGCAGCGGCCGTACCAGGGATTTCAACATTTCCCGCACTCCCATTTTCTTGCTTGCTTGTCATCCAACCAAAGGATGAGAGAGGCGGCATTTGGCAACGAAATGCCGTATACGTCAAACGCTTTTGGGTGCATTTCCCAAAGGTTGCAAGAAATGCGCAACAATCCCCGCGAGGATGCACTATCCTTAGAAACAAAATTACCTAAAAGCCGAGGCAATCCACCCGAAGCATCAGGGTATCCCGACGGTCGGCCACCCAACGGTGTGTATGCATAGAGTGCATCGCACGCCGCGTCCCCACGGCGGGCTTGCAGGTGCAGAAGGACGCCAGCCGGGCCTCGCGGCGCATGCGTGCTGCGTTGACGGACGCGGCAACGCAAATCATTATCAAGCATAACAATCGCAAGCCTGCGTGGGATCTCTTGGAAAACTCGGACACACCGCAAATCGCACGGGAGAGCACGCCGCCCAGGGAGGCGGCCAATCTGTGTCCGACGCACTTCGAGACGCTGTTCAGCCACTGCCGCCCCGAGCGCTACAGGGCAGGCGACTATCTCTTCATGCATGAAGACCCGGCAGACCGTATCTACGGCGTCGTATCGGGGACGGTGGAGATTTCCACCTATTCCATCAGCGGCCGCAAGCTCGTCGCCAATATCGAGCTTTCGCGCAGCCTCATCGGCGAGATCGGCGCGCTCGACGGTGGAGCACGGACGGCAAGCGCCATCTGCCTGACCGATTGCGAACTGGTGTCGCTGAGCCGAGCGCAGCTGATGCGAAAGCTCGCAGAAGATGCCTCGCTGGCGCTGACGATGATCGAACTCCTGTGCGCACGCCTGCGCTGGATCAGCAATGAACGCAATGACCAGGCGCTGCTCAAGGTGGAGGCACGGCTTGCCAAACGCCTTCTCCTGCTCGGCGACAGGCTCGCCGACGAGGGCGGCTGGATCAGGATTTCCCAGTCCGAGCTCGCCGCCTTTCTCGGCGCAACGCGCGAATCCGTGAACAAGATGCTCAATGCCTGGCGCAACGAAGACCTGATTGCCATCAGGCGCGGCGCCATCAGGCTGGTCTCGCAGGCGGGCCTTCAGGAGATCGTCCATCTGGACGACGATTGATCACAATCTGGACAGGAGATAACGCAGGCTCGACCGGCTCGGCATAAAGAAATAGCCGCCGCCGCGCGTGGTCACGAAGCCTGGCAGATCACGGAGCACCAGCCGCCCCTCGTCCATCGGAATGGAAAAACGCCCCTTGCCTTCATTGGCGCCGATGGTCGGATCCTTCTCGTCCGTCAGCCCCTGAAAGAAGGATGACGACACCCAGCTCTGCTGCATGAACTCGTACTGCCGCTCGATATCGGCATTGAGACACATGAAGAGCAGCCCCGCTTCCTGACCGTTTTTATAGGTGCGGCCGCAGCGCAGGATGCGGTGGCGGTTGTTGATCCTGAGCTGGGTTTCGGGATCGTCACCCAGCGAGTCTCTGGGGTTCGAGCGGCGCACATGGGAGCCAAGCGGGCAATGGAGCCCCTGCGGATCTTCGGTGGCGAAGGTGAAGTCGTTGTCGGGTTCACGGTCCGGGCGGCCATTGGGATTGCGCACCAGCGAGGTGCCGTCTTGCCAGCGCCCGACCATCTTGGCCGCAATCCACTTCGAATCGACCGCGGCGTTGCCCGTCTCGGTGCGCAGCGCCTCGGCCGCATGCCGGCAATAGGCGTTGAAGGTCGAAACATGCTGCTCGAGCTGGCGGATCACCATGAAACTGCCATTGCGCCCGAGATCGCGCATGGTCGCCTTCCTGCCGAAGAGCGGCGCTTCATCTCCAGTCTCCAGCGCCGGGAGTATGCCCTCGCTGTCCTCGGCTTCGGCGACGGTCGGAGAGGGCGGATAGAACCCGTTCTCATCCGGATAGCCAAGCACGAACTCGCCAGGTGCTATGAGATGCATGGACGATGTGCTCCCGTTTGCACGCGGCGTGCCACGCACGATGGGCTGGGATATGCCGTCGGCGAACCCGAAATGCTCGACCGCGTGCCTGCCCTCTCTCCTGATCTCGAGGGGGAGCTGCGCAACGCGCTGCACGCCGGCCCTGTCCGTTGCATGCAGCAGGGACTGGATGTCCGTATCGAGCGTTTCATAGCTGCCCGCATAGCAGACGACAGCCACATCGACCGGCTTCTCCTGCGAGCCCCAGACCCAGCGCTCCGGCGCGCTCTTGCCGATATCGTCGAGAACGCGGCTGCGCGCCTCAGTCGCCATGCCCTGCCGAAAGGCGGCCGGAAATCCGTCCAGACGGTCATCGCCCGGGCGCTCCCCCAGGCCCAGCCGTCTCAGTCCACCCGGCCCAAGAAGGGTGATCATGGCCCGCTCGGGCGGAAGCTGATTGCCGAAACTGGTGCGTTCCAGCAAAAATGCCAACCACTCCCGCCGCGCAGCGCGCGGCAGGTCCGCCGGGATATGGAAGGCGAGCATTTCCGCTTTCGCGAGCGGGCCAAGGGGGCCGAAGAAGATCGACTGGATCTCTTCGGTTTCAAGTGTATCGCGCGGGCGCGGTTGCGAACCGAAGAGCCGCAGCCAGTCGCGCGCTTCGCTTTCGGTTTCCGCTTTCGCTATCCCACTGCGGATCAGCGAATTGATGCGGATGCGGCTGGTGGTGAGGCCGGGATAGGCCGCATACCAGAAGAGCGTCGGCACCTGCTGTGCCCGCGCCCAGCGCTTGAAACGGTCGCCATCGGTCGCCCCGTCACGGAACAGCATGCGCGTTTTCGGAAAGCCTGCCGTATTGCTCCAGACCCCGGTCAGGCCGGCATGGGCCTTGGTGATGAAATCCTCCAGATAACTCTCCCAGCTGCCACCGTAATTGCTCAGGAAGACAAGCTGTTTCGTTGCCGGCAGGAGCACCCAGCGGGCGAAGTGGATCGTGTTGATGTCGGCGAGATATCCGGGCCGGAACACCTGCCGCGCCATGATCGAGATCAGGTAGAAGGAGAGCCGGAGCGAAAGACGCCTCAGCCAGCCTCCCTTCAGCGTCGATACGGCCGTAAGATGATTTTGCGCCAGGTGGTTCTCGCGCTTTGCGATCTCTTCCAGACGCGCCAGGTCCGCGTTCCGGTCGCTCGGAACATCGCGTTTTTCAAGGTGCCGCAGATAGAGGATCAGAAGCCCGCCCATGAAGGCAAGCAGCATGGTGACACCGATCAGGGTGAGCACGATGGATGTGCCGACGATCAGCAGATTGCGAAAGAAGCCGGGTGCATAGCCGAACACCAGCGAATAGGTGATGGCAAGGCAGATCAGGAGCGTGACGGTGACCGTCATCAGAACCTTCGGCGCGCGCAATGTTCGCTTCACCGCGCTGGCAACACTGCCTGCCGGCTTTTCCAGAAGCGTTTCGGCGGGCTCGAATGCCCAGTCGAAGCGCCCTTCGCCCGTGAGCTTCTGCCTTACCCGATCAAGAATTGCACCAGCCTCGGCACCGTCAGGCGCCGCTGCGATTTCCGCACGCGCGGCCTCCTCCAGTTCCGCCTCTGCCCGGATGCGCCGGACCGAATGACCGGGCGTGCCCGAGAACACGAGCCCGGCATCGCTGCCGAAGGTCGGAGAGATATCCAGCGCGCGCTCACGGATGAGCACGCCGGCAGGCCGGTGCCCGGTCGTTCCGCATGCCATGGCAAGGAGATCGCGCAACACGGGTTCGGTGGCGTTCACAAAGGCATCCACGACATCGTCCTTCGTGCCGTCGCCCGACAGTTCAATGACCAGATGGCCGGCGCTCCTCGCCGCCTCATCGCCCTGCCCGTCGATCACGGCGATGCTGGCGAAGTGAATCACGCCGCTTTCGTCCAGCGCGCTCTTCATTGCCTCGCCCGCCGGATTGCCGAGCGCGTCGACTTTCGCGCGCAAGGCATCCATCGGTGTATCCCTGGCGCAGGGGATCACCGCCGTCACCATGGTGTGTTCGACCGTCCTTGAAAGCGGGGCCGGATCAAAACAGACCATGAGGCTTTCGGGATAGGCTCCGAGCCGCTTCAGGCGCCCGTCTTTCCCGCCGGCACGCTGCAGCCCGGGCTTTGAGAACAGCGCGCGAAAGCACTCGGCAATCTGAATCCGGGCTATCGCCGCACCGATGCACTGGTGAATGCCGTGACCGAACACCATGTAGTCCCGCGCGGGCCGCTCCATGTCGAAGCGCTCCGGTTCGCGCACCGCCGCGGGGTCGAACATGGCCGAGAGTGTCGCCGGCATCACCGTTGTGCCAGCCTTGATCTTCCGCTCCCGCCGCGTCCCTTTGGCGATCACCGCATCGCGCGCCGTGTAACGGAACGGGCCGACCCAGATGGGCTTGAAGCGCATTGCCTCAAGGATGGCGCGTTCGAGACGCGCATTGTCGCCGGCTGCGATTGCCTCTTCCACCGCCCGCCGCGCCTCGGGTTTGGAAAGCACGACATCAAGGCAATTGCCGCTCGCCAGAAGATTGGTCGGCGTGAAGCCGGCAATCATGCCCAGCATGATGGCATGGATATCGCCGAGGCTGACCTGCGGGTCTTCCGCGTCGAGCATCCCGACGAGGCGGCCAAGCGGCGTGGAGCCGCCCACCGCCCCCTCGCGCACCGCCGCGATGGAACGGTCGATTGCACGCCGTACACGGTCTGCGGCAACCACCGCCAGTTCCCGCGTCACCGGGTCCGCGCCGGGATCGGCGAAGAACAGCCCGCTCAGGGCATTGGCCCAGTCGGAGAACGCGTCCTCATCATCGATCAGAATACCGAAATAATCACGGCAGATGCGCACCGGAACAACACGCAAAAGCGCATCCACCGCATCGAAACGGGGCGCAGCGCGGCGCATGATAAGCTCGGCGTGCCGTGCCGCGAGCGGGCGCGCCAAGCTTTCCACCTCGTCTACGGGGAAAGCGGACAACACGGTCGACTTCATACGCCGGTAGTCCGGCCCGTCCTGCATGCCGAGAATGAAGTTGGTTCCGCCGGCGATCTCTGCCATTTCCAGGCCGTAGGGGGTCTGGAACACGTCCTGCCGCTCCAGTACCTCGCGTACGTCCTCGCTGCGCGTAACGAGAACGAAACCGCCGAGTTTGAGTACGGGATGAAATCGCCGCAACAGGCCGAGCGCCCAGCGCGGGTTCTCCAGAACGTAGCTGGTGAGTTTCGCGCGCCAGCCCTTCGCACGAATCCGCTCGATATCGAACGGCGGCATGTCGGCCACCGGCCCCTGGGTGCGCTGCGCCTCGCGCACTCCGTCGAAATACTTTGTCGTCGCCATTGCGTTCCCCTCGGACGGCAAAGGCCTACGCGTGAATGCGCGGAACGTGTGTGAAGCAGTTCACGCAGGGCCGAATTCGATCGCACCTCCGTCCTGATCGGCGAGGTTGAAACCATCAATGAGAAACGCTGTGGCGGATTTCTCCGCAAACGGGATCCATGCAACGCGTTCAAGCGAGAAATCGGGATGATAGGCGTGGAAGAGCGCCTTCTCCCGGCGCGCCTCTTCCATGCGATCACTGCGCGCCAGTGCCCCGATCTTGAGAAAGCGCGCGTAGAAATAGCGTGGCGACAGGTCGAGCGACGCCTCCGCCGCTGCAATGGCGTCGTCCCAGCGCCGGTCGAAACAGCAGGCGGCAGCGAGTTCCCCGAGATTGTGGAATCCGTAAATGTCAAACGGGCTCAGCCGCCGTGCCGTCCTGAACATCGGAATGGCCGTTGCCGCATCTCCGAGCAACAGATGCGCGCTGCCCATCGCCGAATGGGCAAAGGCGAAGCTGGGATTGATCTGCAGTGCCTCGTGCAGGTGCTCGATAGCCGCCTTCGGCTGCCCTCGCATGATCGCCACGGCGCCAAGATGCGCGTGGGGCCGGGCATCCTGGCTGTCCATCAGAAGCGATTTGCGCGAGAAGTCCGTCACCCTGTCGAGATCGTCACCCGCACCCGCCTGCAGCCAGCCGCGCCAGAAATACCACCACGCCAGTTCATTGAGCACCGCGCTGGCGTTGGGCGCTTTCCGGCGCGCTTCCTCGAGACAGTCGAGCGCCAGCATGGTGTCCTCACGCGTGCGACGCTGCATGTGCCAGCGGGCGCGCCGCACGAGCTGCCATGTCTCGAGGCTTTCCCACGGCACCTGAAAGGTACGCGCCTGCTCGACGCGCTCCACCTCTTTTTCCAGCATGGAAACGATCTGACCGCCGATCTCGTCATTGACCAGCGATACTTCGTCGAGCGGGCGGCGAAAGCCACGCGACCATACCAGCCGCTCATTGGCAGCGTCGGTCAGCGTGATGACAAGATCGAAATAACCGCTTCCGCGTGCAAGCCTGCCATCGACAAGATAGCGCGCGCCAAGCGCGCTGCCGGTCATACGCGGGCCGAGCGCCTTGTCACGGAACTGGAAGCTCGATTCCCGCGCGATCACCGGCAGCCAGCGCGTGCTGCACAGACCCTGGATTATGTCTTCGGCGACACCATCGGCGACATAGTCGAATTCCTGTGCGCCCGCCTCGTTCTGGAACGGGAGCACGGCAACTGCCGGAGGGGCTGCGGGATCGGCAGCGCGTCGCGGGACTGCTTCTGCGCGCTCGTCATCACCCCGGTTTGCCACAAAAATGCGGACCGGAAGCGCGATGTTCTTGAGTTGCCGCTCTCCGAGGTCGGTGAAGCTGGCAGCAACCTTGTCCCTGACATGGTTCCAGGTCGTTTCCGAGATCGCCAGCCCGTCCGTGGGAGCTAGCTCCTGGATACGCGCGGCGATGTTGACGTCATCCCCATAAAGGCTCGCGCCGCGAACGATCACATTGCCGGTGTTGATGCCGACCCGGAACGGCATGCGGCGGTCGCCGGGCACACGACCATTCAGATCGACGATGCGCTGCTGAAAGTCGAAGGCGGCGCGCAACGCGTCGATGGGCGTGCCGAACTCCGCCATGATGCTGTCCCCGGCAGCACCGAATGTGCGCCCGCCTGCAGCGTCGCAGCTTTCGGCGATGATTGACCGCCGCTCTTCGAACGCGGCCACCGCGAACTCGTCATCGATCCCCATCAGCCGGGAAAATCCGACTGCATCGATTGAAGCGATGGTCGTGACCTGTCGGGTGTATTGCCCCTCGGACATTGTTTTTCAGTTGGTGCCCCTCAATGACCCCAGCGTATCCCCGCACACCGGATCGGGCAACCATGAAGAGCATGAACCGGTTTGCCGGCATATTTGCGGTTTCTTATGCGGCTGCATATCGCCCGGAACATGGAGTGTAGCCAATTTCACAGAAGCCACATGCTGTCACGATTAGTCTGGTGCCCGTTAGCAGAGCAATCTCGACGAAAAACAGCGGGTTTCGACATGACGGCCTTATCAGTTTGTACCGCATCCTCCCACGGACCGGGTGTGCCGCCAGAAGGGGCCCGCCGCAGCTCGATCGGAAGAAACTCCAGCCGCCTCCAGGCGCAGAAAGGCTCGGTGGTCCTCGTCGACAACCGCATCCTGGCACGTGAGTGCCTCCGCAGCAGCCTTGCCGCACACCCTGCCCCCTGGGATGTGGTCGCCTGCAGCACGATCGAAGAATGGCAGAATGAAGCGGACCGGCATCCTCCACTGGCCGCTGTGCTCCTCCATGTGGGATCCGCCAACATCACGGATTCCCACATGGAGGAGCTGATCAGACAGGCCATCAGGATTTCTGCATCGGCACCGCTGATCATCCTGGCAGACCGGGATGACGTGGTGCAGATCGTCAATGCACTCGATTATGGCGTGCGGGGCTATATACCTTCGTCGGTGAGTGTCGAGGTTTGTGTCGAAGCCATAAACCTCGCGCTCGCCGGCGGGGTATTCGTCCCCGCCAGTACCGTCTTTGCGATGCGCGAGGTCATCAACAGCGATCCGACGCATGACCAGCGCCTCACCGAAATGTTCACCCCGCGCCAGATTCAGGTGGCTGAGGCCATCTGGCAGGGCAAGCCCAACAAGATCATCGCCTACGAGCTGAACATGTGCGAGAGCACGGTCAAGGTGCACATCCGGAACATCATGCAGAAGCTCAAGGCGACCAACCGGACGGAGGCCGCCTACAAGGTGTCGGCCCTTTTTACAAGCAACGGTGTCGACTTTCTGTAACCCTTGTACCCTGGCCTTCGGCGGGCGCTGTGCGCATGGCCGCCCCGGGAGACGGCCATGCACGATCGGGCGCTGAACCGGCTATTTCACGCCGGTTTCAAGGAAGACCGCCGGCGCTTCGTCCGAAACCCCCTCGAAGGAATAGACCGTGTAGCGCGCATTCGGGTCGTATCCCATGCCGAGCGAGCCTGACGGCATGCCGGGAACGGCGATACCCTTGATATCGGGCTGCTCCTCAAGGAGTTTTTCGACAGCCTCAATCGGCACGTGCCCTTCAAGGACATATTTGCGCTCACCATCGACCACCGCCGTGTGGCAGGCTTCGAGATCACCCGGCACGCTGGCCTGTTTCTTGATGCTCGACAGGTCTTCAAGGTCGGTCGTCGTGACCGGGTATCCGGCCTCCTTCATGGCCTCGACCCACAGCTCGCAGCAGCCGCACCATGGCGTCTTGAAAACCGTGATCGCCGTATCGGCCGGAGCGGCATGGGCAAGGCCCGGGGCCAGAAAAAATGCCAGCGCTGCGCCGGCTGTTACTCGGTTTGCGTGATTCTTCATCGTCTTTCACTTTCGATTCCAGGTTCGCCGCCTTTGCGCGTGACACGCTGCAAGGCAGGCAAGAATGTTGTTCGAAACGGATCTGGAACAGATCAGGAGACGATCGGTGGGCGGAACAATCCGAAGGCCAGGGGCGGGTGGGGCGCGTAACCCGCCGGCTCGGTCAGGGGGGCAGGTGTCGGCTGAACGAGCACTGCGTGGATCGGTGGAAGATAGTGACAGTCCATCACACAGCCAGAAGACGCGGAGGCACCGCCATCATCCGAACCTGAACAACAGCGCATCTGTCCCATGTCCGCGGACTGCGCCATCGCGGTGGGCGAACCATCGCCCACAGCCGCCTGCATCGCGGGAATCGATCCCGCGAGGATGAAGACAGCCAGCAGCAAAAGGGTCAAAGCCGAGCGCATGGCCATGCTTTTAGCCTGCGGCGAGGAGAAAATCCATGAAAAGCGCAGACCGCCAGTGCGGCTATCTGCGCCTCCACCCAAGCCGCGCCTCGATCCTGCGTGCGCTCTTCTGGACTAGATCTTTCAGGTCGGGTTCGTCCTGATCGACCTTGTGATCGGGAACCACGATCGAGATCGTCGCCCGGCAGGCCCCTTCTCCATCAATGATGGGGGCTGCGATGCATGCGACGGAAAAGTCCGATTCTCCGGCCTGGATCGAAAGCCCCTCCTTATAGGCCCGGCGTGCGGCCTGCGAGAGGGCCGCCACATCGGTTTCCGCATTTCCGGTGGGTGACGGGCGGATCGCCGCCGAGAGCACGGCCTGACGCTCATCTTCCGGCAGATGACCGATCAGAAGACGGCCCGATGCGGACCAGTTGAGCGGTGTGCGGGAGCCGACGCGCGATGAAACCTGAAAATGGTCGGGACCATCGACCATGGCAAGAACCACCATCTGATCGCCGTCACGACCGCAGATCTGCACTGTCTCTCTGGACGCAAGCGCCAGATCCAACATCTCCTGATTGGCTGCGGAGAGCAGGTCCAGCCGGCGGGCGTAGGTCAGGCCGTAGTGATAGAAGCGCGGTCCGAACCACAGGGCGCCATTGTCCTGCCGGTCGAGGATTTCCTTGCCGACCATGTCTTCAACCAGGCCGTAAATGGTCGATGCCGGCGCGCCGACGGCGCGCGCGATCTCATAGGCAGTGGCCGGCCGGTCGGACTGCTGGAGAAAATCCAGAATCTGCAGGATTCGGTCGAGTGCGCTCGTTCGCGTGCGCTTTTCGCGCGGTCCGTCCGTGGTGGGCTGCATATTCACCGTATCGCCTGTCCCGTTGGTCAACCGGCCGTCTATAGCACCTGCTTTCAGTCCGGCCAATTCAGCAGCCCGGCCTCCAGCCGCATGGCACGCTCGGCAAAAGAACTCACCAGCGGCTCCGGCGCGGCTGCGGCATGGTCGAGCTCTTCGGCGATGCGGCGGGCAACAACGGTCTCCTCGTCCGGATGCAGGTTGCACGGATCGAGGAAGAGATAGTTGTGCTCGGCCTCATGATCGCGGACGATGATCGGAGGATCGCCCGCTGCCAGCCGGTCTGCCAGATCCCACGCCGTAATGCGTGCGATGTTCGGGTCGATGTCGATCCGCAGGCGATCGAGCGGGTTGCCGGTCGGGTCCGGCGTGATGCGCGCAGCAATGCCGGGCCGTCCCTGAAGCGTCTTTGCCCAAAGATCAAGCGCCTTCCGCTCGCGCGCCCGAATGCCGGCATGATCGCGGTTCTCCCAGGCTTCGAGCGCGGCGATGACGCCCGCTATACCCTCCTTGCCGACCTTCATGCCACGGCCGATGCCGAGGTTCTGCAGATAGGCGGCCCGGACAAGCGCCCTGCTGCCTGCAATGATGCCGGAAGTCGGTCCGCCAAGGAACTTGTGACCCGAATAGAGCACCACATCGGCGCCAGCGGCCAGAAAGCCCGTCAGGTCATATTCCGAAGCGGCATCGACGATCACCGGAACGCCTTTTGCGTGTGCCGTGGCGATGAAGTTGGCCAGTGGGATCTGTCCGTATTCGACAACGTGATGCGACACCACATAGACGGCAGCCGCCGTGTTCTCGGTGATGGCACCGGCAAGCTGATAGGCATAGGCGCTCGTCGCCTGCCCCACCGGCACGACTTTTGCGCCGGAAAGCCGGATCGCCTGATCGATGGGCGCTCCATAGCTCACCAGATGCCCGGCCTGCACCACCACCTCGTTGCGGAGGCCGCTGGTGTCCGGCAATCGCTCGATGACCGCAAGATCGCTTCCGGTCATGGCGGCGGCAACCGCGAGCGTGATGCCCGCCGAACAGGACGCGGTGACACATCCGGCTTCAGAACCGGTCAGCCGCGCGATGGTCCTGCTCGCCATGCGCTGCAGGTCGGACATTTCCGTCCACTGACCAAGCACGGAGGCGACCGTTTCGATGGCCTGCGGCACGACGATGGAAGCGCCGAGCGAGGTCATCGTGCCGGACACGTTGATGACCGGGCGCAGGCCGAGCCTGGCGCGAATGTCGTCATTGGGCAGCATTTTCATTGTCCTCTATCGCAATAACAGCTTCGATCTCGACGGTGATCCTGCCCGGCAGCGACCCGAATCCGACAGCGGAACGCGCATGAACGCCGCGCTCGCCGAAAACATCGATGAGCAGGTCTGAACACCCGTTTATCACGGCCGGGTGCTCTGCGAACTCGGGATCGGCATTGACCATGCCAAGGAGCTTTACCACGCGCCTGACGCGCGAAAGGTCCCCGAGCGCGGCCTGCATCACGGCGATCAGGTTGATGCCCGTCAGGCGGGCGTGCCGGTAGGCCTCTTCCGCAGATACGTCGGCGCCGACCTTGCCGGTGTGCTGGCTGCCATCGGGCTCTGTCGGCCCCTGGCCGGAGAGAAACAGCAGGCTCCCCTCCTGCACATGGGTCACGAAATTGGCCACTGGCGGCGGCGGAGGGGGAAGAACGATCCCCAGTGCCTCGAGACGATTGTAGGGCGTCGTTTCCGGGCGTTTGGCAAGCTCGGAAAAACTCATGCGGGAACTCCAAAGGTTCGAGTGTCTTGTTGCCCGGTCAGGGTGACTGGCGGGCGCGACGAGAAATGCAGAACAGGGTATGGTTGCCTTCAGCCTCCGCACTTTCCCGGACACTCCGATGCACGCGGCTGCATCTCATGCAGGACAAGGCTTCGAGCCTGACATTCGTTCTCTCCTGAATATTTCATTATTATGAAATATAATTCTCTATAAAAGAAGGATAAGCGATGCGCGCACAGTGTCAAGCAGGCGCGTGTTTCCACGCGCCTGCAAACAGGGCAGTTATTTTCGGAACGGGCCGAACAGCCCGGAACGGATGTCAGAAGCCGACGATTCGCTCAGGAAGCCAGGTTGCGAGCGCAGGGAACGCCACCACCAGAAGGAGCGTCAGAACCTGCAGCAGAATGAATGGCAGAACACCGCGGCACATCTCGCCATAGGTCATGTTCGGGGGAGCAATCGACTTCAGATAGAAGATCGACGAGGCCATGGGCGGCGTCAGATAGCCTGTCTGGATGACTATGAGCACCAGCGTTGCGAACCACACCGGGTCAATGCCGGCAGCGCGGATGAACGGTGTGAACAGCGGCACGCAGATGAGCACATTGGCTGTCCAGTCGAGCACGAAGCCGAGGATGAAGACCACCGCCAGGAAGAACACGATCATGCCCGTGGGGCCGAGCCCGGCACCGTCGATCACCTCGCGGATCAGCCGCGCCCCGCCATTGGCGGCGAATGCTCCCATGAACATGGTGCCGGCGGCGACGATCAAAAGGATCATCGCTGAAATCCGCACGGTGATCGCCAGCGATTCCCGCAGCATTGCGATCGAAAAGCGCTGATTGACGATGCAGAGGGCGAGCGCACCGGCGGCGCCCACCGCGGCTGCCTCCGTCGGCGAGGCGATGCCCGCCAGGATCGAGCCGAGGACGGCGACGATCAGGAGCACGACCGGCAGAAGGACCGTGGCCGTCAGCCGCAGTTTCTCGGCAAGCTCCACGGGCTCGTCGACCGGATCATCATCAGCCGGTTTGGCCGGATAGAGAAGGCCATGGATGAAGATATAGGCCAGAAACAGCACAACCATCAGCAGGCCGGGCAGCATCATGCCCGCCAGAAGCTTGCCCACCGACATCTGCGCAAGCGAGGCATACATGACGGCAATGACGGAGGGCGGGATCATCGTGCCCAGCGACCCGCCGGCGCAGATCGTGCCGGCAATCAGCGTGTTGCCGTAGCGCGCCTTCTGCATCGCGGGAATGGCCATCATGCCAATCATCACCTCCACGGCGCCGACCACACCGGCGGCGGCGGCGAAGATCGCGCCCATGGCGATGGTCGCCAGCGCAAGACCGCCGGGCAGGCGCGAAAGCCAGAGATTCATCACCCGGAACAGGCGCTCGGCAATGCCGGAACGTTCGAGCAGCGCACCCATCAGGATGAACATCGGGATCGCCGAGAGAATGAAATTCGTCGAGGCCGAATAGAAGGAGCCATAGAGCTGGTTGAACGCGACGGACCCAAAAGCCGCCAGCCCCGCGCCAACCGCAACGATGGTGAGTGAAAACGCGATCGGCAATCCCAGAAGGATCAGCGCGAACAGCGCCGGAAACATCAGTCCTGCAATGAGCATGTCAGGTCTCGATCTTGAAGCTGTCGTCGTCGCGCGGGTCAGTGAGAGCCCGCAGCCCTTCGGCGAAGAGCTGGAGCGCCAGCGCGGAAAGCCCGATCGCCAGCGCACTGTAGAAGGGCCACATCAATGGCGCCCAGGGGCTGACATGCTCCACCTCGCCGGTCATCCAGGCGCGCCAGGCGCGCTGGCCGGCGATGGATGCAAGCCACACGAAGACCGGAAAAAGGACGACAAGAAAGGCCAGGCCATCGATCGCGCCGCGCACCCGTTTGGGCATGCGCGACGACAGAAAATCGATCCGCACATGAGCGTCTTCGCGCAGGGCCTGCGCCGCGCCCAGAACGAAGAGCACGCCGGTGCTCATATAAGCGATGTCGAAGGCCCATAGCGTTGGCGCGCCGAATATGTAGCGCGCCACCACTTCGTAGAGCATGGAGGCGATCAGGATCAGCACCATCGCCTGCGCGACGATGTTCAGACTTGCCGAAATTCGATCCGCGACCGCGAGAAGAGCATGTTTCAAGATCGCCTCCCGCCGGCTTACTTTTCGTTGCGGATCAGATAGCCGCTCTGTTCGGCCCAGCGGTCCTCATAGGCGAGGTAGCCTTCAAGGATTTCGGCCATGCGGGGCTTGCCTTCGGCCTTCTGGGCTTCGGCGGTTTTCTTGATCCAGTCACGGCCCGCATCGGATAGCTCTTTCTGGAAGGCAGCATCGAGCTCGATCACCTCGGCCTTGCTGGCGCGAAGCGTCTCCATCGCCTTCATGTCCTGATCGTAGAAGTGGACCAGCGACTGAAGCGTGGTCAGCTCGGCGGCCGCTTCGATCTTCGCCCTGAGCGCCTCGTCAAGCGCATCCCAGGTTTCCTGCTTGACCACGACTTCCCAGAGGAAGGTGGGCTGATGGACGCCCGGCACGACGATATAGGGTGCGGCCTCGTGGAAGCCCTCCGGCAGGTTGCCCGATGGCGGACCCCATTCGATGGCATCGACGCCCTTGCGCTCCAGCAGGGTGTAGATTTCACCCGGGGGCACAACGGTCGGCACCGCGTCGAAATAGTCGCGCATCACCTCGGCCCAGGGGCCGGAGGTGCGGTATTTCAGGCCCTTGAGATCGGCCGCGCTTTTGATCGGCTTGTTGGCATGCGCCATGATCTCGGAGGAGCCGATGCCCACGACGAGCGACTTCAGGCCTTCTTCCGCACGGATCTCGGCGAGCTTTTCCTTGCCGCCCTCTTCAAAGATCCAGGTGGAATAGGCTTCGGGGCCCATGCCGCCGGGGAAACCGGCAAAAATCGCGTTCACCGGATCCTGATTGACCAGATAGCTCGGTGTCGAGTGACCTGCTTCGACAATGCCGTCCTTGACGCCGTCATAGACCTGCAGCGCCGGCACCAGAATGCCTGCACCAAAAGGCTGGATTTCGACAGCACCATCGGTCAGGAGACCCACATTGTCGGCAAAACGCTCGAGAAAGTTCACGTAGAAAGGCGACCCCTCTGGCACAGACGTCGGAACGCGCCAGGTCACTTCCTGCGCCTGCGCGCCAAACGTCGCAAACGCCACGGCCCCTGCAAGGGCCAATCGCTTAAGGCTGAGAAACATCTCAACTCCTCCATTGTTATTTTTAGACCCGGTGAACCCGTCCGGGATGCACTCAAAATTTATACATCTCCAATTCTCCATGTCGACAAAAAAAATAATTAAATTTTTTAAGCGGCTTTGCACCCTTCCGCACTGTCGGATCGCTCTACCAGAAACAAGAAGGCGCGGCACACATCGCCGTGTGCCACGCCTCGCCATCGTTGCAATGACAGTCCCGCGGGGTCAGCCCAGCGCATCCTCCGGCAAAAGGGCCGCTGGCATGTTCTGGTAGCAGACCGGGCGCAGGAAGCGCCTGATGGAAAGCGTCCCGACGCTGGTGGCGCCGAAATTGGTGCTGGCCGGATAGGGGCCGCCATGAACCATGGAATCGACCACCTCTACGCCGGTCGGGAACCCGTTGACGAGCAGCCGTCCCGCCTTGCGCTCAAGAACGGGGCGAAGCGCCCGGGCCGCAGCGACGTCGCCTTCGTCGAGGTGCAGCGTCACGGTCAGCTGCCCTTCCAGAGCGCGGGCGATAGCCTCCACCTCTTCGGCAGTGCCAGCGCGCACCACCAGTCCGAGCGGGCCAAAGACCTCGTGATGAAGCTGCGGGTTTGCAAGGAACTCCGCTGCCGTGGTCTCAAAGAGCGCCGGCGAAGCCTTGCGCCCCTCCGCTTCGGCCACCATCACCGGGCGCGCCGCACCGCTTTGCGCAACCTGATCACGTCCCGCATTGAACGCCTTCGCGATGCCGTCGGTCAGCATCACCTGTGCATCCACCTGCTTCAGCCCGTCTGCCGCAGCGTCCGCGAAACGGTCGGCTGCCTTGCCATCCATCACAATCGCAATGCCGGGGTTGGTGCAGAACTGTCCCGCGCCCATGGTCAGGGATGTAGCCCAGCCACGCCCGATCTCCTCGCTCCGCGCTTCGAGAGCGTGCGGAAGAACGAACATCGGATTGATCGATCCCAGTTCGCCGAAAAACGGAATGGGCTCCGGTCGTGCCGCACACAGGTCGAACAGCGCACGGCCGCCCGCCAGGCTGCCCGTGAAGCCAACGGCCTTGATCAGCGGGTGCAGCACCAGCGCCTGGCCGACGCTGCGGTCGCCACCCTGGATGAGCGAGAACACGCCAGCCGGCATGCCGCATTTCTCGATGGCTGCCCTGATCGCCTCGGCGACGATCTCACCGGTTCCCGGATGCGCTTCATGCCCTTTCACCACGACCGGGCAGCCAGCCGCCAGCGCGGCGGCCGTATCGCCGCCCGCCGTCGAAAATGCGAGCGGGAAATTGGATGCGCCGAAAACGGCAACCGGGCCGATTGGACGCTGCACCATCACCAGTTCAGGCCTCGGCGCGGGCTGGCGATCCGGCAGAGCCTCGTCGTGGCGACGGTCGAGATAATCCCCCTTGCGGATGTGGGCTGCGAAGAGGCGAAGCTGGCCGGATGTGCGGCCGCGCTCTCCTTCGAGACGCGCGGCGGGGAGACCGGTTTCCTGCGTGCCGATCTCGGTGATTTCGGCGCCACGGGCTTCAATCTCATCGGCGATGGCCTCCAAAAACGCAGCACGTTCCTGACGCGTGCGACGCGAATAGGCCTCGAAAGCAGCTTCAGCCGCCTGAACCGCACGATCCACGAGGTCGACCGTGCCCATCGCAAAGCGATGCGCCGGACCATGCGCCGGGGACGATGCGAATGTGTCGCCGCCAGCGGTCCACTCGCCGGCTATCAGGTGCTTTCCGTGTGGGATGAAGGGCATCGGTCCCCTCCTTCAATTTGAGTTTCGGATCATCTGGCGCAGGCAGGAAGCGCTGGGTTATGACTCCTGCATCTTGCATAGGCTGCCATCTGCATACAAAATGTATGCAAGATTGCAACCCGGCAACCGGAGGAAAGGATATTTTATGACCGAGACCACGCTGGCCATCGGCGACCTCGAGCACATTGTCGAGGCGATCATGCGCAAGGGAGGCTTGTCGCCGCTCCATGCGGGCGCGCTCACACGGGCAATCGTGGCGGGAGAGCGCGACGCCTGCAAATCCCACGGCGTCTACCGTGTCGAGGGCTGCCTGCGCACCATCAAGGCCGGCAAGGTCGTGCCGGATGCCGAGCCTGAACTGACCAGCGATGACAGCGCCATTGTGCGCGTTGCTGCGAAGGGCGGCTTTGCCAATGCCGCTTTCGAGCTCGGCGCCCCGGTGCTGGCCGAAAAGGCCCGGCAGTTCGGGCTCGCGGCCCTGGTCATCAACGACTGCACACATTTTTCGGCTCTCTGGCCCGAGATCGAGGCGCTGACCGCGCATGGGCTTGCCGCGATGGCCATGTGCCCGAGCTATGCCAGCGTTGCCCCTTCCGGCGGCAGCGGCCCGCTTCTGGGCACCAACCCGTTCGCCTTTGGGTGGCCACGGCCCGGCAGGACCCCCTATGTGTTCGACTTCGCCACCAGCGTTGCGGCACGCGGCGAGATCGAGCTTTATCGCCGTGCCGGCAAGCCCCTGCCGGAAGGCTGGGCGATCGACACGGACGGAAAACCCACGACAGACCCGGAAGCCGCGCTCAATGGTGCGATGCTACCGTTTGGCGGGCACAAGGGATCGGCCATCTCGACCATGATCGAGCTGCTGGCCGGGGTGATGATCGGCGATCTGACGAGCCCGGAAGCGCTGGAAGCGCTCGGCACCACCGCTCTGGCACCGGCCCATGGCGAATTGATCCTCGCCTTCGACCCGGCCCGTTTCGCACAGGGACGGGCGGGCGATCCGATGGCGCGAGCCGAGACCCTGTTCGAGGCCATGGTCGGCCAGGGCGCGCGACTGCCCTCTCAGCGCCGGTTTGCCGCTCGGGAGAAGGCGCTTGCCGAAGGCATCCGCCTCACTGCCGAAGAAATGGCGCTGCTCGAGCGCCTGCGCGAAAAAGGGCTCGACGCCGTTTAAACACAGGAGCCCTCCCGGTCCGGGAGGGCTCTTCCACAGGGTCAAGCTGCGTATTTTGCCACTGCGCCCGGCAGCTTGCTCCAGTTCGCGTACCAGTCGCGGAACAATTTGTACTGGGCTTCGGCATAGCCACGCTGGCTCTCCGAGAGTTCATCCGTCTCATTGAAGTGCAGGCGGTATTCCTCGTCTCCGTTCAGCACCATAAGGTATTTGTAGTAGAGAACGAGATCCGCCCCCTCATCGAAAGAGGAGAGCACTGCAAGCGCTGCATCGAGCTCGGAAGCCCGCTGACGCGCATCCGCATCACCGGCCGCAGCGGCCTGGCTCAGCGCGACGAGATGCAGGACTTCGCGGGGAAGCACATTGCCGATGCCGGTGATGGCACCATCGGCGCCGCAGTTGACGAAGCCGTGATAGACCGTGGTGTCGACACCGATCATCAGCTTGATGTCAGGGTCGCCGCTGGTGATGTTCTCCGCTGCATAGCGCAGATCGGCTGCGCCGCCGAACTCCTTGAAGCCGACCAGGTTGGGATGCTCGGCACGCAGGGCGAAGAAGAGGTCCGCCCGGGTGGCAAACCCGTAATAGGGGCTGTTATAGATCACCGCCGGCAGATCGGGCGCAGCCGAAAGAATGGCCTTGAAGTGGTTCCGCTGCGCGGCCGGCGAGCTGCCGCGCGACAGGACACGCGGGATGACCATGAGACCCTCGGCACCGACCTCGGCCGCGTGCGCCGCATGGGCCACGGCGCTTGCCGTGTTCACCGCACCCGTGCCGACGATGACCGGCACGCCGGCCTCAACCAGCCGGGCAACACCTTCCATGCGCTGCGCGTCAGTCAGAAGCGGCCAATCGCCCATGGAACCGCAATAGACCACGGCGCGCATGCCGGCTGCGATCAGCTCCCTGCCCTTGCGCACCAGCGCATCGAAGTCCGGGCTGCGATCAGCCTTGCAGGGGGTCATCAGGGCGGGAATGCATCCCGAGAAAATATGATTGGTCATGCCGATCTCCTTCAAATGCCTGATCTCGTGCGCCGCAATGCATCCGCAGCCGGCCGCTCACAGTTTGGATCATCGGCAAAATATCACTTGTATTTTTTTTGTCGACACAAATTTTCGCGCAACAGCACTGCTGTATTTCAGAGGCGGAGCGTTTTCCTGGGTTTTGATGCTAAAGCGCGATCTTCTGGCGATGGTCGCGGGCGATCATGTTGCGAATCTGCTCAACGATCTGGTCGGCGTGTTCATTGGCCAGCGCATCGGCCTTTTCCACATCGCGCGCCTCAATGGCCGCGATCATGTCCTCATGCTCGACAACGTAGCGTTTTGGCAATTGATCGTTGAACGAGGAATAATAAAGCCGAAGCAGCCGGCGCCCCTCATCGAGCAGGCGCAGAAACAGGCTTTCATAATAGGGGTTGCGGGCCGCCGCGGCGATGGCCGCATGGAATTCGCGATTGGTGGCGATCATCGCCAGCGCGTCCTGTTCCTCGACGGCTTTGGCAAACTCGGCCTGACGGGCGCGGATCGTGACGAGATCGTCCGCCTGATGATTGAGGGCGGCGAGCCGCGTCGTCACGCGATACATCAAGGTCAGCGCATCGAAGAATGTGTGCAGGTTCAGGAAGTCGATATTGGCGACCACGGTCGAACGGTTCGGCAGGGTCGTGACCAGCCCCTCACCGGCCAGACGCACCAGCGCCTCACGAATGGGCGTGCGCGACATGGAAAGACGCTGCGCAAGCTGGATTTCGTCGATCGGTGTACCCGGCGCCAGCGCGAGGTCCAGTATTTCGTCACGCAGCACGTTGTAGACGAACTGTACGCCGGAACCGCGCTTGCGTTCGGCGGGTTTGCGCGTGGCGGCTTCGGACATGTCTGATCCTCATGTGTACAAGAAAAATACTGTTAGGAATGAAAGGGCGTGATCGTCAAGTGCGCACGAAGTCTGTCCGCTGTACTTGACCGGACAGGGGCCGGGCCGGGGTCAAACCGCTCAGAAGATGCTCGACGGTCGTCAGTCTGCGCCGACGACCGACCATCCGACCGGTTCGCCCCTTTGCTCAATCGGCTTTTGCGAAATGCGCCATCTGGTCCGCATGGGCTTTTTTAAAAGCGGGCCGGTCCGTGATCCGCGTTACATAGGCTTCCGTTGCCGGGCGCTCACCGAATGACCGGACCTTGGCGATGCGCAGGACATCAGCCATAAGCAGATCGGCGACCGTGAAACGGTCGGCTGCCAGCCATTCCCGTTCAGCGAGTACGTTTTCCATATGGCCAAGGCGGCTTTCCAGCCAGCCGGTCAGATGATTCTGCTCTGCGCCCCTCACTTCCAGAAACCACCAGGGGACCGAAACCATTTCGACCGAGTTGAGCGCGGCAACCAGCCATTGCAGGGTCTGCGCTTCCCCGGCGGGGTCGCGCGGCATCAGCTTTTCGCTTTTCCGGGCCAGATGCAGCAGGCATGCGCCGCTCTCGAACAGTTCAAGTTCACCGTCACTCAGAAACGGAACCTGACCGAAGGGCTGGTGCGCGAAATGTTCCGGTCCGCGATCTTTGAAGGGGACGGTGCGAACGGCGTAGGCCAATCCGGCCTCCTCGCATGCCCATCTCAGCCTTAAGTCGCGCACAAAACCGCGGGGACCCTCAGGAACCCAGTCATACGTCCAGACAATCAGATCACTCATGACATCCAATCCAGTTCAACCGGTGCTCCCCAGGCGGCATGGTGCCGCCGGCACGATTGCCCGATTTTCCCTGCGGATCAAGGTGCGCGAAGGGGCGCCCCGAAGGAGCGGTCGATCTGTCGGAATTTCAGAGGAGAATTGGTGGAGCCAAGGGGATGATCATCCTCGGGCACCCATCATAAAGAAATTCAGTCACTTACGCAGCCTGAGTCAATCACGTGTATACCACGCTCGTGTTCCCGATGGAAGCATCAGATGCCGGCTGTGCCCTAGAAATCTGCTGCTAGAAGAATTACCGTCAACCCCAGTGAGAATACTGTCAGCCACTTGATGACAGTCAGGTCATGCTGGACCCGACGGAGCTCGTCGTCCAGCTCAATGCCTTGTCTGGATCGCCCTTCAGAATTTAGTCGCCGACTTCGGCATCGCCAGCCACACATCATGGCCTCCTTCATAAATTGAGTACCTCCCGCCTCCCAGCGTGCCACATGCGCGCGCAGCCGACCATCTTACGCGCGCTTGACATCAACCCTGCGGCGCGACTTTCTCTACCAGCTTCATCAGCGCGTCCTCCATCTTCGCAAGCCCATTGCCGCTCGGCATGGCCCCGAACGAGATCAACATCTCTCGAAGCCGAGCGTAGTCACCTTGCGATAGATAGAGCTGAACCACACGAGCGTCCTGGACCGGTGTCTCTCCTCGCAACTGGACTTCAAGATCGTGTGCCGTGAATTGCTCAGCCAGTTGAAGCAGATACTCAGAATTGTTCTCTGTCAGGTAGCGACCGATGATCTGTAGCTTCGTCCAGCCGATGACGAACAATCGTTGCTCCGGCACATTCTCAAACTGTCGAGCGATCCGGGCAAGAGCATATGCCTTGCGGTTGCTGAGCCCCGCGAGTTGGGCGACCTTCAGGAAGATATCAGGACGCTCGTCCTGCAGTTCCCGCAATCCTCTGGCCGCCCTCAAAAAGTTGTCGCCAAGGAAATTGGCTATGAACTCCACCTTCTGTTCAAACTCGGACGATTTATCTGGCACAACGAACTCCGACTACATGGGATACATATCTAAGCCTGACAAATTATCACTTAATATCAATATCCTAGTGCGACGCCACTGATCCTAGCCCCTTGCTGCATTAGCCTTCAAAAATGGGAGACCGGAGAATTCGCGGCTATTCGAAGGCCGCAATTGAGATGCGTTACAGTCCTCTGCAACCCATAATGATCTGGTGAATGCAGCGCTGCCAGCCACCGGTTGGCTTGCGCTTCAGGTACCGGGCAGAAATATTACCGCCCGAGAGCAACGAGGCTTTGACGCCGGCGAAATCGAAATCAAAGATTTGGCAGAGGAAGACGATTAGAGGGGGAACTCATGCGCATCATCATTTCACTCTTGCTCGCGGTCCTATCCAGCCCCGCATTTGCTTCCGACTGCACAGTCACAAAGGCCCAGTATGATGCCCTCGAAACGGGGATGAGATACCGACAAGCGGTAGATGTCCTCGGCTGCGAAGGAGAGGAAATGAGCAGTTCCGAAATGGGCAGCTTCAAAACCATCATGATGATGTGGGAGGGAAATAGCCTGGGCGGGAACGTGAATGCGATGTTCCAGAACGATAGGCTTATCCAGAAGGCGCAATTCGGCTTGAAATGAGATCACGCCTGGGTTCTATCCAAGATACATTCAATGCTGTCGGCGTTCCCTCAAGACCGATGTTTCGTTTCCGGCACGTAATAACCGGCAGGAGGGCTACAAATCGAGGGAATGGAAGGTGGTTTTCGTCAGCGCACTGTTCGCCGTCGTAATGATCGCATCGATCTACGCTGTAGCGATTTATTTGACGGGGTAGAAGTGAGACAGGAATTTTCGGAATTGAGGCGTCACAAGATGAACTGGCCGCTGCTTTTGGTCTGCATCGCTACATCCTTCGCGACCGTCGCCATTATCTATGGCGTGTTCGAATTGCTGTTCAGGTGAATGTGAATAGTGCCAGGGGAATGATTGATACGCCGTTTCTTTACCGATTAGTTCCGAAGTCTTCCCTGAGCTGCCAGCCACTCTCCATCGGTATTGAACCGCGCCGGGTTTGCCGGAGCCATTTGGTTTAAGTTATGCGGCCACGGCCGTTTGATCCAGCATGGCGAAATATTGTTCCTCAGCTTCAGCCGGAGGGATGTTTCCTATGGGCTCCAGCAAGCGCCGGTGATTGAACCAGTCGACCCATTCGAGTGTTGCGAACTCGACGGCTTCGAAGCTTCGCCACAGCCCGCGCCGATGAATGACCTCGGCCTTGAAGAGACCGTTGATCGTTTCGGCGAGGGCATTGTCATAAGAATCACCGACGCTGCCGACCGACGGTTCGATCCCGGCCTCGGCCAGTCGCGCGGAATAGCGAATGGACACGTATTGAACTCCCCTGTCGGAGTGGTGCACGAGGCCGCCGCCGTAGGCGGGACGCCGATCATGAAGCGCCTGCTCCAGGGCATCGAGAACGAAGGTCGCATGCGCCGTCCGGCTGACGCGCCAGCCGACGATACGCCGGGCAAATGCGTCGATGACGAAGGCGACGTAGACGAAGCCCTGCCAAGTGGCCAACATACGTGAAGTCCGAAACCCAGAGCCTGTCCGGCGCCGGTACCTTGAATTGGCGGTTCACACGGTCGAGCGGACTGGGGGGCCGACTTGTCCGGGAACGTCGTTTTGACCGGTTTGCCACGAATGATCCCCTGAAGCCCCATAGCCCTCATAAGCCGTGCCACCGCGCAGCGGGCAACATCGAAACCCTCCCGCTGCAATTGCCGCCAGACCTTGCGCACACCATAGACCCGGAAGTTCTCCTCAAAGACACGGCGTATCTCGATCTTCAGAGCGATATCGCGGCGAGCGCGGGACGACAGACGATCCACGTCCACCCGCTTGGCGATATTCTCGTAAAAAGTCGACGGGGCAATTGGCAGAACTCTGCAAATCGGCTCGACCCCGAACACCGGGCGATGTTCATCGATGAAGGAAATCATCGCTTCAATGGGCGGTCGAGCTCCGCCTGGGCAAAATATGCTGATGCCTTGCGCAGGATATCGTTGACCTGACGAAGCTCACGGTTCTCCCGCTCCAGGGCCTTCATCTTCTCGGCCATTTCCGCCGGGATACCGGCCCGCGCACCACTATCAACCTCGGATCTCTTGACCCATTCGTACAGCGTGTGCGCTGAGCAGCCGATCTTCACCGCAATTGATACGATCGCCTGCCAGCGAGAGCCGTGCTGGCCTTCATTGTCCAGCACAAGGCGAATCGCCCGTTCGCGGACTTCAAGGGAAAACTTGTTCGTCGTTTTGCTCATCGTGCTCCATCCTACTCAGGAGTTGGAGCCTCCGGCAAACCCGGCGCGGTTCAGTATTCTTATGATGGTTCATCAATCGTTTACCATGCCAGGGCCAATATCCTCATTGCGCGATTGGTTCTGAGTACGCGCCATTTTTGAAGCCCCGCCTTGCCCCCCGTACTGCTAGGCGGGGTATTCGTTTCAGGGGTTCGTCAATCTCTTGCCCAGACGAGCCAGAACAAGTTGTGAATGGCTATATGGAACTCGATCCAGACCATCTGAGTTGAGTGGGTGGGTACGATTGCCCGCAAATCTATTCCCGCCGGGCACGCCCATGACAGTAGGAGAATTGAGCATGATCAGGAAACTGCTGATAACCAGCGCAGCTGTCGGCCTGTTGGCGAGCAATTCAATCGCTCAGACGACCAACCCTGCCCCAACGGAACCTGTTCCGGTTCAGCCTGAAGTCGAAATGGTTGTGCGTGCATCTGGATTTCTTGCATCTAACATAATCGGCAAATCCGTGTACAGCGGCCAGGGAGAGGATGCGCAGAACATCGGAAAGGTGAACGACCTCGTGATCAGTGAAGATGGTGAGGTTGATGCAGTCATTGTTGGCGTCGGCGGATTTTTAGGCATCGGCCAGAAAGAAGTCGCACTACAATACGATGTGGCAAGTTGGGCCGAGTTGGACGGTAACCGGTGGCTGGTCATTGAAACCAATGCCGAAGCGTTGAAAGCCCTGGATGACTTTGATCGATCAGCTTACCAGCCAATGCCGGCTGATGCAGATATTGCCGAACCAAAGCCTGCAACGGCAGAGGAAATCAAAGCTGCGGAGGAAAAGGCCCGAGCCGAGCAAGTTGAAGCTCAGCAAGAGCAATAGCCTGCCTTTACTCGACCAAGACTAGTTCACACGCGTTGTCTCCGCCAGGCGGCAACGCGAGCCTTCGTCCGTAGGTCGGCAATTCACGTCTCTATTCGAATAAAAGGCTGACTGAGTCATCAGTTGCGGCCCGTGGGCTCTCCGCGCACAAATATCGTTACCTTACCACCGTCGCCATACTCCATCGCAATGATGTCGCGCAGCAAGATCGAACGGGAGTCCACGGCGTGATAGAAAAGAGCACTGCCTTCGATTGACTCTCGCAAAACGGCGATTTCAGTTTCGTGTTTCAGTAGCGCGTCGTCTATCGGCGTCTTCTCCTCATCAATGTCGGGTACGAAAACGATGTCCAATTCGTCGAGGTTAAATGTCTTCCGAACACGCTCCGCATTCTCATGCGTGTTGGAAATCGCCGCCACAATTCGCGCTGCATCGGCTTTTGCCTGCGTCCGTTCGGTCTTAACGTCCGACCCGACGATGGTGTCGATCGCTTCATCGCTATCCAAGCCCTGCGCGAACAATAAGGTATTCGGAGACACCGCGCTCAACAGCACAAATACAGTGAGCATGTGCGTCCACGTTGCCCCACCCTGATTGGAAGAACCGAAGATGTTCCACTGCCAAACGATCATTGAGCGTTCCTTAGCTGAGTACCTCGCCGCCATCGATCACAGTCCGCTGGATATCATCATTCTGCCGCAATGCAAAAAACGCCCCTACCAGCGAAACCGGCAGGGGCGAACAGGGTATGATCTACGGGCGCCGCTCACCGTCTCACCAATGATCGTGACCGAGATACGATAGAATGAGCATGTGGAGATCCCAACAGATGCGCGGCAGCCTCATTCCTTTACCTGCGCGAGGAGAGGCCATCCTTGTAGACCCTGATTTGACGCCCCCTGCCGATCATGATGACCAAGCTTGGAAAAGCAGCAGCCGCAAAGCCATGGCCCAGAGCATCAAAAACACTGGGGTGTGTTCAGCTAAACCTTGGATCGCTGTATCCCCCTTCGACGGCTGAGCACCTTAATCTGATCAAGCGCCAGTTGTAGGTCTGCTTCGGTCAAACCGCGTGCGATCGTCTGGAGTTCCTCGAGCATCTGGGTTTTGCGATGCGACATTGGTGTGCTTTCAAAGTCGAACAGCGTCTTGAGCGGGACATCGAGGACCCTGCAAAGCTGTTCTATCGTACCGAAGCTCGGCAGGCTTTTCCCACGTTCAATATTTGACAATGCGTCAACCGAGCGCCCCATTCGTGAAGCCAGCTCTTCTTGGGTCAGATGCCGTTCCTTGCGGATAGCTCGGAGGCGAAGGCCCAGTTTCTGCTTGGTGTCCATTCACCCGTAGTGAAATACGGGTTGGCAACTTTAAACAGATACTTCTCCGAAAGTTTTCTGGAGTACGGATAACTATACGGATTTGAATGTCCGACCGGACTTAATGCGGAGTAAGGGTGCCATGAGCTTAGTTAAACTGCGCAGCATGAGAGCCAGCGGAGAGATTTCCGCCGAAGAGTATGAGCTTGCCAAGAAACTTCTGGAGGAAGAAGCCAGCAAACCGCAGCAGGGGGTCTTTCAACGCTTGAAATCCGACAAGGCTACCACTCCGAAATGGCAGCTGTGGGTGACTTTACTGGTTGCGCTGACGGCATTGGGGTATGTCACCTCCAAGAGAGGGGAAAGCGTCCAGCCATCGGCGAAGATTCTCGACCTCACCCAGCTTGGCAGCAATGACCTCCTTGATGTGAGCGAGTATGGGCCTGGATTTCGTGTGTCCCGCGATGAGTACGGGGAACGTTGGCCCTATTACCGGTTTGAGTCAGCCATCGTTCGCTGCTTTGTCGACAGCGAGACGGGGAGGCCGATGGTGACAATCCAATATGACGGCGGCGGAGTTGTGTATGGCTTGAATGGAGCCGCTATGGGCGCAGGTGGATTTCCAGACCCTCGTCCCTTTGTCGTCCGCGACGAGTATGAGCATATCAAAGCCGGAGTCCCCAATGAATGGATATCGCGTGGGCTGAAGAAATGCGCCCAATGAAGCTTGCCAAGACTTTGCGCTGGGGTCCGGTTCACCACAAAGCTGGAGGAAATCCCTTGTGCAATTAATTGCACAAGTAAGCGGTGTTCTGCCCCCACGATGCCCTGTCATCGCTGATCTGTGATCGGCTTTCCATGGATGAGCAAAGGGAGTTTCGGCCAGACGAGAGGCAATCCGATCCGGGAGGTCTACAGCTCGCCCAGAAACTTGATCGCTAACTCCGATACTTCCTTCGCTCGCTCTTGCTGAAGCCAATGGCCCGCGCCTCGAAGAACATGGGAGCCTCGTAAGCCAGGAACCAGGTTCGGCATTGCAGCAATAATCTGATCCATGCCGGGTATGGCGAGGCCAGTATCGCGTTCGCCGATCATGAAAAGCGCCGGCACCTGGACCTGCTGGCCGACGTAGGCTTGCTGCAGTTCCCAGTTGCGATCAAGGTTGCGATAGTAGTTCAATCCTCCGGTGAAGCTTGTCAACTCGAAGGCTCTGACCATTTGTTCGAATTCGCGGCTGGGGAGCCAGTCCGGCAGCTTGGCGGGAGTTGGGAGGCTCGCCAGCAACCCGGTGCTCTTCGCGACCATTCCGAATGGATTGGGTGTTCCGTCGCCTGGCTCACGTCGGCCTGCTTCCCCGCTCGCTGCGAAAATGAGCTTGCGGAGAGTCAAGCTCACATCGCGGTTAAACTCCTCATCGGCGAGCTTGGGTTCTTGAAAATACAGCGTGTAGAAAAGTGCATCTTCGGTCCGCGGGAAAATCTTCGATGGCGGCACCGGCGGCTGTCCCATCATCGGCACGCTGAGTGCGACGACAGCACGGAACCGATCTGGCCGCATCAGCGCGGCTTGCCATGCAATTGTAGCACCCCAATCATGACCGACGACGACGGCCTGTTGCTCACCAAGCGCATCAAGCAGTGCCACCAGGTCGCCAACCGCGTGAAATACCGTGTATTGATCCGTATGTTCCGGCGCGTCGGAACTGCCATAGCCTCGCATATCCGGCGCAACAGCGCGGTAACCAGCTTTTGCGAGTGCATCAATCTGGTGTCGCCATGCGTATTTGGTCTCAGGGAAACCGTGGCAGAAGAGAACCAACAGGCCTTCACCGGCATCGAGGATGCTCATGTTGATCGTGCGGGTCTTGATAAGTGTCTCTTTCACGGACGCCTCCTGAATTGCTGGCAGGGCGATTGAGGGAAAGGCAAACACGACCGGCGAGAAAATCAGAAACTGGCGGCGTTGCATTTGCGCTCCTTCTATCGCGTAACAATATGTGTTACGCTTAGAGCGAATGTCAACATACCGTAACTATTATTGTTGCAGAAAGGTGCGGAATGACGACCGACGGTCGGCTGGCCAGAATGCTGCATGTGCTGGTTCACATGGGACTACTCGGTGGCAGGGAAACGTCAGAACGAATTGCGTTAATGCTCAACACAAATCCTGTTGTTGTGCGCCGCACGCTTGGAGCACTCCGCGACGATGGGATCGTCGAGTCCGAAGGTGGCCGAGGAGGCGGTTGGAAACTGACCCGATCGCTTGATGAGGTCACTGTGCTTGACGTCCAGCTCGCTCTAACAAAGGGCCCTATCCTCGCCGCTCCCATCTCACGAGATCACCCAACCTGCCCAGTCGAGCGCGCATCGAATTCTGTGCTGGAAAACGCGCATGCTGCTGCAGAGGCCCATCTTATTGCGAAGTACGCCGCCACGACACTGGCGCAGATAGCGAACGATGCCAAACATGAGGCGTCAGGGACCTCTCACTAGGCTGATTGCTGCAAGCGCTTTGTCGAATAGGCGATGACCCTGGCGCGAACAGATGTTTCGTCAGTGTGCAAGAGGCACCGCTTACATTGCACAAGGGGCGCTGCTATCTAATTATGGTGCGCTACTCGACAGCATGCATTCTGCATTTCAATCAGAAGTGCAGTTCATCACATCCATCAGTGATGTGGATGGCACGTAGATCGAGTCGCCTGATTGGTCTTTCTGGCCAGCCAACTTAATTCCCCAGAATGATGAGGGCCCACCTCTGATGGGGGGACCGTTCCATTTTTCGCGAAGGTAATCCTCCCATTCAGACTTTACCGCTTTTTTACGCGGGCTTGGCCTCGACCTGGAGTTTAAATAGTTATTGATACTTTTGACCGGACACCAGCTATTGTGAACATCGGAGAAGCGAATTTCTCCATTGGGCAATCCGCGTTTTATCGCGCCTAAGATGGTGGCGTCAAAAAAGTGAGCGTCACGCAAGAATATATCTGAGGCGTTGCAACACGCCCTGAAGTCGTTCAGGTGTAAGAGATCATTATCTGCAAACCCGAAGAGCATCCCGCTGTTTTTCGTTACAGCACGAATTTTGAGCAGATTTGCCAGCTTAATCTCAGCAGGCAGTACATACTCACGCCCGACACGAGAGGCCCCGAAGTTTTGATATGCACTTCGCATTCCAGGAAGCAGCCGGTCGAGCAACTTGCTATGATGACCGGTGTGCTCTACTGGCCACTTAAGATATTCCACGGAAACGTGCCGAGCACCTCGCTGACCCAATTTCTTTATCAGAGATACCGCATCCTCTTCTGCCCCTATCAGTAACGGTTGCAGTCTGCATGAGACAGGTATTCCTTGCTCTGCAAGAGAAGTCACAAGGTGCAACCGCTCCTCTTGCGCGGGAACTTGCTTTTCGAGCTGTCTCGCCAACTCGGCTGGTGCGCCAGTGTAAGAAATTCGTACATAAAAGTTCCCTCGTTTGAGAACGTCTAGGTACACGGGAGATTGCAGCAGAGTGCTTTTGGTGCTGATGAGCGTAGGATAGTCGTACTCGGCCAGGGTCTGAAGAATTCTCAGCCCTACACCATGCTTTTGCTCCAATGGCGAGAATGGATCGGTCATACCTCCGAACTGGATCGGAACCCCTTTGGCAAGCATCTCATCGAGTGCGCTTGCGATTTGATTTTCCGCCACCCGCTTTAAACGGTTTCGAATTGCTGTAGGGGATGCAGCTGATGCTGCGCTCATTCCCCTGGCCCCTCCCCTGGCTTTAGCGAAACAGTAGGCGCACGCGAACTGGCAGCGGTCAAACGCGTCCAGGCGGATAGGTACGCTACAGAAAGGGACTTGGCTCGTAATGCTTAGTGCGTACTTGTAATTTCTCACGTTTAGCCGAATAGAAGGAACTTTAATACGAAGTAGATTTGCTGGAAAACGACTATAAATACCAAAAAAAACGAAACGGTTAATGCAGCCCACGTAATGTTCCGCCGCATCATACCGTATCTCGCGGCAGGGCCGAATATCTCCCAAAATAATTCTCTCTGACGATTTTCGTTATCGTCGTCGTGAGCGACAACCTCCCAAAATACATCATCCCACTCAAACACGAAAACAGTGCCACGTTCCAACACACTGGGATTGTGCTTGGGCGCAGGCCCCTCCACTCTAGTCGCAATTTTCTTTTCTATAAGACGCTGCGCAATGCGTTTACGATCAAGTTCTGCTCGCCAGACGCGGCTCAACTCCCAGGTAAGAAAACGGGGTGAGTGGGATTGTTTCAGAAACTCAGCGAAATTAGGAAACTCACGAACGAAGCGTGGGCAAGCTATTTGGTATGTCACGAATGCGATAAAATACGCCAGTGAAGCGAACCAAAGCAGATACCAATTGAACGGGAGCGCCAACTGTAGGACGTAAGACTGCTTCCCCAACTGAATTGGGACTGTTTCGGGAAAATCCTCGATTATGCTTAGTGCGATCGGGGCCAGGGCAAACCAACCGATGAATGCTTTGACAACAGCCGGTTTAAAATAGTGTCGCAGGTTCTGCCAATGCCCGGCTACCTCTCGCCAAGTCAGCCACCAATTCTTGAACAAGCTGATGATCACTGCATTCCTCGCATACGAACATCAATACGACGGGTAAAGCACGCTGGGGTCAAACTGTATATGGATTAGTTTCCTGTCTACTGACAAATGTCGCTTACTGTGTGCAATTAATTGCACCGACAACAGCACCACTCCAACCCTTTCCTAAAAGAGCATCCAATGCGCCTGGACGCTGCACCCCATGCGTCGAAGCAAAGAATTTTTCACGTGTTTTCAGATACTTATTTTCCGGGAAATTCCGCCGGAATAAGGTCGACAATCCATACCCTAACTACAAACTAAACTTCCAGGAGTTTTTTGGCGACAGCCGGCCAATCGCTCCAAATCTGATCTGGTTGCCACCATGGCTTGCCGTGAGCAGCGAGATGCTTCTTGTAACGCTGCCTACGCTCCTTTGGCAGCAGCGACAGAGCATTGCTTAAACCACGCACCTGAACGCTGTCGCAAAACATAAGCCACTGCCATGGGGCTTTGGCTGGGGCTTCTCCACCAGGTGGCGAAGGTAGGTCCTCGACAAGCTTCAGACTGGAGAATGGATTGGCCAGCTCCGCCAAGCTGTGTAGCGGAAAAGATTGCCCAACAAGACGGCGCTCGATCCGAACGCCACTGATACCCTTCCACGCCTGCCCCATCGCACTGGCCTGCTGCCGGTTTCGTGGACACCGAGATAAGGTGTTTTTGACGAAACCGGAGTTTGTGAATGCAGAGAAGGAAGTTTAGCCGCGAGTTCAAGC